>CAMAYC010000164.1 GCA_945862125.1 Reyranella massiliensis 521
TGGATCTGTGCCTGGCACAATGTCTTGAGCGCGCCCGCGGTGAAGGCCGTCTGGCTGCCGCCACCCTGGCAGGCGATGGCGATCTTGAGCTTGGGCATCGTCCGTTCCTCAGGGCTTCATGGACGCGAGCGTCTCGACCAGCGGCTGGATGCTGATCTGGATGGTGCCGCGCCGCGGATGGTCGAGGTCGAGCGTCATCCACAGAGCGGCGGCCAGGGCGAAGCCGTACATGAAATTGAGGATCGGAAAGCGGCGGCCGGCCTGTCCGTTGCCGAAGGAGGCCAGCGCGAGCGCGAGCGCCGTGGCGATCAATAGCGTGATCATGATCGCCGTCGGTATGTGGCGGCGCGCCGCCGACAGATGCGTAGTGTGCAGGTCGATCACCTCGTTGAGCGACGGCATGACGACGAGCATGAGCTGGGGATTGCCGGCGGTCCCTTTCAGCGCGATGTCCCACAGGCGCTCATGTTGGCCCCCGACCTTGGCCAGCAGAACGTGGGCCTGCGGGCGATCCCTGATATCGAGCAATTCCAGCCGGCTGGCAGTGTACTGGCGCAGCGCCTCCTTCAGATCGCCGCGTGCCGGCTGGGGCAGGGCATCGGCGCGCAGCCAGGCGGTGCCCAGCGCGTTGGCCTCCTTGACGACCAGGTCGAGGCGATCGACGTAGCGGGTGCCGGCGCCGGCGAAGCCGAAGCCGATCAGGAAGGCGACCAGGGCAAAGGTGGCGCCGCTGATCATGCCGAGCTGCTTGTCGAAGGCTTCGCCTCGAGGGCCGGCGAAGCGGCCCAGGCGGTAGCCGAATTCGCTGGCAAGGAAGGCGCCGGCCAGCAGCAGGACGGGATCCAGAAACTCAGAGATCAATCGACGACTCCTCGGGTGCCGGCAGGATCGGCGGCGGGAAGGGTAGAACCACGTCCCTGCAACGGTAGCAAGGCATTGCCCGGACGGGAAATGGCGCGTCGGCCGAGGGGCACTTGCGAGGAGTACTGGCCGCAACTGCCTGCCGCGCCCATAGTTGCGATGGCCATCAGACCTTGGGGGAGGATGTGATGCTGACATTGCGCAAGGTACTTGCCGAAGCCCCTTTGGCATGGCTGCTGTTCGCCGTCCCGATTGCCGGCTGGATCCATCACAGCCGGCCCGACAACCCCCTGCTGGTCTTCGTCCTTGCCTGCGTCGCCATCGTTCCGCTGGCGGGACTGCTGGGGCTCGCCACCGAGAAGCTGGCAGCGCGCGTCGGCGAGAGCATCGGCGGCTTCCTCAACGCGACGCTGGGCAATGCCGCCGAGCTCATCATCGCCCTGGTGGCGCTGCGTGCCGGCATGCTCGACATGGTGAAAGCATCGCTCACCGGCTCGATCATCGGCAACCTCTTGCTCGTGCTGGGTGCCGCGTTCCTGGCGGGCGGCCTGCGCCACAAGGTCCAGACTTTCGCCACCGTGGGCGTGCGGCTGCAGGTCGGCATGATGGCGCTGGCGGCGCTGGCCATCCTGGTGCCGTCGATCTTCGTCATGTCGGATGTGGGCGCACTCGCCGAACGGTCGGTGGCGTTCAGCGTCGTGGTGTCGGTCGTGCTGCTGGTGGTCTACCTGCTCAGCTTGGTCTTCATCCTCGGCACCCATGCCGATCTGTTCCGCGGCGATCCCTCGGCCAAGGAGGCCGGCGACCACGGGACGCCGTGGTCGCTGTCGCTCGCCGTCGGCGTCATGACGGTGGTCACGCTGCTGATCGTCTGGATGAGCGAGATCCTGGTCGGCACGGTCGAGCACGCGTCGGCGGCGCTCGGCCTGTCGAACCTGTTCGTGGGCGTCGTGGTGGTCGCGGTGGTGGGCAATGCGGCCGAGCACAGCACGGCCGTGCTGTTTGCGATGCGCAACCGCATGGAGGTCTCGCTCAGCATTGCCATCGGCTCCAGCACGCAGATCGCGCTGTTCGTGGCGCCGCTGCTGGTGCTGCTCAGCCTGGTGATGGCACCGGAGGCCATGTCTCTCGCCTTCTCCGGCGTCGAGGTGTTCCTGGTGCTGATGGCGACCTTCATCGCCTCGATCCTGATCGTCGACGGCAAGTCGACCTGGTTCACCGGCGTACAGCTCATCGCCGTCTACCTGGTGATGGCCATCACCGTCTTCGCGATCCCGGCCTAGCGCCGCGTCCGGGCATCGCGCGCCGTCTCCTGCAACGCCTGCACGATGAGGGCTGCCACCAGCCCCGTCATCAGGATGCCGGAGAAGCCGATGACAACCGCCAGCAGCCGCGACGCGGCGCGCTGGGGCACGAGATCGCCATAGCCGATGGTGAGGCCCGTGACGAAGGTGAAGTAGAGAGAATCACCCACGCCCCAGCGCTCCAGAAACCCGATCGCGAGCCCCGACCCGACCATGACCAGAAGCACGCCCGACAGGATTGGCCAGACCACGCCCAGCTGCCGGAACAACACGCTGAAGAAGACGCGCCTCATTTGATTCTTGACGTTCAATGCCCCTCCAGGACGATGTCGTTCTGCCGGTCCCTTTTTCAGGTCTTCTTGAAACTGACCGCTACAGACATCGTCGTGCCGCGCGTGTAGGTCCCGCTCAACTGATCGCCGTTGCGGCTCAATTCATATTTGCCGCCCAGTGCCGAGTCGATGCCGAGGGTCGAGCCCGAGACGACCCCGCGGTTGGTGCGTTTGGCCGAATCGGCCTTGTCTCCGAACGTGGACACGAACGACTGAAGGGAAAATTCCATCCGGCCCTCGATCTGGCCGTCCGGCCTGACCGACGTGACAATCAGGCGGGCATCGCCGATGCCTGGAACCTGTCCCTGCCATTCGCCGACAAATCCTGCGCCCGCCGGCTGTGCCAGCACCGCCAGCGGTGCCGACAATATTGCCGCGATGACGAAGACCCTTCTCGATTTCATGCGCGTGCCCCGTATCGAAAGCTCACCTTGAAAGACGGTCCATCCAACCCGAGCGGCACAGGCGCGGCAAGCGCCAAGCTGCAACCCTGCGTCCGCCGTGCCGGTCAGCCTCCCGGCACGACCGCGATGCCCACCAGCAGGACGCCCGACAGCATGAGGACCAGGCCGGTGCGCCAGCCGTTCGCGCCGATCGCGCGGGCCCGGTAGAAGCCGACGACGAACAGCATGGCGACCTTCACGGCGTGCGCAGCGTGTCGCGGTGGATCAGCCCGAACAGGACTTCGGCCAGACTTTCAGCCGGGTCGAGGAAGCGGTTGAGGTACGTAGTCGCGGCAACTCCTCTGCTTCAGTCGGGATATCGCCCGGCCTTGCGGTCGGGCTGGCCGAGGGCGACGACGAGGGTCAGCCAGGCGTTCCAGCCCTGCGGCCGGTTTTGCGCGGCGAACTCATAGTAGCCGCGGGTACTGATCGTCGCCGAGCGGCTGCCGAAGTTGAAATCGTAGCCGAGCTGCGGCCCGATGCCGGCGACACGCGACATGAACGGTCCCAGCGTCGCGCCCGATCCGGTGTCGGGTGTGATCTGCTGGTAGAAGTAGCCGGCGACCCCGGCCAGGAAACGCTCCGTCAGATACTGCGAGGCCGACAGCTCGAGGTGCATGTTGATGCCGCTCTGATAGGCCGTGTAGGGATTCATGAAATTGTAGGTGAAGCCCAGGACCGCCGAGAGTTCACGACCCGAATTGTCGTCGTAGTAGGTGTAGCCGCCGCCGCCGTCGACCGCCCAGCGCCCGAGGCCGACGGTGGCCTGGCGGTTCGGGTCGTAGGCCCCCAGCGGCACGTTGGCCGTGGCATAGGTCATGAAGTTGTGGACGCCCACCGCCCATTTCAGCGTCGCTGTCGGGAAGACGTCACCGAACGCCGTCATGGAATCGCTGCGCGCCGCCGACAGGCCGAAGCCCGAGGGTGCGACGAGCGAGGCCGATACCGTCGAACTGTAGTTGCCCCACAGCAGCGTCGTGCCGAAGCCGAACTGGCCGCCCAGCACCGGCGTCTCGAAGGCGTAGCTCGGCGTCACCATCATGTAGTTCGAATTGGTGGTGAGCCCCGCCTGGACGCGCCCACCCCGGGTGAAGGTGACCTCCCGGCCGGCACTGGCGCCCGCCGTGTAATAGGTCGTGTCGATCGACAGGCCGAGCGGCGACGGCACGGCCGCCTGGCTGGCATAGGAGCCGAGCAGCCAGAAACTGGCGCCGCTCTCGTCGGCGCGGGCGCCGTTTCCGCCCCCCATCGTTGCCAGGGCTGTTGCCCCCGCCGCGCAAAAGAGGCGTCTCATCCGAGGCCGTCCCAGCTGCTCACCCCGCCGCTTGCCTCGACAAGTTTCCCGCACAAGGCGACACACAGCAAGGTGGTCCCCGTGCAGGAGGAGGGCGCGCCTTCGACGCCAGGGCCGATGAACTGGCTTGCTGGCACTGCCAGCAGCCCGGCGGAATCCGCGATGCTGATTTGCGAAACGCGATTCACAGGTTCAGCCGGAAGCGCTCTATGTTTTCGCTATCCTAAAAGGCGTCTGTGCCACCGGAACTCCCTCCGGCGTGCGCCCAAAGCTCTTCAGAGAGCGCTGCGCCTGGCATGGTCCTGACCATGTTTCCAACTACGAAAAACGAGACCCAAAGAGCAAATGAATGCCGACGGCGAACGTCGGTCCTGAGGACCGGTTTGCGACGCTGCCCCGGACAGGTTTCTGGACAGAACGCGTTACATTCAGGTGTCCACAAATAATGCGAGAAAGCCGTGAAAACACGGCATCGAACGGTTTTCGAACCGTGAAAAACCATGTGGGACTTGGCCGGGGATGCGGGCAGGGAGTTTGCCCGCGCCGCCTATTGGCTGGCCGCTCCAATCAGCGGTGCGGCTGGCGGCGGTAGTGGTCGGCCAGCGCGTCGTTGCCGAAGTCGGCCGCGAGGTCGCGCCACACCGCATGGATGTGGTTGGCGCCGTTCTGGGTATTGTCGTGCTCGATCACCGTGGCAGGCCCGTGGACACGGAAGTAATGCGCCTCGCCCGGCGTGAGCGAGCCCGCCCAGGCGAAGCGGAAGGAAGCGAGCCCCTGGTCCATCACGCGCTTCTTTTGCGCGGCCACCAGATCGGGCGCCAGGGTGTCCAGGAAACGGTCCATCAGCGCCTCGACGAGGGCCCGCTGGGCGCCGCTCATCTGGCCGAGGTCGAGGCCGCGCGGCTGGCCGAGGTCGCGCTCGCGCTGGGGACTGGCCACGATCTCGCCGAACGAGCGGTCGGCGATGATGGCGGTCTGCCGCTGCGGGGCGGAGAGACCGGCCATGATCTGGCGGGCGAGATCCTCCGACGTGCCGAGCAGGCGGAAGCCGCGGTTGGGGCCGTCGCGCACGGTGGCCGGGTGTGCGCCGACGAAGAACGGCGTCACGGCGACGTGGCCGGCCGCCGGCAGGGTCACGTTCAGCGACAGATGATGGCCCTCGAAGCGCCAGCCCCAGGGGAAGCGGCCGGGCGTGCCAAACACCGAGACGTAGTAGCGGGCGGGGTCGCGGAAGCTGCCTTGCTGTTCGCGCAGCACGCCTTCCAGCAGCCGCACGCCGTCGAGCAGTTTTAGCCCTTCGTCGTTCAGCACCGTGGCGAACAGCGCGCGCGCCGCCGTGGCTTGCGCCGGCTGCATCTCGCCGAGCGAGAGTCCCGACCGGTTGCGCGGGATGTAGTGCCAGTCGATCCGGTTGTCGGCCTCGAAGGCGATCAGCGCGCGCAGGCGCTGGGCGGTGTCGAGGGAAGAGAGGAAACGGTTGGCCGCCCCGGCGATACGCTGGGCGGCATCGGCGGTCTGGGCGCTGGCGGTGCCGAACGGCAGCAGGGCCGCCGCCGCAAGAACGGCCCGCCGTGTGGGCGGGCCGTGATGGTGGTGATGATGGTGATCGTGACGATGAGCGTGCGGCTCATCGTCGTGAGAATGGTCGTGCGGATGCCAGCCGTCATGCGGCATGGCTTCCTCCTCAGGTCGAGGTGCGCGGATATTTCATCGTGCAGCCATAGGCCTGCGTCGACGCGACGGTCACCGGCTTGCCGGCCAACACCTCGTCCAGCGCCACGCGGACGTATTGCGTGGCCTTGGGCACGTCGCTGACGCTCGACGATGGGATCGAGTCGATGCCGCCCTTGTAGACCAGCACGCCCTTGGCATCGATGATGTACATGTGCGGCGTCACGGTGGCGCCATAGGCCCGCGCGATCTTGCTTTGCGGGTCGATCAGCACGGCGGCGGGCGCGGCATCGCGGCTCTTGGTGAGCTCGTTGGCCTGGGCCGGCGTCACCGCACCCTGCTCGCCGGTGGCGTTCGACGCGGTGGTCAGCCAGACCACGCCCTTGGCCGCGGCCTCGCGCTGCTGGGTCTGCATGTTCTTGGAGTTGTAGTGCTTGCGCACGTAGGGGCAGTCGTGATTCGTCGTCTCGAGGACGACGACCTTGCCCTTGAGGTCGGCCAGCGACCAGGTCTTGCCGTTGCTGTCGACGGCCGTGAAGAGCGGCGCCGGCTTGCCGATATCGGGACTGGTGGTCGCGAAGGCGGCGGCCGGGGCGAGGGCGAGAGCCGCGCCTCCCAGAATGAGGGACCGACGGGGAACGCTGAAATTCGACATGCTCGTCTCCTAGCGCTTGGCTTGCTGAATGGAAGAAAGCTCCGACAGAATCATGGCTTCGGTGAGAACCTGCGGCAGAATTTTAGGCCGATCGGCGCCCGGCGCCCAGAACAGATAGAGCGGCACACCGGCCCGGCCGACTTCTTTGAGGACCGCCGTGATCTCGTCATCGCGGTTGGTCCAGTCGCCCTTTAGTTTTACGACGCCGGCCTGTTCAAATGCCTTTTTCGCGGCCGGCGTTTCGAGGGCGACGCGCTCGTTTACCAAGCAAGTAATGCACCAGGCGGCGGTGAAATCGACGAACACCGGTTTGCCGGCAGCCACCGCCTCGGCCATGCGGGCGCGCGAAAAGCGTTCCCAGCCCTCGAAATTGACGCCTGATGTCGGGCCGCCCGAGGCCGAGGCGGCGGTGGCGGGCGCGTCGTCGAGCTTGAGCGTGGCGGCGAAGGCCAGCAGGACCGCGGTCGCCGCCAGTCCCCGGCGCACCCAGGTGCCCCGGGAAGCGCCACCGTTCAGCCGCAGCAGCCAGATGGCGAAGGCGATCAGGATCATGCCGCCCAAGGCATAGAGCACGCCGTCCGAGCCGGTCTGTTGCGTGAGCACCCAGATCATCCACACGGCCGAGGCGTACATCGGGAAGGCGAGGAACTGGCGCAGCCGGTCCATCCAGGCCCCGGGCCGCGGCAACAGCCGCTGCAGGGCCGGCGTGAAGGAGAGGGCGAGATAGGGGAGTGCGAGACCCAGGCCCATCGCCAGCAACACGGCGAAGGTCGCGGGCGCGGGCTGGCTCAGCGCAAAGCCCAGCGCCGCGGCCATGAACGGCGCGGTGCAGGGCGTGGCCACGATCACCGCCAGCACGCCGGTGAAGAAGGCGCCCGTCGTGCCGCCCCGCGCGGCCAGTCCCTGGCCGACACCGGCCAGTCGGCCGCCGACCTCGAACACGCCCGAGAGATTGAGGCCGACGGTGAAGAACAAGTAGGCGATCAGCAGCGAGAAGACCGGCGACTGGAACTGGAAACCCCAGGCGACATCGCCGACGCTGGCGCGGATCGCCACCACGATCGCGGCCATGGCGGCGAACGAGACAAGCACGCCTGCGGTGTAGGCGAGGCCATCGCGGCGCATCTCGCCTTGTTCGTGACCGGCCAGGCGTGCGAAGGCGGCGGCCTTCATCGCAAGCACCGGGAAGACGCAGGGCATCAGGTTCAGGATCAGGCCGCCCAGCAGCGCGAACAGCAGTGCCTGCACCAGCGAGAGTTGCTCAGCGCCGGCAGCGCCGGCGAGCGACGCAGAGGCCGGCACGAACGCCGGATCGAGCCTGGCCGATACGTCGAACGCCTGCTTCACGGTGCCGTCGGCCGTCTTCTCGGTCAGCACCAAGGTCCCTGCGAGACGCTCGGGCATCGCGGTCTTGGCCTCGCCCTTGCGCAGCGGGATGCGGATGCCGTCGGCCGTCACGCTGGCCGTCTGTTTGGCCATGGTGGCGACGGCGCCCCATTCGGCGGGGAAGAAATAGACGTCGCTGATCGTGTCGGGTCTCAGGCCCTTGGCCTCGACGATCAGTGTCGGCTCGCCTGTCTTGGAAACGCCATAGCGCGCCGGCCAGGGGCTTTCCGTCGGCACGCGGCGCCGCGCGGCATCGAACAGCGACCGTACGGCGGGCGGCGCCGGCGTGGCGGCGGCACCCGAGGCCAGCGTGAGTTCGAACTTGCCCTCTTCGGGAATGCAGACGTCCTCGCAGACCAGCCAGTTGGCTTCGGCGGCGAGTTTCAGCGGGCCCGCGAGATCGGCCGGCGGCGTGATGCGTACCAGCAGCATCGCCTCGTCCTTGAAGCCGTAGTTGGTGACGCCGCCGATATCGAACAGGATGGGCGTGGGCCACACGATCGGATCGGCCTTGGCGCCGGCCGGCAGCGTCCAGGCGATCTCGGTCGGCAGGCCGGACTCACCCGGGTTCTTCCAGTAGGTGTGCCACTTCGGCCGGATGGTCTGGCGCAACCCGACCCAGAACGGCTCGCCAGCCTTCACCGTCGCCACGTCGGACACGAGTTCGGCCCGCACATTGTCGGTCTGGACGACGGACGACTGGGCGAAAGCCGGGCCCGCGAGAAGCAACGCGAGCAGGAGGGCAAGGGGGGCAAGGAAACGCGGCATCGGAACCAATTAAGTGACCCCAGCCCATGGCGCTGGCAAGGCAATCCCGATCAAGGCGGCGTGATAATTTAGTCATATGGTAAGGTCTTGGCGTCATTGGGGAAATCATGCTGCGTTTGGATGACCGGCGCCTGCTCGGCGCCCTGGACGAGTTGGCCGGGATCGGCGCCATCGAAGGCGGCGGCTGCGCGCGTCTGGCGCTGAGCGATGAGGATAAGGCCGGGCGTGACCTGGTCGTGGGCTGGATGAAGGCGGCGGGTCTCGATGTCCGGATCGACGCCATCGGCAATGTGATCGGGCTCCGCGCCGGAACTGAGAACCTGGCGCCGATCATGACCGGCAGCCATATCGACACCGTGCGGACCGGCGGCCGCTACGACGGCAACTACGGTGTCCTGGCGGGGCTCGAAGTCGTGCGGGCCCTGAACGAGGCCAAGGTGGTCACGCGCCGGCCGATTGCCGTCGCCTTCTTCACCAATGAGGAGGGCGCGCGCTTCCAGCCCGACATGATGGGAAGCCTGGTCTATGCCGGCGGTATCGGCCTCAACGAAGCCTACGCCGCCACCGACAAGGAAGGCGTTTCGGTCGGCGACGAGCTTCGGCGCATCGGCTATCTCGGGCCGCAGAAGCCGGGCGCGCTCAAGCCGCACGCCTTCGTCGAGCTCCACATCGAACAGGGCCCGATCCTCGACGAGGAGAAGGTACAGATCGGCGTCGTCGAAAGCGTGCAGGGCATCTC
>CAMAYC010000165.1 GCA_945862125.1 Reyranella massiliensis 521
TCCCCCGGTTTCGTGGACACCCGAACATTTGTGTTCCAGGAGTCCATCATGGCCAGAAAGCACCCACCCTTCACGCCTGAGTTCCGGCGTCAGATGATCGAGCTAGTTCGCTCCGGACGCAGTCCGGAGAGCCTTGCCAATGAGTTCGAGCCGACGGCGCAGACGATCCGTAACTGGGTCGCGCAAGCGGGCCGCGATGCAGGCGAGCGCGACGATGGCACGACGACGGCGGATCGCGCAGAGATCAACCGCCTGCGGCGTGAGAACCGTCAACTCAAAGTGGAGCGCGACATTCTCTCAAAAGCCGCGGCCTGGTTCGCTCGGGAGACGGATGTGATCCCGCCGAAGGGTTCAGATTCGTGACAGCGCATCAGGTCTCCTTTCCGATTGCCACGATGTGTCGTGTTCTGAGCGTTTCAGCGAGCGGCTTTTATGCGTGGCGCAAGCGTGCGCCGTCCCGGCGCCGCCAAGACAACGCTGCACTGACGAAGACGGTGCGGACGATCCACGCGGTGTCGCGTGGAACCTATGGCGCTCCGCGTGTCCATGCGGAGCTTGCGGCCGAAGGCATTGCGGCAAGCCGGAACCGCGTCGCGCGAGTGATGCGCGAGGCGAACATCGTCGGCGTCAGCCGGCGCCGGTTCGTGGTGACGACGGTGCGCGACGGCGGCCGGCAAGCGCCCGATCTGGTCGACCGTACGTTCACGGCGGATGCGCCGAATACGCTGTGGGTGGCCGATATCACCTACATTCCGACGTGGATGGGCTTCCTGTATCTGGCGGTCGTGCTCGACGTCTTCAGCCGCCGCATCGTCGGCTGGTCAATGTCGGCCACGCTGCACGTGACGGTCGTGCTGGATGCTTTGGACATGGCACTGAAGATGCGGCGTCCGAGAGGTGTTATTCACCACTCGGATCAAGGCTCACAGTACACGTCGATCGAGTTCGGCAACCGTTGCCGCAAGGCCGGGGTTCGCCCCTCGATGGGTTCGGTCGGCGACTGCTATGACAACGCGATGGCGGAGAGTTTCTTTGCCACGCTGGAATGTGAGCTGCTGGATCGCAGCCGCTTCAAAACGCACAGTGACGCGCGCAACGCCGTCTTCGACTTCATCGAAGGCTTCTACAATCCGCAGCGTCGGCACTCGTCGCTGGGGTACGTCTCGCCAGCGGCGTTCGAGCGGCACCACCGGGCGTGTGCAGCTTCCCCCGGCGCACTCGATCCTGCCGTCGTGCTCGGAGCCCTCAAGGCCAAGCCCTCGCGGGCGCGTGAAGTACGCGGCCTTGACCGCCCCTCCGCGCGGCGGCGTGTTGGATGTGCGGGCCGGGACGGAAGGATGGGCTCCGCAGGGGCCGAACAAAAGGATGCCACCAGCAGGCAGGAAGAACAGCAAAGGAAGGACACGATGACGTCAGACAGTGTAGCCTGATCCCAAGATCTCAACTGTCCACGGAAACGGGGTAGGTCCAAGTCGCTTGGAAATCAACCTCGTGTCCGTACGTTAAGATGGGGGACGGACATATGGCCTTGCAATGAGGCCACCATCCCGGGTGTCACTGATTTGTGCTTAGCTCCTGCAGCCCCACATATTTGTATATCTCACCAGGAAGATAGACATGGCCGCGCAAATGAAAGTCTCTCTGCGATCTTCGAATCTGCAATCCATATCCCATCGAGACATTTTGGGAGAATTCATGGACGAACTCGCGAGATTTAAGGAGACATTTGACGCTCCGGCCTACGCTATGTCTCAACCATGGTGGGCGCTTGCGCTCGCACGGAGCTTGGCAAAGAGAGGCTACTTGGTGCGCACTGGCGCCGATATTTGGAATACATTTCCTCATGTCTCGGCCGACGATACTCGCGCAACAAACGACAAGAAGTATCAAAGCTTCGATTTGCTTACGTGGCGGTCATGGAGCAAATACCCGCATGATGACGAGCGTTACGGCACTGACGAACCAACCTTACCGCCGATCCATCTCGTCCGGCTTCTCTTTGATCAGGATCCAGGGCACCCCAACACCAGGTACAGCGACTACTGGGAACGGATTTCTAACCTTTCGCGCACGATCAAAGGCCCCTTAAGACTCTCGCTGGCCGTCGTGAACCGAGTTACGGGTGAGCACGCTTGGAACATTTCTCAAGGCTTCAAGCACCAGATGTCGAAAGCGAAGGCTTCCGCTGAGACAACCACGCAAATGGGCGAAGCGATCGGCACCTATATTTATGAGCCTCTCGAATCTTTTCAGTTTCTACTGGCATCAAAGACTTGGGAACGGCGACCTGTGTCGAACCCACAATTAAAGAAACATTCTCCTCGACGACGAAGGTAGCCAGTATTGGCCTGCTCCCCAAAAGCTGATCCAAGTAGAGAGTTGGAGTTTTGGCTATTTGGAGCTTTGGAAGGAGCTTTGAATGGCAGGGAAGCTCGGAAACTCTAACCCCGGGCGGTCCAAAGATGGGTCTCAGAGCATGCTAAACTGGCTAGCTCTCAGCTGTTCCACACATAGCCTTAGCCTCGCACGAATTCTCCTGACATGAAGCTCATTCTACTTGGTATCTTGCTGGTGTGCGTTTCGGCCTGCCTCCCTTTGTCTGCTGCAATGCCAAGAATAGCTTCCGCGCGCACACGAGAAAGTACTGCACGTTCCATCTATGATCCGATAACTGCTTGGCGCGCCGCGCGTCGCGGCCGGCTACCCTGCCCGAGGCAAGAATGGTCGATCACAATCACTCGCGCATGGCGAAGAAAAGTCGATTTGGAATCGAGCTTTGTCAACTACGCCACATGAGCGACCCGAAGACCATATGATGGCAATGCTCTGTCTGTTGAATGAAATTCTGGTATTGGCATCGAGAGGTCTCACTGGGGCGAACCATCAACCTTAGCATTGAGGCAGGCAGCAGTGGGCAAGGACTAAGTGGCGAATAGTGCCTTAACCTCCAATGCCGCCGCTAAGACTTTCAGGTCCCTTTGCCGACCCTTATCATTCGTGGTCTGAGCAATTAGTTTCTTGGCTTCGTCTGGTGATGCCCATTTCAAATTCGCGGTTTCGCACTTACTGGGGCTATTGGGTGGTCCGAATGGCCGCATCAGGAAGTATTGGTTCTCCGTCGTACCTCCGGCGAACGAACCCGGAATTTCCGCAATAACTTCCGCAGCATAGCCAGTCTCCTCGCGGACTTCTCGAAGCGCAGTTTCACGGGGTGTCTCTCCAGCCTCGGGGCGTCCCTTCGGAAAACTCCAATGATAGCCATCGAAGTGATTCTTGGGCTCAAAGAGCAGGACCCGACCCTGCGCGTCGACCAGAACGCCTCCGAATGCGGCCGCATTCCCGGTCTTATCGGATTGCTTCGGAGTTGGAAGTGTCGTCTGAAGTTTATGAAGCGTATGCCAGATTTCACCGTAGACGTGCGCACGACTCGTGCCCTGTACCTTCGCCACCTCATCCTTGAAGTTGGAATAGTCGATGTCGCCGACGGCCTTTACAAGCGCAGCCATAACATCTGACCGCTTTGCCTTGGCCCGGTATCGATAGTCGGTTGAGGCGCTCTCGGTGATCATTCCGAGTTCGGGGAGGTACTTAAGCTTCAAACTTTCCAGGTCTGCTCGTACACGCGAGCGGACGGTAAGTTCATCCTTTGAACTGCCGGACTTCTGAACGACACTAAAAAAACCATACTTTGTGATTAGCCACATCGAAATCTCACTCCTATATGGGAGGCCTCGCCTGATCGACCGAGCTGACATTCTCTCCGAACCGACCAGAAATTCAAATTGCTCCAGTCGCTGCGCCGAAGCTTCATATTGCTGAATCCAACTTCCTCCATGGGTTTGGGACTCACGTCGAGCACGTCGGTTGCTTTTTGGAAGGACCCCAGCAGCGCTGCGCTCAATGGTAGGAGACCGACCAGATCCCCAGGTGCACTAGCGCGCCCTCGGCAATCAGAGCTCCACCGACCAATCCATCGCCCTTGAGACGAAGATCCTTGCCACTCCCAATCGCTGGGTGACTGGCCGTGGTCATATGCGCAACAGCCTGTAATGCTGATTCAATGGCGTGCATGCCTTCCGTTGCGGACCCTCCGCCGCGTGAGCCGGCTTCGTCCCCATCTATCGCGTCGAGCGCGTAGCTGCGAACCAGCTTCGGAAGTAAGCGTGCCAGAAGGTCTGTGCCAGCCAAGAGATCTAGGCCCGCGAATCGACCATTCACGACAAACGCCGCCCCGACTTGACCGGGAGCGGCCTCAATTCCTGCGACGAACTCGTCCAGGTCCTCGCGATAACGCTCATAGATCGCGCTCGCCGCCCCAGTGTCCGAGTGCACAGCCATGCGGACCGACTTGCTGGCGATGTCGTCCCAGACCTTGCCCTGGTCGCCGCGACGATCCCCCGTGGAAGCAAGGCTCCCCGACACCGCCTCGGCGTTGCTGCGTCGAAGCTTGGCGTAGATCACCCGATCGCCACTGCTGAATCCACCGGCCCGCCATGACCACCGGCCCTGCTCGACACACGAGACCGGAATTTCAAGGTTCGTGCGGCCGGGCGCGAGGATGCTGAGATTGAGGATGCGGTTCTGCTTGGCGCCTACAAGTTCCTCGCCGTCGAGCAGGAATACGGGCTCGTCGCCACGGTTCAGGAGCCGGAGTTGCGGCACGCTGCCGGCCTCCGAGACCTCTGTGATCTCGGTGACCCCACGTGCCAGGGCATCGTCGAGGGTCAGCCAACCGGCCGTCGGCGATGAGGGATCCAGCAACGGCACAACCATAAGATTTCGAAAAGTTTGAGAGGAACCGAGAGAGATCCGAGACGACAGGGTGGAAAGCTCGACAGCGGTCATGGTTCCTCCGGGTAAAGCCGACGCGACCCTCGTCCATATGTAGTCCAGGGATGTCACTATTGGACATCCTCGCCTATTATGATCTCCACCAACCGCCGGAGCCCCCATGCGATACGAAATCACCGATCGTGTCCTGCAACTCGCCCTGTCGATGCAGGGCTCCCGCATGGGCCTAAGCCTCCTGGATATCGAGCGCGACTTTGATGTGAGCCGTCGGACCGCCCAGCGCATGCGCGATGCGGTTTTACGGAACTATCCGCAGGCCGAGCAGCTGGTAGATACCGAACGCCGGCCGCGGTGGCGTATTCCCGTCTCAGGCGTGGTTACGCCGGGCGCCCTGGTGGCCGAGGACATTGTCGATCTGGAGGCCACCGCGCGCCTACTGCGGCAGCGTAATCTGCGCGCCCGGGCGGCCTCCCTCGAGAAAATCGCTCGCAAGCTCAGGGCCACCCTGCCCGCCGCCGCACAACGGCGACTGGAACCCGATATCGAAGCCCTGCTCGAGGCGGAAGGTTTAGCGATGCGCCCCGGCCCTCGTCAATTAATACGCCCCGAAATCATCGATACGATCCGCCTCGCCATCAAGCAGGGATGTGAAATCTACGTACACTATAGAAGCCGAAGTAGTCGCCGATCATCGGGCCGCCGCCTCCAGCCCTATGGCTTTCTTCTCGGCAAGCAACATTACCTCGTCGGAATGTCACCCGATCGTCACCCCGGCGACGCTCGGCTCTTTGCCCTCGGCCAGATCCAGCGCGTCAATCCACTCGACCAATCCTTCGTTCGTGATGCCGACTTCTCTTTACAGAAATTCTCCGAACGGTCTTTCGGCGTCTTTCAGGAGCCTCAACGCGACATCGTCTGGAGATTTCTGCCCGCCGTCGCCGATGTCGTGGCGGAGTATATTTTCCACCCCAGCCAATCGATCCAGAAGCAGAAGGATGGCTCCATCATCGTCCGCTTCCGCGCCGGCGGGCTCATGGAGATGTGTTGGCACCTCTACACCTGGGGAGCCAACGTTGAGGTCGTTGAGCCTCTCGAGTTGCGCGTGATGATGCAGCGCGCCCTGGCCCATCAGAATTTCGCTTTGCCGTCCGGCTGACGCCGCGACGCACGTCCAAATCTGACACCCTCCTGGTGTTTACTCTGAGCAAGGTTCCAAGCTTCGAACTATTTTCAGCCGAGACTTGGACCGTCAGCGACAGGGTATAGATCTCATCTTTGGTTGTTCGGCTTTCCATCACAAGTCACTCGTGGGGAGTGACGGGAACCGCTCTCTGCTTTCGAAGCTGACGCCAAGAGCGCTCTCTCAAGTCCGTTTTCATACGGCGCTAACGCGCGCAGTGAACGCGGTTCGATGGGCCCACTTCCGATGTGCATCCATATCTAGCGCTTGATGCCGAGGCATGGTGCATCATTTGGTGCGTCTGCGAAGGGCTGCTGACCGTACTGCGAGGGGCATGATCATGGATTACGTCAACGAACTTCGTCACCGCGTCGTCAAGGATGGTGCGCTCACCGCTGTGCTTGCGTTTGTCGCCGCAGGGGCAACCGTCTCGACTTTCTTTGGCCTCCGGGCACTTGTGCCAGCCACAGGTCCCGAAGGTGTGCTTATCCCCCTGGTGAGCGCCGCAGTGGTCGGCGTTGGGCTCTTCGGCCTTTGGCATCGCGTCATCAGGCTTGTGCCCATGCTCCACGACCCGCGCCGCAGGGGCCTCGGCATCGGTCTGGGCGTGGTGCTGTTCCTCGTCGCGGCATCCATCAACAGCTGGTTCATCGCTACCAGCATCGGTGGAACGCGTGCGGTGCAGGCCTACATGAACAACTATCTTGCCGGCGCAAACGCCCAGCTCGGGCACGCCGTTCAGAACTTTGGCAGCGAGCAATCGCTGATCCCGACGATCCAGAACTACGCCGCCGGATGGCGCGTGCAGGCGAGGAATGAGGCAGCCCACGGGACCATTTCCGGCCGCCAGGGCTCGGGCCCTGTCGTCCAGGCACTGAACGGCGCCGCCGATGGCCTGGAGAGCCTGGTAGTCACGATGCAGCGAACACAAAAGGACTTCGCTGATCATCACGAAATGGCACAGCAAATCCTGGCCGACTTGGCAAAGCTTGCAAACTCGTCTGAAGCTGCCACGGCCGCCACTCAGGCGAAGTTCTCCGAGACCGCCGGACACTTCTTTCAGAAGCTTCGCGAGATGGACCGGATGTCTCTGCTACCGCAACTCAAACTGCGCGGCATCGTGATTGTCAAAACACAGATCGGCGGATCGGCGGCCGACAATCTGAAGAACATTGAGGTGACACTGGAGAAGCAGACGGAAGAACTGCAGCGCGCCGTGAAAAAGATCGAGACATCACGTCTTTCGACCGAGGCACTACCCTACGCGCCCACCAATCAGGGCACAGCGACATGGGAGCATGCCAGCGCGGTGCCTGGTGCTTGGCTGGTTGGGCTCGGCATCGATCTGCTTCCGCTCCTTGTCTTGTTACTCCTCATGCTGACCCACGGAGAAGCTCGGGATCCCCACGTTACCAGGGCCCCTTTCAGCGTGGTCGATGGCGGAAACAGCACTCGTACTGCCGCCTGATGGCCGAGCATGTCGAAGTCTCGCCTTGAGGAAAGGGGGAATGCCCCCTCCTCCTTCTGCATCAACAAGCCTAATATGCAGATACTGGAGATAGCGATGCGTCTTATGTTTCTCGCCCTGGTGGCTCTTACTCTGGCCGCGGGCGCCGTTCGGGCCGAATCCATAAAGGCTGTCGCCAGTGTGATCGATGGCGACACCATCGAAATACACGGCACGCGCATCCGCATGGCCGGCATTGATGCGCCAGAAAGCCGGCAAGAATGCCAACGCGCAGACGGTTCCTCCTGGAGGTGCGGGCAAAAAGCGGCGCTCGCTTTGTCCGACCACATTGGTCGATCGGTGCTAGCCTGCGAACCAAGCACCAAGGATCGCTATGGTCGGATCGTGGCTACGTGCTTCCTGGGCGCGGAGGACATTAATCGCTGGATGGTCACGCAGGGCTGGGCCGTCGCATATCGCCAGTATAGCCGCGTATACATCGAGGACGAAGAGCGCGCGCACACTGCGCGCCTCGGCATCTGGTCGGGAAGGTTTGTCATGCCGGCTGACTGGCGCGCCTCTAATCGATGACACCGAACATTTCGAGGTGGGCCGACATATCTATGTTTGGATCAACACGATAGACGAGGTGAGCTAGCGGGCGTGACGTAAATTTCAACGCGCTCTCGACACTATTCTCGCCTGGCTCGTTGATCTACGATCTCCTTGTACTGGCTTGTCCTGCCCCTCTCATGACTACGCGTAAGACTACCGCGGCAGACATTGCCGTCGGCCTGAGTGAGTGTCTGTGTAGGCGGAATGCGGCACCTAGGCCGGGCCGATACCGACCCCGAACAACTGCTCGTACGCCTGTCGTGCCTGGCTTCCACAGGCTCTACAGAACGAGATCGGAGATTGAATGTTCAAGTTCATCCACACAGCGGATATTCATCTCGACAGCCCGCTGCGAGGCCTTTCGGCATATGAGGGGGCTCCGCTCGAACTGTTGCGCGGCGCAACCCGTGTGGCCTTCCGCAACCTTGTTGATCTCGCCATTCGCGAAGAAGTCGCCTTCATGGTGATTGCCGGCGACCTCTATGACGGTACCTGGCGCGACTATCAGACCGGCCTTTTTCTCGTGAGTGAGATGGCACGCTTGCGCAGCGTGGGAATTCGCGCCGTCATTTTGTACGGCAACCACGACGCCGAAAGCGAAATCACCAGCCGATTGTCTCTTCCCGACAATGTCTCGATCTTTCGCGCCACACGCCCGCAGACGTTCAAATTCAATGAGATAAAGGTTGCCCTGCACGGCCAAAGCTTTCGCACGCCCGCCGTTACCGACAACCTGATACCCGGCTACCCCGAGCCGCTCGCCGGCTGGTTCAACATTGGCGTGTTGCATACCGCTCTGGAAGGCAACACTGAACACGCGAACTATGCCCCGTGCTCAACCCAGGAATTGGTCGCCAAGGGCTATGACTACTGGGCCCTTGGCCATGTCCATGAACACGAAATGGTCAGCAAGGATCCTTGGATCGTTTTTCCTGGCAACCTGCAGGGCCGCCACGCCAGAGAGTTAGGCCCTCGCGGAGCCGTTATGGTCGCCGTGGATGATGGCCACATTCAGAGTATTGAACGCGTGTTTACGGATGTTCTGCGCTGGAATCACGTGACAGTAGACGTGTCGGCCGCCACGACATTGGAGCATGCCACTGACCTGGTGAGACAAAGCCTCAGCCATGCAATCGAAAGCGAGAGGGATGGACGGTCGCTTGCGATTAGGGTGACGCTTTCAGGCCGAACCCGATTGCACGGTGAGTTGTTCGAAGACGAACCTAGGTTTTCCGCCGAGGTGAAAGCCCTCGCCGTCGGCAGCGGCGGAGACCGAATTTGGATTGAGAAAGTTCGCATCGAGACATCTGGTCTACCGGAGCCGGGCGCT
>CAMAYC010000166.1 GCA_945862125.1 Reyranella massiliensis 521
GGCCGAAGCGGGTGAAACGGTCGAGCTTGTTCAGGTACATGTTCTCGGCCACCGACATGGCGGTGACGCAGGCCACGGCATGTCGGTCCTCGGGCACGATGCCGCCGCCCGCCGCCGTGACGGCAGCCGCGCCGGCATGGGTGAGTTCCGTTTCACCGATGAAATAGCGGCCTTCCGTCGGCGCCAGCAGTCCCGCCAGAACCATGCCGAGTTCGCTCTGGCCATTGCCCTCGACGCCGGCCAGGCCGACGATCTCGCCAGGGCGGACTTCGAGCGTGAAATTGTCGAGCCGCGTGGCGCCATGGCGGTCCTGCACGGTGAGACCGTCGCACACCAGGGCGAAGCCCGGCCTCGCTTCCTGCGATCCCTCGTCCTGCTCGTCACCCCACTTGGAATCGGAGAGCGCCACGTCGAGCGGCTTCACTTCGCGGCCGACCATCGCCTGAACCAGCCCGCCCATGTCAGCCGTCGCCATGTCGGCTTGGGCAACCAGCCGGCCGGTGCGCAGCACCGCCACCTTGTCGGCGACCTTGGCGATCTCGGCGAGCTTGTGCGTCACCAGGATGACGGCCCGACCGGAGTCGGCCACGCGGCGGCAGATGTCGAGCAGCGAACCGATTTCAGCCGGCGGCAGCACGGCCGTAGGCTCGTCGAGCACCAGCAGCTTGGGATCGCGCATCAGGCACTTCACGATCTCGGCGCGCTGGCGCTCCCCCACCGAGAGTTCGCCAACGACGGCGTTCGGATCGAGCACGAAGCCGAAGCGGTCGGCGATATCGCTGATGCGGCCGGCAAAGGCCTGGCGGTTGAGGATGCCCCTGGCTTGGCCCAGCATCAGATTCTCGACCACGGTCATGCGCGGCACCAGGCTGAAGTGCTGGTGCACCATGGCAATGCCCTGCTCCAGCGCCGCGGCCGGACTGGGTGGCAGCCATGCCTCATCGGCGAACAGCATCTGTCCGGCGCTTGGCGCGTAGACGCCGAAGATCAGGTTGCACAAGGTCGACTTGCCGGCGCCGTTCTCGCCCAGCAGGCAATGAACGGTCCCGGCATGGACATCGAGCGTGATGCCCTCCAGGGCCTGCAGACTGCCGAAGCGCTTGCCGAGGCCCTGGAGGGAAAGAAGCGGGCTCAGGCGTCGAGCACCTTGATCTTGCCCGACAGGAGATCCTTCTTGATCTCCTCGAGCTTGGCCTTCTGCTCGGGCGTGCCCTTGCAGATGATCATGTCAGAGGACTTCGGCCCCATCGCCAGGCCGAAGGGCTTGAACTCGGGCTTCCAGGTACCGGCCGCCGCCTGCTCGATGGCGTACTCGACCTGGTAGCCGACGCCGGTGATCGAATAGGCGACGTAGAGCGGATCGGTGCCGCAGCGGTCGGTGTAGCTGCCGATCACGTGCGTGCCCTTCTCGCGCGCCGCCTGCTCCATGCCGCGGAGACCGAGGTTGAGAATGTGATAGTGCACGTCGGCGCCCTGGGAGATGGCCGCAAGCGTGGCCTCCTTGGCCTTGGCAACGTCGTCGAAATCGCCGGTGTAGTTCTCGATGTACTTGATCTTCGGGTTGACATACCGAGCGCCATTGCCGAATTCGACGCCGGTGTTTTTGATAGCCGGGATTTCCAGGCCGCCGACGTAAGAGACGGCGCCGGTCTTCGACAGCATCGCGGCCGCGGCGCCGGCCACGAAGCCGATCTCGGCCTGACGGACGTCGTAGCCCGACACATTGGCCGGCTTCTTGGGATCGGCGTTGCCGCCGATGATCGCGAACTTCACCTTGGGGAAGCGCGGCGCCACCTTGAAGACCGAGGCCTGGGTCTGGCCGCCGACGCCGATCACCAGCTCGTTCTTGCCGGCCAGCGCCACGAGCACCTGCTCCATGTCGCCGAATTTCACGTTCTCGATGTATTTCACGGTGATCTTGGCGCCGAGCTTCTTCTCGGCGGCTTGCAGGCCGTCATAGCCCGACTCCATCCAGCCCTTGTCGGACTTCGAGCCCGGGATCAGCACACCGACTGTCAAAGGTCCCGCGGCCACGGCCGGCACGGCAAGGCCGCCCAGCATCACCAGGCCAGCGGCACCGGCGGTTCCAGTCAAGAATCCACGGCGTTCGAACTTGTTCATGGTCGTGCTCCCCCTCGTTGTCGTCATTCCTCGGGACAAGGAGCAGGCAATCGCCGTGCCAACTGGCAGGGAACTTGCTTTGATCCCCACAAATCACAGGACCATCGGGCACAGGACCATCGGGAGGGATTTCATGGCCACCAAACTGCATCCGCTGGGCGCACCCCGCGCCGGCTACGTCTGGGGGGCCAATGCAGGCCATATCAACATGGCGACCGCGCCGGCCAAGCCGGCACCGCTCAAGATCGCGGCGGCGCCACAGAACGTCACGATCGACCTCAAGCGCAGCGCCATGATCGTGATCGACATGCAGAACGACTTCTGCGCCAAGGGCGGCTGGGTCGATTATCTGGGCGCCGACTACATGCCGGACCGCAAGCCGATCAAGCCGCTGCAAAAACTCCTGCCCGTCCTGCGCCAGGCCGGCATGCCGATCATCTGGGTGAACTGGGGCAACCGGCCCGACCTCGCCAACATGCCGCCCAACCAGATCCATCTCTACAAGCCGGCCGGCACCGGCATCGGCCTCGGCGATCCCCTGCCCGGCAGCGGCGCGCCGGTGCTGCAGAAGGACTCGTGGGCCGCCGCCGTGGTCGACGAACTCGAGCAGAAGCCG
Organism: Reyranella massiliensis 521; assembly: GCA_945862125.1. Classification (GTDB taxonomy): domain Bacteria; phylum Pseudomonadota; class Alphaproteobacteria; order Reyranellales; family Reyranellaceae; genus Reyranella; species Reyranella massiliensis_A. The sequence continues at coordinate 2,738 of CAMAYC010000166.1, forward strand.
GAAGACATCAAGGTCGACAAGCACCGCATCAGCGGCTTCTGGGACACGCCGCTCGATTCGATCCTGCGCAACCTCGGCATCCGCACGGCGCTGTTCTCGGGCGTCAACACCGACCAGTGCGTGCTGCACAGCCTGACCGATGCCAACTTCCTGGGCTACGGTTGCGTGCTGGTCGAAGACTGCTGCGCCACGACCTCACCCGACTTCTGCACCGAGGCCACGATCTGGAACGTCAAGAAGTGCTTCGGCTTCGTCACCGACTCGACAAAGATCCTGAAGGCGCTGAAGAGGAAATAGCCTCGCGGCGCTCGACCTCACGCCGCACTCGACGGGGATAGTAGCCGGAGCCGTAGTCGAACGTCAGCTCCTCTCCTTGCTCGATTCCTTCGATTCCTGCAACGATCCAGATCTTGCCTTCCTCTCGAAGGATGAAGCAGTTGGGCTTGCGGCGGGCATGATTGACGTAGCGGGCCTCATTGCCGTTCACCGTGCCGTCGATATTCTCGCCCGGACGCGCCTCGAAGATACAATCGGCACCGCGGGCGATCCGCTCCTCGGCGACGGCATCGGAGATCACCTCGCCCTTGTACTCGATGATCCTGGTGCCCCAGGGGATCTCCTCCAACGCGAACAGGCCCCAGCCATGCAGGGCCGACTTCTTTACTTCCAGTTTCATGCACGCACTCGACGCTTCAAAGGCACAATACTACGACGGTTCCGCCCGCGCGGACATTCGACGTGGCGTCGCGGCCTCGGCCGGTTCGTCTCAGGCCGCCTTGGCGGCACGGCCGGGATAGTCGGCATCGAGAACGAACGGAAACGGTCCGGCGAAGTCGCCGACAACGACGCCGTGCGTCACGAGACCGGCTTCGAGCGACCACAGATGCAGATGGAAGCCCGGCGGCTCCATGGTGAAGGTGGCGGGGCTGCCATCCGGGATCAGGTCGAGCGTGACTTGATGCGCCGTGCTGGGAGCCACCGAGCCAATGGTGCCGGCCCAGCGCGTGGTGATCGGCCGGTGATGATGGCCGCAGACCACTCGTTCGATATTGTCGTAGCGCCGCAACAGCTCCGCCATCGACGCGCCGTTGCGGCAGTTGATGTTGTCCATGTCGACCAGGCCGGTCCGGAACGGTGGGTGATGCATGAAGATCAGGGTCGGCCGGTCGGGCTGTTCCTCAAGACGGGCGGCCAGCCAGGCCAGACGCCTGGGGCATATCTCGCCGTGACCATGGCCAGGCACAAGCGTGTCGAGTCCGATCAGCCGCAGCGGATGCGTATCGACGGCGTAATGCAAGAAGCCGTCGCTGTCGTCGAGATAGCCGTCGCGCACGAACTCGGAGAAAAGTTCGCGCCGGCGGTCGTGATTGCCCGGCACCAGATAGACCGGCATGGATAGAGGTGAGAGCAGGTCGCGTAGGACCTGGTATTCCTCGACCAGCCCGCAGTCAGTGAGATCGCCCGACGCGATCACCACGTCCGGCTTGCGCGGAAGCGCCTCCAGAGCGGCAACGGCCGCCGCAAGCATGGCATTGCTGTCGACCCGGCCGTAGGCGATCTTGCCGCGCGGTCGGATGTGCATGTCGGTGATTTGGGCGACGATCATTGAAAGCTCCCCTACTGCGGCAACTTGAGCGCGGTCTGCTCGACGTAAGGCCGCATCAATTCGTCGGCCTTTTTCTGCGCGTCCTTCAGGGCAACATCGGCCTTCTTCTTGCCGTTCATCATCGCCTGGATCTCGTCCTCCAGCGCCTTGCGGACCGCCACGGTCTGGTAGGTGGCGAACCACGGCTTGGCGTAGGGCAACTGCTCGAGCGCCACCTTGGCGTCTGGATTCTTGGCGATGAAGGCCTTCATCTCCGCCGTGTCGTAGGCCGATTTGCGCGGCGAGAAATAGCCGGTGAATCGGCTCCAGCCGCCGAGCGTGTCGGCCGAGGACAGCCACTTGATGAACTTCCAGCCGGCTTTCTTGCTCTCCTCGCTTTGGCCGTTGAACATGACCAGCGAGGCGCCGCCAATCGGCACCGCGTTGCGTACGTTGCGCGGCACGAAGGCGACCTCGTAGGGTGCCTTCATGTTCTCGCGGATGAACGACAGCGAGCCGGTGGAGAGCAGCATCATCGACGCCTTGCCGGCGAAGAACGACGTCGATACACCGCCCGCCTCGACGACGCCCTGCGCCATGACCTTGTGCTTGAAGATCAGATCCTCGAGGAAGCGCGCGGCACCTAGCATCGAGGCAGTGTCGTAGTAGACCTCGCCGCCGTACTCCTCGTTGAAGTAGCGGCCGCCGTTCGACAACGTAAGCGCCTCCATCAGCCAGCCGAGATAGTCGTAGCCAGCCGGCATGGTGAAGCCGTAGCGCTCGACCTTGTCGCCCTCTCGCTTGGTGAGTTTCTTCGCAGCATCCACAAGCTCCGCCCAGGTGCGCGGCGGCTTGGTGGGGTCGAGGCCCGCTTCCTTGAAGTGATCGACGTTGTAGTAGAGCAACGGCGTCGAATTGTGGAACGGCACGCTGTAGAGTTCGCCCTCGACCATGGCGTTGGCATGCAACGCCGGCCAGAAGTCGGCCAGAAAGGCATCGCGTGTGGCGCCGTCCGCCTTGAGCATCGGCTCGAGCGACTGGATGTCGCCTGAGAGCTTGAGATCGACGTTGAAGTTGGCACTCATCAACACGACCGCGGGCGGCTTGCCTGCCTTGGCCGCGGCCTGGGCCTTGAGCTTGGTGTCGTCGTAACCGCCAGTATAGACGGCGGTCACTTCGACTTCCTTCTGACTTTCGTTGTAGCTTTTCACCAGGCGCGTCATCTCGCGCGCAAGCTTGCCCTCGACAGGGACGGGAAAAAAGAAATCGATCTTGGTCTGCGCTGCTGCCGGCAGTGCAAACGACAGCGCCAGCGCGCCGATCGCCAAACGGGATATTGCTGACATGGTTGAGCCTCCTAGCCCTTCACTCCACTGAACACGAAACTGTCGACAAACCGTCGCTGGAAGGCGACGAAGACCACCGCAAGCGGCGCCATGACGAGGAGCGTGCCGGCCGCCAGCACGCCCCATTCCTTGCCGCCCTCGGCGCCGCGCGTGAACGCGGCGAGCCCGATGGTGAGCGTGTGCTTGCCAGGATCGTTGATCACCATCAGCGGCCACAGGAACTCGTTCCAGTGGGCGGTCACCGAGACGATGGCGAAGGCCACGAGCCCCGGCTGCGCCATGGGCAACAGCACGTACCAAACGATCGCCCACCACGGTGCGCCGTCGATTGCGGCGGCCTCCTCGAAGTCGCGCGGCAGGGCGAGGAAGGCCTGGCGCATGAGGAAGGTGCCGAAGGCCGAGGCAAAGTACGGCGCCATCGCACCGGGCAGGGAATCGTAGAGGCCGAGATCGACGATAGTGCGCAGGTTGGGCACGATCAGCGCCGGCGGGACCAGCATGAGCTGCAGCAGGAAGACGTAGAACAGCACGTCACGGCCAGGAAAGCGCAGCCGCGCGAAGGCGTATCCCGCCAGGCTGACCGTGACGCACTGGACCGCCAACACGCCGACAACGACGATGATCGTATTCACGTAGTAGAGGCCGAAGGCACCGCTCTCGAGGGCGTTGCGGAAGTTCTCCAGAGTCTGTGGCGTGTCCGGAATCAACGAGGCCATCCCCGCACTGCCGGCGCCTTCGGGCCGGAACGAGGCGACAAGCGTCCACAAGAACGGTGTTGCCCACAGGAAGGCGACCGCGGCCAACAGCGCCATGCCCAGGGCCCGCCACAGACGGCGCTCAAGCCTCATGGTGCGAGCCCCGGCTCATGATCCGCATCGAGGCCAGCGAGATCGCCAACAGCACGACCACGCTCAGAAGTGTTGCGGCTGCGGCCTTGCCGATCTCGAAGTTCTCGTGCGCTGCCTGGAAGATGTAATAGAGCAGCAGATTGGTGGCGTTCGACGGCCCGCCGCGCGTCAGCACGATCACATGGTCGACGCTGGTCAGCAGATTGATCAGCGCGATGACGACCACGAAGCTGGTGGTCGGCAGCAGGGCCGGCAGGATGACGTAACGCAGCCTCTGCCAGGCGTTGGCACCGTCGATCAGCGCCGCTTCGATGGTGTCGCGCGGGATGTTCTGCAGCCCGGCGATGTAGAAGAGCATGTAGTAGCCCGCGTTCTTCCACACCGTCAGCCCGATCACGGACCACAGCGCGATATCCGAATCACCCAGCCAGTTCGGGCCGCTGACGCCGATCTTGGCGAGGTAGTAGTCGAGCAATCCGATGCCTGGCAGAAAGATGAAGAAGAAGAGCGACGCGGCAGCGACCAGCGGCACCAGCGACGGGAAGAAGAACACGGTGCGCAGGACCGCGGAGAAGCAGCTCGAGCGCTGGACCGCGAGCGCGAAAGCGAGTGCCAGCGCCAAGGTTGGGATCAGGGTACCCAGAGCATAGACAAGATTGTTGAGCGCCGCCTGCCGGAAGGCGGGATCGGCCAGCACCTTGGCGTAATTCCCGAGCCCGACGAAGGTCGCCGCCACTGCACCGGTTCCGTGCGGATGATCGTAAAGCGATTCGACGATGACGCGGACAACCGGCAGGTAGGTGAACAGGGCAAGGAACAGCAGGGACGGCGCCAGCAAGGCATAAGGCAGCAGTCGCACCCGCCGGCGACGGCGCGTCACCACCGCAGTGGCTCGTTCGGCTCTGTCAAGAATCGTGGTCGTGCCGGCCAGGCTCATGGCCCGGTCTTAAGGCGACAAGGAACAAGTACGGATTGCGGAATCGCTACGCTTCGATGACGGAAGGCCGTGCCGTGGGGATAAGCGGTGCGCCGCCGCAACCCCGATGAGCGGAACATGTTACACTTCGGTGTCAGCCATGCCCGATCTCAACCCTCTCATCCTCGGCTTCCTGGTCGCGCTCGGCATCGGCCTGCTGATTGGCATCGACCGAGAACGCAAAAAGGGCGACGGCCCCTCGCGCGAGGCGGCGGGGTTGCGCACCTTTACGCTGGCCGCGCTCGCCGGTGCGATCGGCATGGCGGTGGGCGGCGAACTGTTGCTCGGCGCCGCCGTGCTGGGTGTCGTGGCATTGACCGGCCTCGCCTACTGGCGCTCCCGCGACGATGATCCCGGACTCACGACGGAGGTCGCGCTGGTCCTGACCACGCTATTGGGCGGCTTCGCGATCCGCGAGCCGGCGGTCGCGGCGGGGCTCGGCGTCGTTGTCGCAGCGCTCCTGAACGCCCGCTCGACTCTGCATCGGATCTCGCGGTCGGTGCTTAGCGACACCGAACTCAAGGACCTGCTGATCTTCGCCGGCGCCACGCTGGTGGTGCTGCCGCTGCTGCCCGACGAGTCGGTCGGCCCCTACGGTGCGCTCAATCTGCGCAACATCTGGATCGTGGTCATCCTGGTGATGGCGGTGAGCGCGCTTGGCTACGCGGCGATGCGCATCGTCGGCACGCGCTTCGGGCTGCCTCTTGCGGGTCTCGCATCGGGTTTCATCTCGAGCACCGCCACCATCGCGGCGATGGGGGCGCATGCGGCCAAGACGCCGAGCATCTGCCGGTCAGCCGTTGCCGGCGCGGTGCTGTCGACGGTGGCCACCATCGTGCAATTGATGGTCGTTCTGGCCGCGACCAGCCCGGCGACACTCGAGGCGTTCTGGATCCCCTTGGCCGCCGCCGGCGTCGCGGCGCTCGTTTACGGCGGCCTGTTCACTCTCTCGGCGCTGAAGCAGAAGGGCGACGGACCCAAGCAAACCGACGGCGCCTTCAGCCTCAAGACGGCGCTGGCGTTTGCCGCGACGCTGGCGGTCGTCCTGGTCGTCTCGGCGGCCCTCCAGAATTGGTTCGGCGAAACCGGCATCCTGCTTGCCGCGGGTGCCGCGGGACTCGCCGACGCGCACGCGGCAGCAATCTCCGTGGCCGCCCTGGTGGCCGCCGGGAAAATGGATGCTGCGCACGCGATCTTCCCGATCCTAGCCGGCATGACGACCAATACCGTCACCAAGATCGTCATGGCCGTCGCCAACGGCGACCGTGCCTTCACGGTACGCGTCGTGCCCGGCCTCCTGCTGGTGATCGCCGCCGCCTGGGCAGGCGCGCTGGTGGACATGGGGCGCTAGGCATCGTGCGCAGCCTCGTCCTGTTGCCCGGCTATATGTGCGACCTGGATCTGTGGACTGACCTGGTCCCCAACCTCGAGGCGCTGGGCGCCGTCCACTACGGCAACGTTTATGAAGACGACACGCTGGAGGGCATGGCGCGACGCGTCCTTGCCACCGCCCCGGAGCGATTCGTACTGGTCGGATTCTCAATGGGCGGCTTCGTGGCGCGCGTCCTCACCCTGATGGCGCCGGAGCGCGTGACGGGCGTAGCCTTCGTCGCCTCCTCGGCGCGCGGCTATTCCGACGAGGAGACGGCCCGGCGCAAGGCTGGTTACAGGCCGGGCGACCGGCCGCCCCGCACCGCCGGCGCCGTCTCGACCGCCATGGGCTTGCACCCCGATCGCGAGAAGGACCCTGT
>CAMAYC010000167.1 GCA_945862125.1 Reyranella massiliensis 521
TGATCTGCGACCAGCTCTCCAAGATCCTGGGCCAGACCTTCGTGGTCGAGAACAAGGGCGGGGCGGGCGGCAACATCGGCACGGCCGAGCTCGCGCGCGCGGTGCCCGACGGCTACACGCTCGGCCTGATCACCGTGGCCAGCCACACGCTGAACCCGATGCTCTATTCCAGGCTGCCCTACAACCCGGACAAGGACATCGTCGGCGTCTCGCGCGTGGCGCTGCTGGCCAACCTGCTGGGCGTGACGCCGTCGCTTCCGGCCGACAACATCGCCGAGCTCATCGCGCTCTGCAAGAAAGAGCCGGGCAAGTATTCCTTCGCCTCGTCGGGGCCGGGCACGTCGCTGCATTTGAGCGGCGAGCTGTTCAAGACCATGGCCGGCGTCGACATCATCCATGTGCCCTACAAGGGCGCTGGTCCGGTCTACAACGATTTGATGGCCGGCACGGTGAACATGATGTTCGCCAACATGCCCTCGATGCTGCCGCACGTGCGGGCGAAGAAGCTGAAGGGGCTGGGCGTGACGTCGGCCGAGCGCTCCAAGGCCGCGCCCGAGATACCGGCCATCGCCGAGACCGTGCCGGGCTATGTCGCCACGTCTTGGTACGGCGTCGGCGCACCCGCCGGCACGCCTGAGCCGATCCTGGCCCGGCTGGAGGCAGCCATTGCTGAGGCGTTGAAGTCGCCGGACATCCAGAAGCGCTGGGCCGACGACCTCGGCCTCGACATGCCGCCGCCTGGCCGCAAGGGGTTCGATGAGTTCGTGGCCCAGGACCGCAAGCTCTGGGCGCCTGCCGTGAAGGCCTCGGGCGTAAAACTCGACTAGATGAACTCTTGCCTAGATGAATTGGCGCATCGCCGCGATCACGACCAGCGCGCCTGAGGCCATCAGCGCGCTGCCGGCCGAGATGACGAAGAGCGCCCGGCCGGGCGAGAGGCGTCCCATCGAGGCCGCGATCCAGAAGAACGGATCGTTGACGTGGCACACCGCCATCGAGCCCGCGCCCACTGCCGCGGCAGCGAGTGCGCGGCCCGAGGCGCTGTCGAGGCCGAGGGCTGGCAGCATGGGCTCGACCATGCCCGAGGCCGTCAGCACCGCGGTCAGCGAATTGCCCTGCATGGTCTTCACGATGGCGGCGGCCAGGAACGGCGTCAGCACGCCATAGCGTGGGTGCAGCGCGTATTCGGCCAGCAACTCGGCCATGCCGGTCTCGTCGAACACGCGGCCGAGACCGCCCGACGCGCCGACCGCGAGGAGCAACGGCGCCCAGGAGCGGCCGACCAGGGTCGACGGCTCCCAGCGCCGGGCCAGCACGACGGCCAGCGTCAGCGCGATGGCGGTCAGGATCAGCGGCTTGGCGATGCCGGTGTAGAATTCGCGCGCGCCGCCTTTGCCCAATGGTTCGCTCGGCATCTGCGCGATGGATTGCACGATCAGCAGCGCAATGGGGATGCCGATGCAGAGCCACGCCCAGTCGAGGCGGCCCGGCGCCTGTGCCGCGGGTTCCAGCCGCGCGACATGCCACCAGCCCAGTGCGGCGGCGACAATGGCGATGGGGACGGCGACCATCAGCATGGTGCGGAGATTGGCTTTCATGACCGACGCGGCAGCGACCGCGAGCGGCGAGGGAGCAATGAGTGCCGCGACGGCCAGCAAAGTCAGCGCCATGCCCAGCGCCCGCCGCGGCGCGTCCTGGCCGGCCGGCTGCAGGAGCGCGAGGCCGCCTGCCGCCGAACCGCCGAGGCCCGCCAGCGCGCCGGCCACCGCCGCGGTCCCGGTGCCGAGCGGCGTCCGCAGCAGCACCGCGCCCGCCAGCGCGCCGGCCACCACCAGGAGGCCGACCTGCTCCAGGGCATTGGTGAAACCGAGGCCGAAGGCCTTGCCGATCGACTGGAAGGTCATGTCGGCGGCGATGCCATAGACAACGACAGTCGCCATGATGGCGAGGAAGGCCGGCAGCCGGATGCGCTGGACCAGGAGCACGATCAGCGCCACGGCGATCGGCACGAGAAGGGAGGCAAGAAGCATGGGACGAATCTTAGTCGGCTGTTACAGTGGCGTCATGCGCCTCCTCGTCGCTTTGCTGTTGATGCTTGGTCTTGCCTTCCCGGCGGGCGCCGACACGCTCGTGCGCATAGAAGGCAAGAACTTCATCGCCGCCGACGGCAGCACCATCGACCTTAAGGGCATCAGCCTCGGCAACTGGCTGATGCCCGAGGGCTATATGTTCAAGTTCGAGGTCGCCAAGGCGCCGCGCCAGATTTTCGGCGCCTTCGACCGCCTTTTGGGGCCCGAGCGCGCCGCTGCGTTCTGGCGGCAGTACCGCGACACCTACATCACCCAGGACGATATCAAGTTCATAAAATCCGTCGGCTTCAACATGGTGCGGGTGCCACTGCACTACCGCCTGTTCATGACGGCGGACGGCGAGATCTTGGGCGAAGGCTGGGCGCTGCTCGACCGCGTCGTCGGCTGGGCCGCCGCGGCGGGACTCTATGTCATTCCCGACCTGCATGCCGCGCCCGGTGGGCAGACCGGCATCAACCACGATGACGGGCCGGGCTATCCGCTGATGTTTTATGTGCCGAGGGATCGCGACCTCACGGTCAAGCTGTGGCGGGCCGTGGCACAGCGCTACAGCGGCAACCCGACGATCCTGGGCTACGACATTCTGAACGAGCCGATCGCGCCCTATCACGACGTGGCGACGCTGAATGCGCGGCTGGAGCCTTTCTACAAGCGCGCGACGGCGGCAATTCGCGAGGTCGATCCCGGCCGCATCGTGTTCCTGGCCGGCGGGCAATGGAGTTCCAGCTTCGCCATGTTCGGTCCACCTTTTGCGAAGAACCTTGCCTACACCTATCACTCGTTCTGGGCGTCGACGAAGCGCGACTCGATCCAGCGCCATCTCAACTTCGCCACTCTCTACGATGTGCCGCTGTTCCTGGGCGAGACCGGCGAACTCACCGACGAATGGAACGAACGCTTCCGTCGTCTGCACGAGACGCACGGCATCGGCTGGTCGTTCTGGACGTTCAAGAACCTGGACACGCCGTCGACGATCGTCTCGATCCCGCGCCCGCAGGGCTGGGCCGAGATCGTGGCCTATGCCGACGGCAAGCGCACGGACAAGCCTTCGCCGGAACTCATCGACCGCGCCGTCGCCGACTATCTCGATGGCATAAAATTCCGCAACGGCACGATCCGCTGGAGCTACCTGGCGTCTCTAGGACTGAAGAGCAGTCCTTAACGCGACGCCAAGGCCTTAAAACCCGCCCGCGTCGCCTCCAGCGCAAAGTCGATGTCGGCCTCGGTATGCGCCGTCGACAGGAACATGTTGTGCTTTGGGTGGAGATAGGCGCCGTGCTTCAGCGCCTCGAGCGTAAAGCGATTGCCCTTCTCACCGTCGGGATCGTCGTCGAACAGCACCGTCGGCATCTGCGGCGGCCCGCTCTGGCGCACGCCGATCCCGAATTCGGCCGACTGGGCCGCGATGCCGTCGCGTAGCCTCTGTCCCATTTCGCGCATGCGCTCGGGCCCATCGACGCTCTCCAGCACGTCGAGCGTTGCCAGGGCCGCCGCCATCGACACGGCGCTGCACCAGAACGAGCCGGTGACGTAGAGCTTGGACGCCGCCTCACGATATCGATCGTTGCCGGTGACGGCGGCCAGCGCATGGCCGTTGGCGATCGCCTTGCTCCAGGCGCTGAGGTCGGGCTGTACGCCGACCAGGTCCCAGCTGCCGCGCAGCGTGAGCCGGAAGCCCGCGCGCACGTCGTCGACGATCAGCGCCGCGTCGCTGGCGTCGCAGAGTTCGCGGGCGCGGCGCGCGAAGGCGGCGTCCGGCATCTCCTGGTCCTTGCCGAAATCGTGCTTGAACGCCGAGACGACGATGCCGGCCAGGTCGTCGCCGGCGCGCTGGACCGCGCTCTCAAGACTGCCGGTGTCGTTGTACTTAAAGGTCAGCATGTGGGCGCGGTCCTCGGCCGTGACGCCCATTGGATTGGGCGTGCACCACGGGATCGCGCCGTGATAGGCGCCCTCGGCCACCAGGATCTTGCGCTTACCCGATGTCGCGCGCGCGAGTGTCACGCAGGTCGTGGTGGCGTCGGTACCGTTCTTGCCGAACAGCGCCCAGTCGGCGTGCGGGATCAGCCCGACCAGCCGCTCGGCGAGTTCGACCAGCCGTTCCGACGGGCCGTTGAGGCAATCGCCTGCCGCCATCTGGCGCGCCACGGCCTCGGCGACGGCGGGGTGTCCGTGGCCGACGACGATCGGTCCCCAGCTGCACATGAAATCGACGTAGCGCTTGCCGTCCACGTCCCACAGGTGGCAGCCCTCGCCGCGCTCGAAGAACTGCGGATAGCCCTGGGGCAGCCGGTCGCCGCGCAGGTGGCCGTACATGCCGCCGGGAATGACCAGCGCGGCACGCTGCCGGAGCTTCTGGTCGGCGGTGGCGTAGAGAGTCATGGGGCTCCGTTCAGATGAACATGTCGCGCTGATTATAGTTCTTCAGCATCGTCTGGCGCGTCGTCTCGTTCCAACGGCTCTCATCCTCGCGGCCCGCCAGCGGACGATAGACATAGGCGCGCTCCTGCGGGAAGCGTTGCCGCCGCGCATCGATGGCGAGTTGGAGGATGCGGCAGCGCTCGTCGATCCGCGCCTGGTCGTAGGTCTCGATCGCGCCATGCAGCCGTCGCGTCGTCACGCCCAGCACGCGCTTCCTCGGAAAGAAGCCGGCGTTGAGCGTGATGCGACGATCGGGCGAGGAGTTGGCGAACGAGCCGTGCAGGAGTTGGCGGTTGGTGATGATCGTGTCGCCGGCCGAGCAGAGCATCGGGACGGCGCCGTCGATCCGGTCCGAGCCACTTTGAGCCACGAGCTTCCGGATGTCGGCCTTGCCGAGCTTGTGGCTGCCGGGCAGCACCCAGACGCCGTTGCCGGCCGTGCTGGCGTAGAGCTGCGCCATGAAGTTGAAGCCATGGGCGTCCATGTCCCAGTCCGGCGCCGTCCAGTGGGTCGTGCCGTCCTGGTGCCAGGCGACGGACGGGCCGAGGCCCGCTTCCTTCACGAAGGTCACCTCGTTGTAGGGCACGAAGTCGTCGCCCAGGACTGCCGCCGCCACGCCGAGCAGCCCGGGATGGCCGTAGAGACGCAACGCGGTGTCCATCAGGTGCAGGTTGCCGTCGAGCAATTCCACGGTCCATGCGGGGCCGCCTTCGCCAAGGGTCGGCTGGAGCATCTCGACCGGATGACGTCCGTTGTTCTTGTCGGTGCCGCCGACGGGATCGCTCAACGGCTTGGCCCAGCGATAGGGCGGCTTGATGATTCCATCCGTGCGGTTGCGGTCGGCCTCGGGTGAGGAGGGCGCCCTCGCCAGTACCGCGTCGACATCGGCGCGCAGCTCCGCCAGTTCCTCGGGCCCGACCACGCCCTCCAGCACGAAAAAGCCATGTGTCCAGTAGGAGTCGAGGATCGAGCGATCGAGTTTGCCGTCGGCGTCGAACCGGATCGGCCCGCGGTTGCCGAGCGCCCGGGCACGCGCCACGCCGGCGCGGCTGTAGTCGGCCATCGCGCGCGCGTGGTCCTGAGCCGTCAGCGGAGCAGAGGTCTGGGTCGGTGCGGCTTCGGTCATCGCCATCGGGGCTCTCCTCGGTCGGGAAGCCTCCGACGATAACCCACCCGTCACCCCTCGGCCAAATGCCGTCGCCCGCTCTGCGGAGGGCTGCCTCTGCTCACCGCGGCAGCTCGAACCGAACGCCGGCGCGCGCCAGGCCGCCGCCCATCGCCGCCGCCGAACCATCGGCGCGCCAGCAGGCCGCACCGGTCATGCTGCCATCGTCGTGGAATTCGATGGCATTCATGCCGCCGGCGACCGTCGGCATGACCTTGAGCACGTGGCCGCGCGACTCAAGGCCCTGGCGCACCTCGGCGGGAATGCCGTGCTCGACTTCCAGCACCGGCCCTTCGGTCCAGACGCGCGGCGCCTCGACCGCCTCCTGCAGTTCCATGCCATGGTCGATCAGGTTAACCAGCGCCTGCAGCGCCGAAGGGAAGATCTTGCGACCGCCGGGCAGGCCCAACGCGTAACGGACCTTGCCGTCGCGAATCGCCATCATCGGTGACATCGAGGTGGTGACGCGCTTGCCCGGCTCGATCGACAGCGCATTACCGCGCCGTGGATCGAAATTGTTCATGTAGTTGTTGGGGATCATGCCGGTGCCGGGCACGATGAAGCGTGCGCCGAACAGGCTGTTGATGGTCTGCGTGGTGCTGACCACGTTGCCCTTGCCGTCGGCCACGGTGAGATGCGTGGTGTCGGCGCCCTCCGCCGCTTGCAGGCCACCCGTCCAGCGAATGGCATGGGCCAGGTCGAGGCCGGCGCGTCGTGCGTCGGCGTAGTTCTTGGCTACGATGCGCTCGACCGGCACTTTCACGAAGTCCGGATCGCCGCTCGCCTCGGCGCGATCGGCGAAGGCGATTTTCAGCACCTCGGCCAGCAGATGGAACGTGTCCACGGTGCCGAATCCCAGCTTGGCGATGTCGAAGCCTTCCAGGATGTTCAGCATCTGCGCGATGTGCACGCCCGAGGCGGCCGGCGGCGGCGGGCCCAGGATCTCCCAGCCGCGATAACGGCCGCGGATCGGCGCGCGCTCCGCCACCTTGTAGCCGGTGAGGTCGGCGCGACTCACGAAGCCGCCGGTCTTCTCCATGCACTCGACCAGCAGGTCGCCGAGCGGTCCGCCATGCAGGGCCTTCTCGCCCTGCTGGGAGACGAGCGTCAGCGCCTCGGCATAGTCGCCTGTCACCAGCCTCGCCCCGGCCTTCAGCGGCATGCCGCCGGGAAGGAGGCGGGCGGCGGCGAGCTTGTCCCTCGAGAGGTCGATAGCCGCGTCCTTGATGCAGTCCGCCAGATAGGGCGTGACGGCAAAGCCCCTGGATGCATGGCGGATCGCGGGCTGCATCACGTCGGCCAGCGGCATCGTGCCGTAGCGTTCCAGGGCGAGACACCAGGCGCGCAGCGAGCCAGGCACCGCCACCGACTTCGGCCCCACCAGATTCTCGGCGCCCTCGACGTCGTAGACTTCCGGAGCGGCCCCGGGGATCGGCTTGTACATGTCGGGATGGCCCGACTTCGGCACGGCGCTCATGCCGTCCAAAATGCGGTGGCTGCCGTCGGCGAGACGGATATGGCAGGTCGTGCCGCCGACCAGCCCCACCATCATCGGCTCGACTACGGTCAGCGCGAACTGCATGGCAACAGCCGCATCGATCGCATTGCCGCCCGCCGCCAGCATCTCCGCCCCCGCCGCCGAGGCCAGCGGATGGTTGGACACGGCCATGCCGCTCTTGCCGCGCGCCGGCTGCTTCTCGCAAACGAAAGGTGTGCCCGCGCGCTCGCGCCAAATTGCCGACATCGATACTCTCCCCGCTACCGAACCTCTGCCTCAAGTATCATATCCCTCTCCCACGCGAGGGGGAGAGGGCGCGCGGAGTAATCTCCGCGCTGAGGTGAGGGGGAGGATTGCAGCATGGATGACGAAGCGTTCCTGAGGAAAGCCTTCGACGTGGCCCGGCGGGCGCGCGATCAGGGCCAGCATCCGTTCGGCGCCATTCTGGTCGACGCAAAGGGCACCGTCCTGATGGAGCAGGGCAACGCCTTCCTGCAGGAAGGCCACGACATGACGGCGCATGCCGAGCGCATGATCGCGACCCGCGCGTCGAAAGCCTGGCGTCCGCCCTTCCTCGCCGGCTGCACGCTCTACTCGACGGCCGAACCCTGCGCGATGTGCGCTGGCGCGATCTACTGGGCCGGTATCGGGCGTGTCGTCTATGGCCAGGCCGAGCACGACCTCAAGACGGCCGCAGGTCTCGATCCCGAGAATCCGACGATGAGTCTGCCGTGCCGGACCGTCTTTGCGGCCGGGCAACGCGAGGTGGAGGTCGTCGGGCCCCTCCTGGCCGACGAGGCCGCCGAACTGCAGGCGGATTTCTGGCAGAATCGCGGGTGACGCAGCAGCCGGCGTGACGGCCGGGTGCTCCTCTCACTTAACCGCTCCGTCTCCATAGGCGCTGTACCGGACCGAGGTCCGCCGCCATGCTGCTTCCCACGGGATTTGTTCGAAGGGGGCGTGATGGTGCCGTCCGGTCTAGCCGATATCGTCCGCGACCTGCGCTCGAGGCGTGTCGAAGAGGAATTGGCCGCGAGCCAGAACCCCTTCCTCATCGAGGCCTTGCGCAGGGAGAAACTTGGGGGGCAACGCATCGCGGCTTGGGCGCGAACGGTTGCGCTCGTGGCGAGCGGCATCCTGATCACCTTCCAGAACCCGACTTGGAGCGTTCTCTACTTTCACTTACTCCTGCTGGTCTTCATCGCCCTGGGCTGGGCGCAGCTGCGCTATGCCCGCGTCGGCCATTCCCGCGTCGAGCTTGCGCTGATCCTGGCCGACCTCGTGCTGTTGGCGTTCGCACTTACCGTCCCCAATCCCTTCGCGCCGGGGGATTTTCCCACGGCGATGATCTATCGCTTCGAGACCTTTCCCTACTTCTTCATCATCCTGGCGCTGGCGACACTGGCCTATTCCTGGCGCACCGTCCTCACCATGGGCGGTGCGTTCGTGGCAATCTGGTTCCTGTCGGTGCTCGGCGTCGCCCTGTTCGGCGCGACCGACCCGGAGCTCGGCCGCAATGTCGCCGCCGCGTTCGCCAATATCCCCGGCATGCGCGACATCGTCGATCCCAATTCCGTGGTCTGGTCGATTCGCGCCCAGGAGATGGTCATCTTCTTCCTCGTTTCGGCGATCCTCGCGCTGCGGGGGCAGCGGTCGAACGCCCTGCTGATCCGCCAGGCCAGCATCGCCGCGGAGCGCGCCAACCTCTCGCGTTACTTTCCGCCCTCGCTCGTGGACGAGCTGGCGTCCGCCAGCAGCGACGTCGGCGCGGTGCGGTCGCAGGAAGTTGCGGTGCTGTTCGCCGACATCGTGGGCTTTACCCAGCTCGCCGAGCGCGAGAGGCCCGAGACGGTGATCCAGCTCCTCAGGAGCTGTCATGCCGTCATCGAGCAGGCGATCTTCTCGAACGGCGGCACCCTCGACAAGTATCTGGGTGACGGCGTGATGGCGACGTTCGGTACGCCGCGGGTCTCGCCC
>CAMAYC010000168.1 GCA_945862125.1 Reyranella massiliensis 521
CGCCGGCCTCAGCGCCACTGAAAGCGAGGCTCTCGTAAAATGATCGACCCGCGGACCCCCATCCTGGTCGGCTGCGGCCAGGTCACCGATACGGCCGGCAAGCCGTCGAGCGAGCGCTCGCGTGTGGCCTTCTGCACCGAGGCGGCAAACCTGGCGCTGGCCGACACGCAGGCCGCGATCGGCGGCCATGCGCTCGGCCACGAGGTCGATGCGCTGGCGGTGATGGAGTTCTTCAGCGATATCAGCCCGCGCTTCGCCTCGCCCTACGGCCGCTCCAGCAATCCGCCGAGGAGCGTCGCCAACCGGCTGCATGCCGATCCACGGCAGCTCCTCTACAGCCATTCCGGCGGCAACATGCCCCAGTACCTCGTCAACCGCTTCGCCGAGGAGATCGCGCGCGGCGAGACCAGGCTCGCCCTGATCTGCGGCGCCGAACTACTGCGCAGCACGCAGATCGCGCGCCGGGCCGGACAGAAGCTCGACTGGAATGAGGATCCCGGTGGCGGCGATCCCGTCCGTATCGGCGATCCGCGCTGGGGCTTCAGCGAGGAAGAAGCCCGCCACGAGTTGCGCGCCGCCATCCATTTCTATCCCCTCCTGGAGAACGCCATCCGTGGCGGCCTCAAGCGCGATGTCGACAGCCACATGAAGGCGATGGGGCGGCTGTTCGAGCGGCTTGCCACCGTGGCCAAGGCAAATCCGCTGGCGACGCGGCGCGAAGGCTATAGCGCCGATGCCCTGTCGACGATCTCCGACGACAACCGCTGGATCTGCTTCCCTTATCCCAGGCTGATGAACGCCAACGCCATCATCGATCAATCGGCAGCCGTGCTGATGACATCCGTGGAGAAAGCGCGCGAATGGGGCATCCCGCAGGACCGCTGGGTGTTCCTGCACGGCTGCGCCGACGGCACCGACACCTGGGTCGTCTCGGAGCGCGAGAAGCTCGACGCCTCACCTGCCATCCGGGGCTGCGCGCGCATCGCGCTCGACATGGCGAACAAGAAAGTCGCCGACGTCGCTGCCTTCGATCTCTACAGCTGTTTCCCGTCCGCGGTCGAAGTCGCGATGACGGAAATCGGCATCGCCGAAGACGATCCGCGGCCGATCAGCGTCACCGGCGGCCTGCCGTTCTTCGGCGGCCCTGGCAACAACTACGTCACCCATTCCATCGCCGAGATGATGAACGTGGTACGCCGCAAACCCGGCTCGTTCGGCATGGTGACCGCCAACGGCAATTACCTCACCAAGCATTCGGCTGGCCTCTACTCGACTGAACCCACGAGGGGGCCGTGGCAGCGTGAGGACCCGAAGAAGTTCCAGGCCGAGCTCGATGCCGGGCCCAAGCGGAAGGTCGAAACCAGGCCGTCCGGGACCGGCACGATCGAAACCTACTGCGTCACCTACGGCAAGGATGCCCCGGAGCGAGGCTATATCCTGGGCCGCCTCGATGCCACGGGCGACCGCTTCGTCGCCATGGCGCCACAGGAACCTGCAATCCTGGCCGACATGCTGACGCGCGAGCAGCTTGGGCGTAAGGTGACGGTCTCTGACGAGGGCGGTCACAACCTCTTCCGCCCGATCTAGGCGAGGAAGCCATGCCGAACGTCTTGAGTGCGGCCCAGACCGCCGAGTTCAACGAGAAAGGCTTCACCTATGCGCGTGGCCTGTTCGCGCCCGACGAGGTGAAGCTCCTGACCCGGGCGATGGAGGAAGATCCTGCCGTCCGCAACAGTATCCTCGACCGCCGCGATGGCGAGGGCCGCTCGACCCGCATCGCGTTGTGGAACCGCGCCGGCGACAGCGTCTACGGCCTCGCCGCCCGCACACACCGGATGGTCGACACGTCCGCCGCCCTGCTCGGCGGCCCGGTCTATCACTACCAGTCGAAGCTCACGGCCAAGGAACCGGAGGTCGGCGGCGCCTGGGAATGGCATCAGGACTACGGCTACTGGTATTACAACGGCTGCCTCCGGCCCGACCTGCTCTCGGTCATGATCGCCCTCGACAAGACCGACCGGAACAACGGCTGCCTGCAGATCGCCACGGGCTCGCATCGCCTCGGCCGAATCGACCACACGCCATTGTCGCCGACCCAGAACGAGGTCGACCCCAAGCGCATGCCGCACATCCTGGAAAAATGCCCGATCGAGTATTGCGAGCTGGAAGCCGGCGACGCGCTGGTCTTCCACTGCAACGCCATCCACCGGTCCGACGCCAACCGCTCGGCCAACCGGCGCTGGACCTTGCTGATCTGCTACAACCGCGTCGACAACGACACCTTCACCAGAGTCGACGACCGCTTCTACGTCCCGCTCGAACCGGTCGACGACGAGGCGATCCGACGGGCCGGCCTGCGCTTCGCTTCAGGCAATCAGGAGCACTTTGCCAGTAAGCCGTACGTGCCGGACTTGCGGAAAGCCTCGTAGGTCGATTTCAGGCCATGGAGATCCGCAAGTCGACCGCTTCAGATCTCGAGGCAGTCGTCGGCCTCGTCGAGCGCAACCGCCGCCAATACCAGAAGTACCAACCCACATTCTGGCACAAGGCTGCCAACTCGGCCGAAGTAACGCGAAGCTTCTTCACCAAGCTGCTGTCCGAGCCGGAGACCTATTTCCTGGTTGCGACCGATGGCAGTCAGCTGCAGGGCTTTCTGATCGCGCGAAAGTTTCCTGCCCCGCCTGTCTATGCGCCGGGCGGTGACACCTACATGGTCGACGACTTCTGTGTCCTCGAACCGCAGCACTGGCTGACGGTCGGCGAGGCCCTGCTCTCGCACGCCTCGACCTTGATTCACGAGGCCGGCGCCGCCCAGATCGTCGTGGTTGGCGCCGATCGCGATCTCGCCAAGACCGAGATGCTTCGCCGATCGGATCTGACCATCGCCTCCAATTGGTGGACGAAACCGCTGAAGTGAGGCTCCGGGACCGCGAGCCTCCGGCTCGCCTCATGAGCGAGCCAGAGGCTCGCGGTCCGGAAGAGTCCCTACGCCCCCAGCCGTTCCAGCGCCGTGCTGAGTCGCTCGCGGGTCTGCTCGGCCTGGCTGCGGCGCTCGCGCTGCTCCTCGACCACCTCTTCCGGCGCCTTCGACACGAAGGCCGCGTTGCCGAGCTTGGCGTCGATCTTGACGACCTCGTCGGCCAGTTTCTTGATTTCCTTCTGCAGCCGCGCGCCCTCGGCTTTCAGGTCGATCACGTCGGTGACCGGCAACGCGTATGTCGCCTCGCCCACCACGATCTGCAACGCGCCCTTCGGCGCCGCGGGAGCCGCCTCGATCCCCTCGATGCGCGCCAGCCGCTCGATCGCGGCGCGATGCGTCTCCAGCCGCGCCGCGGTCGTGCCGTCGCCGCCCACCACCAGCATCCTGAGCTTGGCCGCGGCCGGCACGTTCAACTCGGCCCGTGCCGAGCGGATGTCGGAGATCAGCTTCACCAGCCAGCCGATTTCGGCGTCGGAAGCGGCATCCAGAGCCAGGGGCACCGGCCACGGCTGGCCGATCAGCGCGCCATGCTCGGCACGATGGCCGAGCTTGTCCCACAATTCCTCGGTGATGAACGGCATCACCGGATGCAGCAGCTTCACCGTCTCGCGCAGGACGAAGGCCGTGACGGCACGCGTCTCGTCCTTTTCCGCACCGTCGGCACCCTGCAGGATCGGCTTGGTCAGCTCGACATACCAGTCGCAGACGATTCCCCAGATGAATTCGTAGAGCGCGCTGGCCGCGTCGTTGAGCCTGAATTCCGTCAGCGCCTTGTCGATCGTCGTATTGGCGCGTGCGAGTTCACCCAGCATCCACTTGTTGACCGTGAGCTTCGCCGTGGCCGGATCGAACCCTTTCGGCAGTGCCGCGCCGTTCATCTCGGCATAGCGTGTGGCGTTCCACAGCTTGGTCGCGAAGTTGCGCGAACCCTCGACCCGCGCCGGCGCCAGCCGAAGGCGGCCAGCTTGCGCAGCAGCCAACGACGCCACCGTGAAGCGCAGCGCATCGGCGCCGTACTTGTCGATCAGGTCCAGGGGATCGATCACGTTCCCCTTCGACTTCGACATCTTCTGGCCCTTTTCGTCCGTCACCAGCCCATGCAGGTAGACGGTGCGGAACGGCACCTCCTTCACGAAATGCATGCCCATCATCATCATGCGGGCAACCCAGAAGAACAGAATGTCCCAGCCGGTCACCAGCACGCTGGTCGGGTAGTACTTCGCAAGCTCGGGCGTCTTGTCCGGCCAGCCCAGTGTCGAGAACGGCCACAGGGCCGAGCTGAACCAGGTATCGAGCACGTCGGGATCGCGCTCCAGCGCGACGTCTTTGCCATAGTGCTGCAGCGCCGCGGCCTTGGCCTCTGCCTCGGTCAGCTCGACGAACACCTTCTTGTCCGGTCCGTACCAAGCCGGGATCTGATGGCCCCACCAGAGCTGGCGCGATACGCACCAGGGCTGGATGTTCTCCATCCAGCGGAAGAACTCGTCGCGTCCGCGCTCGGGCACAAATTTTACGCGGCCGTCACGCGCTGCCGCGATCGGCTCCTGGGCGAGCTTCCTGGCGTCGGCGTACCATTGCTCGGTAAGATAGGGCTCGACCGGCACGCCACCGCGATCGCCATAGGGCACGGCGTGGGTGTGCGGCTCGATCTTGTCGAGCAGTCCCAGCTCCTCGATCGCGGCCACGATCTTCTTGCGCGCGTCGAAACGGTCGAGGCCGCGATACTTCTCCGGCGCGTTCTCGTTCACTCGCGCGAACTTGTCGAAGATGTTGATGACCTCGAGCTTGTGGCGGCGGCCGACCTCGAAATCGTTGAAGTCGTGCGCCGGCGTGATCTTCACGGCACCCGATCCCTTCTCCGGATCGGAGTACTCGTCGGCCACGATCGGGATGCGGCGGCCGACCAGCGGCAGCACGGCGTGCTTGCCAATCAGATGCTTCCACTTTGGATCGTCGGGGTGCACCGCGATGCCGGTGTCGCCCAGCATCGTCTCCGGCCGCGTCGTGGCCACGACGATGAATTCGTCGGCGGCCCCCTCGATCGGATACTTGAAGTACCAGAGGCTGCCCCTCACCTCGCGCGACTCGACTTCCAGGTCGGAAATCGCCGTCAGCATCTTGGGATCCCAGTTGACCAGCCTCAGGTCCTTGTAGATGAGACCCGCCTTGTAGAGGTCGACGAACACTTTCAGGACGGCCGTCGACAGGCCCTCGTCCATGGTGAATCGCTCGCGCGACCAGTCGCACGAGGCGCCGAGGCGGCGAAGCTGGCCGGTGATGGTGCCGCCTGAGAAGGCCTTCCACTCCCAGACCTTGGCGAGAAACTCCTCGCGGTTGAGCAGCTTCTTGTTGGCGTCGCTCTGGGCGGCGCCCTCGACCGCCAGGCCGATCCCTTCCTGCTCGAGGTTGCGCACCACGACCATTTGCGTGGCGATGCCGGCATGATCGGTGCCCGGCTGCCACAGCACGTTATCTCCCTTCATGCGCCGCCAGCGGATCAGTATGTCCTGCAAGGTATTGTCGAGCGCATGGCCCATGTGCAGGCTGCCCGTGACGTTGGGCGGCGGGATGACGATGCAATAGGGCGGCTTGGCCGACTCGGGGTTCGCACGGAAAGCCCCGGCCTGCTCCCACTCGGGATAACGGCGGGCTTCGATTTCCTTGGGATCGTAGGTCTTGTCGAGCATCTCTTGCCTTATAAACGAAAACGCCCCCTCAACGAAAAAGCCACGGCGAGCGCCGTGGCCTTGAACGACGGGGGCGCCTGAGGTTAACGGCGTGTCAGCCGGACGATCTCGCGTTCGACGAACCGCTCGACCATGGGCGGCAGGTTGCGGTCGAGCCACTCCTTCAGCATCGGACGCAGCATCTCCTTGACCAGGTCTTCGACGGTCTTACCGTTGGCATCTATGGCCGGGCCAGGATCGTGGGCCGCCGGCGGCGGCACGCTTTCCTGGACGGCCTGGTTGAGCCGGGCAAAGGCCGAACTGGCGGCGCCGATCGCGCCCGAGCCGACGAGCTCTCCGTCATGCGGCTTGCCGAGTGGAGACTGTCCGGGAGGCGGTTGTTCGAAGGAGGGCTGCGGCATCTCCGACGCGCGCGCCGGGTCGATCCGGGGCAGCGGAATCGGCACCGGGCGACGCGCCGCGGCCCCGGACTTGGGTTCCTCGATGAGGTCGGTCAGCATCAGAACGTCGGCGCGGCTCGCACTTCCGGCTGCCGGGGGCAGCCGCGGTTCGGCCGGGGGAACCACGGTCGGGCGGGCGGATTGGCTCAACGCCTGTTGATTGCCGACCTGGGCGCGCGCTTCGTCGTCGGAAATGATCTTGCGGATCGAGGCGAGGATATCGTCCATCGACGGATCATTGTTCGCGTTCCTGGCATCGCTCATTTGCTACTGCCCCCCGCGGCGGGACTGCCCGCGGCAGGGCTGCCCGTTGAAACGTTACCCGAGGCGGCAGGGGCTGCAGTGTCGCCGTTGCCCCAGCCGATCCAGCGGGAACCCACGTCGTTATAATAGCGCTCTTCGTCGTAATATTCGACCGGCAGGCTGAGCGTCCGCGCCGTCAGGCGGCCGATGCCGCCCAGTACGCCGTAGTAGGACACCTGCACGTCGTGGCGTGCCTGGATGAGGTTGACCTGCGAATTGAGCAGTTCCTGCTCGGCGTTCAAGACGTCGAGGGTCGTGCGCGATCCGACCAGGGCTTCCTGCCGCACACCGTTCAGGGCCACTTCGTTGGCACGGACCTGGGCTTCGAACGACGTCACCCTGGAACGCGACGAGTCGAGCTGCCGCCACGCCCGAATGACGTTCTCCGCCACTGCGCGGCGCGCGCTGTCGAGTTCGTTGCGGCGCTGGCCGACCAATTCCTTTGCCTGCCTTATGCGCGACCACTCGCCGCCGCCCTGGTAGATCGGGATCGTGGCCTGAAAGCCGAGGATGTAGTTGTAGAACCTGTCGCCGGGAACCTGCACGTCGAACTGCTGCTGAATCGTGCCCACCATGTTGATCTGGGGCAGCAGTGAGCCGACTGCACTGTTCACGCCGTAGGTCGCGGCCGAGATGCGGTACTGGGCGCTGACCGAGCGGGGGCCGCCGTCCATGGCGAGCGCGACGGCCTCCTCTTCGCTGGCCGGCAACCCGCCGACCAATGGAATCTCGCCGAGCTTGGCCGGCTTCACGCCGACGGTGCGCTGGAAGGCAGCTTCGGCGATGCGAACCTGGGTCTCCGCCTGCACGAGGTCGGCCTTGGCCAGTTCCAGCCGGGCTTCCGACTGCGACACGTCGGTGATGGTGAGTTCGCCGACGCGGAAACGCTCGCGCGTTGCATCGAGCTGCTGGACGAGCACGTTGACGTTGTTGCGGCGCGCATCGGCAATGGCGATGTTCTGCACAACGTCGGCGTATGACGTAACACCCGCCAAAAGGACGTTCTGCTCGGTATCGGCGAGCGCGGCGCGCTGCGCCTGGATGTTGGCCTGTGCCTGCTTTGTATTGGCGACGGTCTGGCCGCCGAGGAAGATCGGCTGGGTCACCTGAAGCAGGGTGGACTTGCCGTTCAACGTCCAGAACGTCGGTGTCTGGACGATGTTCGGCGTCGTCATCGGGTAATTGGCGTCGATGTTCTTGTTGTAATTGAGCGACAAGGTCACCCGCGGTCGCCAGTTCGCCACCGCCTGCGCCAGCGTTTCGTCGGTCTGCCGCAACAGCGCCCGGCTGGCCAGAAGGTCGGGATTGGAGTTGTAGGTCGCCGACAGGGCCTCGATCAGGCTCTGCGAGCGGGCCTCCGGTGGCGAACCCAGTCCGACCGCAAGCGCGAGCCCTGCGGCTGCGCAGGCGTGACTCAAACCGGGCGGGATACGCATGGGACTGACTCTCATATGGGAGCGGAGCCTAGCACTGCCGGAACGGGCATTGGTAGTCCTCGCTGCAGCGGCCAAACAGGCCGGCGAATCATCAAAAAGTGAAGCGCGGGGGCGATGCGAAGCCCGGGAGGAGCGGCGTGCCGGCCTCGAACAGAGGCCGCCCCGAGGTCACGCCGCCATCCTTCACGAATATCTGGGCGACGCCCATCGCGCCGGTGGCCCCGGCGATCGTCACCGCAAGCCTGCCGCCTTCGGCCAATTGATTGAATATGGCCTGAGGAACCTGCCGAACCGCCCCCTCGATCAGGATGACATCATACGGAGCCGAGCCCGGACCGCCCTGTTCCAGCTTGCCGGTGCTCCACTGCACGGTGGTGAGGCCGAGTTCCTTGGTCGTCTGTGCGCCTGCCGTGGCCAGCGCCGGATCGCTTTCGACCGCCGTCACCACTTTCACGAGCCGTGCCAAAAGTGCCGCGCCGTAGCCTCGGCCGGCCCCGACCACCAGGGCCTTGTCCTCGGGCTGGGGCTGGAGCGTCTGGATCAGCCTGGCCAGGACCATCGGCTCCATCAGGTAGCGGCCGCCACCCAGCGGCACGTCCTCGTCGGCATAGGCGACGGACCGGACGGAATCGGGCAGGAACCGCTCTCGCGGCAGTTCTCCGAGGACGGCGAGCAGCGCCGCATTGGTCACCCGGTTCGGCCGGAGCTGGCCTTCGACCATGTTACGCCGAGCGAGAGCGAAATCCGTCATCAAGCAACCTCTAGATATAGCGGTGTTTATAGGCGGCGCGTGGCGACAGCGCAAAGGGCGCTCCGTCGCGGCCCTCTCGGTCCCCGCCCCGCCCGCTCGGCTTGACCGTTCTGTCGCAGCATGAGTATAGCAGCCGCCGTTCCTCGCGCGGCCTGGTGGCAGAGTGGTGATGCAGCGGACTGCAAATCCGCGTATGCCGGTTCGATTCCGGCCCAGGCCTCCACAAACCGCGATGAGCGATGCCCTTGCGTGGGCATGACGGCTCTGTCAAAACATCGCGCCTTCGCGGGCTGGATACCGCCGCCCGCGCCGATTTCCATTCCGGAGTAGCTCAGCGGTAGAGCAGGCGACTGTTAATCGCCCGGTCGTAGGTTCGAGTCCTACCTCCGGAGCCAATCGGGGCCGTTCTCGGAAGAGAGCGGCCCCTTTTTGCCTGTGGAGTTGTCCCCATGGCC
>CAMAYC010000169.1 GCA_945862125.1 Reyranella massiliensis 521
TCGCGCGAGCGCGGGATCATGTGGCTCGTGCCGATCGGCTCGCCGGTCTCGGGGTCGGGCATCAGGCAGGTCGCGGCGTGCGTGTGCTGGAGGTCGTAGACCTCGGCCAGCGCATGGGCGGCGCCCCGGAGCTTCGGGTGATCGACGACATCGGTCACCCGCTCGCCGTCGACCCACACCGCCCGCGGTCCGCGCAGGCCCTTCAGGAACTGTTCGCCCGTCCGTGCCGGCATGAGTTCACCTTTGGCTTATCATCCCACCGGCATCGTCTCGGCGAGCGGCGGCAGCTTCACGACCTTGGCGTACCAGGCGTCGAGCTTCGGGTGGCCCGGGCGCCACGGCTCGTTGGCATAGCGGAAATCGAGGTAGCCGAGCGCACAGCCGATTGCGATCTCGCCGATCGTGGTCAGCATGCCGAGCGAGTCGGCGTCCTTCTCGAGCGTGTCGAGCGCGCGCGCGACCTTGCCCTGCTGGAGCGCGATGTAACTCTTGCGGCCCTCGTCCTGCGGCAGCGGGATCTCCCGGCGGCGCGGCTGCGTCGCATCGAGAATGCCGTCGCCCAGCGCTTCCGGCGTCAGTGCCTTCCAGCGCGCCGGGCCCGGCGCCGGAAAGAGCTTGGGCGCGGAGCCGATGCTGTCGAGATACTCGCAGATCACCGGGCTGTCGTAGAGCGACATGCCGTCGTCGGTGATCAGCGTCGGCACCTTCGACAGCGGGTTGAAGGCGAGCAGCGCCGGATCAGTCGTGCCGATCTTCATGCGCTCGATCTTGTCGTTGAGGCCACGGGCGATGGCGCAGGCCATGACCTTGCGCACGTACGGGCTGGCTGCTGAATAGGCGATCTTCATTGGGGCGTTCCCTCTTGCGATGACGTGGATCGACGCGCACGTTATCGCGGTTGCCGGGAGTAACGCCATGAATTTCCAGACCGAACGGCTCGGCCCGCACATGGCTGCGGCAGTGAGCGGAATCGATCTCAACCGCCTGCCGGACGCGCCCACCCAGGCAGCGTTAACGCGCGTTCTGCACGACAATCTCGTGCTCTGCATTCGCGGCCAGGCGCTGGCACCGGTGCCGTTCCGCGATGCCATGGCACAATTCGGCGTGCCGGTACTGCGCAAGCAACTGGCCCAGACGCCCGAATGCGCCGAGGTCAACATCATCTCGAGCGAGGATCGCGACGTGCTGGGCGACGGCAAGAGGCTGGTCAACGGCGCGAACTGGCACACCGACGACAGTTTCATGCGCGAGCCTTGTTCCCTCACCATGCTCTACGGCGTGGTCGTGCCGTCGGTGGGCGGCGACACGCAGTTCACCAACATGTATGCGGCCTACGCCGACCTTTCATCCGAGATGAAGGCGCGCATCGACGGCATGCAGGTGATCCACAAGTACAGTTCGAGCCGCAAGCTCAGCCGCATTTCAACGCGTCCGGCGGCCGAAATGGCGGCCATGCCGGAAGCCACCCATCCGCTGGTGCGCACCCATCCCGAGACCGGCCGCAAGTCGCTCTATCTCAATCCCAACCGCATGGAGCAGGTCGTGGGCCTCGACCGCGCCGAGAGCGACCGGCTGCTCGACATGCTGATCGCCCACGCGACACAGCCCAGGTACGAGTACCGCCACAGCTGGCGGCAGGGCGACATCGTGATCTGGGACAATCGCTGCACCATGCACAAGGCGAACGCCGACTACCCCGACGGCGAGCGCCGGCTGATGCACCGCGTGATCGTGGCGGGTACAGCGCCCTACTGATTCCCGGCCATCTGCGTCAAACCCATCGCCACGGACAGGAGATCGGAGCCGCCGGCCAGGCGGGCCGACGGGGCCGCCCGCCCGATCGCGGCACGCACGGACGGCACGCGGCTCGATCCGCCGGTGAGGAAGATCGTATCGATGGCCGGGGGCTTGAGGCCCGCCGCCGCGATGCAATCCCTCGCCGTCTTGTGCAAACGATCCAACCTGGCGTTGATGGCGCGGTCGAAGCCGACCCGCGTCGCGGTGATCGCAAGGCCCGCTTCGAGAAAGGACAATGGCACGGCCGCCCGCTGCTCGGCGCTGAGCGCGATCTTGGCGTCTTCCACGGCAAACGCCAGGCGATGGCCGAGCCGCTGGCGCACGACCTTCAGGAGGCGCTCGACCTTCTTGGGCTCGCGGGCAAGCGAGGCCAGCTCGGCCAGCGCGCGTTCGTTCTTATAAGTGTAGGCGAAGTTGATCGTCGGCCAGGTCGCGAGCTCGTGATAGGGCGCGTTCGGCATCGGCAGGTTCTTTTCGACGAGCTTGCTACCGAGCCCGAGCAGCGGCATCACTGCGGCGAGGCTGAGCGCGGTGTCGAAGTCTGTGCCGCCCACGCGCACGCCGGCATTTGCCAGCACGTCGTCGCCGCGATCGGCGCGCCCGCGACGCTGCGGTCCGACACGGACGACTGAAAAGTCGCTGGTGCCGCCGCCGATGTCGGCGATGAGCACCAGCTCCTCCTTCTGGACCGTCTGCTCGTATTGGTGGGCGGCCGCGATGGGTTCGTACACGAAGGTGACGTCGCGGAAGCCGGCCTGCCTGGCAATGGCTTCGAGCACCACCTGCGCCCGCGCATCGGCCTTGTCGTCGTCATCGACGAAGCGCACCGGCCTTCCGTGCACGGCGGACGTGATCTCCTGGCCGGCGAAGGCTTCGGCCTTCTGCTTCAGGTGCCGCACGAAGATCTCGACGACCTCCCGGAGCGGCACCTTGCGGCCGCCCAGGCTGGTCTCCTCGTCGATCAGAGGAGAGCCCAGAATCGATTTCAGGGCGCGCATCAGCCGGCCCTCGGTCTGGTCGACATAGGCCGAGATGGCCTCGTTGCCGAACAGCACCCGGCCCCGGGTTTCGTAGTCGAAGAACACCGCACTCGGGATCAGCGTGTTGCCCGCCTCGATGGGCGCCAGCGCGGCCGTCCCGTCGCGCGCGACACCGATCGCCGAGTTCGACGTTCCGAAATCCAGTCCGCAGGCGATCATCTAGCGATAGGCTGTCCGACCTGACACGTATCCTGCCGTCACGTCGGCCGCGAGAGCAGCCTCGGATCGTGCCTTCGGATCGCCATGGCCACCACCGCCCGGCGTGCCGAGGGAAACCGTGTCTCCCTTGTTCAGCACATACTGCTTCTTCGGATCGGTCTTGGTGCCGTTGATGTGCAACTCACCGGGCGCGCCATCCTTGCCGCCCTCGATGCCGAAGGCCGGGAAGATCGTGCGTTCGGCCAGGAAGGAAACGGCGATCGGTGTCTCGCTCCGGCTCTCGATCAGGATCTCCTGACCCAAGCCACCGCGATGCCGGCCGGCGCCGCCCGAATCGACGCGCAGCTTCTTGTGATGAAAGCGCAGCGGCGCGATGTGCTCGCTGATCTCGATGGAGGTCGAGGAAACATTCGACGGCCATGACAGGCACGTGACGCCATCGCCCCGCGAGTTGCCGCCCATGCCGCCGTTGTAGAAGAACATGTTGGCGTAGGGCTTGCCGCCGCCCTTGCCCCCATTTTGGCCGTCGGGACGCACGCCCGACTGGTTCATGCCCCACATCGGCGAGCCGCAGGCCGCCATCACGCGCTCCGGCACGATCTGGCCCAGGCAGCCGAACACCAGCATCGGCACGTAGTGGCCGATCAGCATGCGCGAGCCGCCCGGCGCGGGAAACTGCGGGTTCACGATGCAGCCCGGCGGCGCCTTGAGCGTGATCGGCCGCCAGGCACCCTCGTTGTTGGGCAGGTTGGGGCTGGTGCAGACCTTCACCCCGTACATCGCCATGGCATTGGTGTAGCAAAGCGCGCAGTTGATCGCGCGATCGACCTGGCCGTCGGTGCCGGCAAAGTCCATCTCGATCTCGTCGCCCTTGATCGTGAGCGCCATGCGGATGGTGATCGGCGTCTCCATGATGCCGTCGGTCTTGAGTTCGCTGCGATAGGTACCGTCCGGCAGCTCGCGGATCGCGGCGCGCATCGCCGTCTCGCAGCGGCCCTGGATCTCGCGCGCCAGATCGGTGAGATCGGCGAGCTGGTAGGTCTCCATCAGTACCCGCAGCCGGTCTTCCATGACATCGAGCGCCACGATCTGGGCGTAGAGGTCGCCCATCGTCTGGTCGGGCGTGCGCACGTTCTTGCGGATGATGGCGACCAGCGTCTCGTCGGTCTTGCCGGCGGCGATCATCTTCATCGGCGGGATCTGCAGCCCCTCCTCGAACACCTCGCGCGGCTCTGGACTGCGGATCTTGCCGCCGATGTCCGGCGCATGCGCGGTCGTGGCGCTGAACGCGATCAGCTTGCCGTTCTTGAAGATCGGCTTGGCCAGGGTGATGTCCGGCAGATGTCCGGTGCCGAGCCAGATGTCGTTGGTGATCAGCACGTCGCCGGGCTGAAGCTGGTCGGGCGGGAAAAAGCGCAGGAAGTGCTTCACCGTCTCGGGCAACGTGCCGATGAAGCTCGGGATGCTCTCCGATGCCTGGACCAGTGATTGCCCGGTTTCGTCTGTGATCACGCAGGAGAAATCGTAGCTCTCACGCACCAGCGTCGAGAACGAGGTGCGCACCATCGCCACCGCCGCCTCGTCGACCGCCGAGATCAGGCGGCGCCACAGGAGTTCGAGCTCAATCGGGTCGAATGTGCGGCTCATCACTTCGCCTCCGCCAGAATGGAGCCGTCCGCCAGCAGCCGCGCCGTCGCATTGGGCCCGACAATGAAGGTGCTTTCGTCTTCCTCGAACACGGCTGGGCCTTCGATGCTGACGCCGGGCACCAGTGCATACCGGTCCCAGACCTTTGTCTGCATCGTCTTGTTCTCGTCGGGGAAGAACACCGGCCGCGTTCCCTTCTCGGCCTTGGCGGAACCGGCGCGCGCCAGATCGAGCTTGCCGCCGGTGCCGGGCATCGGCGCGCTGACCGAGAGGCGCACCGCTACGAACTGGATCGCAGCCCCCGGCGGCACGCGCGCGAACAGCGCCTTGTAGGCCGCTTCGAACGCCGTGCGCACGCTGGCTTCAGTGAGCGGCGATGGCATGGTGACCGTGATCTCGCTGCCCTGGCCAATATAACGCATGTCGGCCAGTCGCTTGATCGCGCGACCTTCGATGTCGGCGCCGGTGAGGCGCAGCACACCGAGCGCTTCCATTTCAAGGTCCGCAAATGTCCGGTCGAGCGCCTTCATGTCGGCACTGCCAAGCGGCGCCGCGTAGCTCGCCACGCGATCGACGCGCGCCGGAGCCATCAGCATGCCGATCGTGCTGCCTGCCCCCGCACCCGGCGGGCAGACCACGCGCGTGACGCCGAGCTTGCGCGCAACGTGCCAGGCATGAACCGGCCCGGCGCCGCCCGTCGCGAGCAGCGCATACTCCGACGGCACGCGGCCGCGTTCGGCGATGGCCACGCGCGCCGCGCCCGCCATGTTCTCGTTCACCACGTCGTGCACCCCGAAGGCTGCGCGCCCGGACTCCACCTCCAGCGATGCGGCGAGCATGCCGAACGCCTTGTCGGTGGCGGCCTTGTCGATCTTCATCGCGCCGCCCAGGAAGAAATCGGCGTTGAGATAGCCCAGCGTCAGGTCGGCGTCCGTCACGGTCGCGTCCTTGCCGCCCCGGCCGTAGCAGGCCGGGCCGGGCTGCGCGCCGCTGCTCTCGGGACCGACGTTCAGCGTGCCGAGATCGGATTTGCGCGCGATCGAGCCGCCACCGGCGCCGATCTCGATCAGTTCGACGGTGGCGATTTGCATGGGCAGGCCCGAGCCGCGCAGGAAGCGCTTCTCTCGCGCCGCCTCGAAGCCGTAGGCGACCAGCGGTTCGCCGTCGTCCACGAGCGCCAGCTTCGCCGTCGTGCCGCCCATGTCGAACGCCAGCACGCGCTCCAGCCCGGCGTTGCGGCCGAACCAGGCGCCGGCCAGCGCACCGGCCGCGGGGCCGCTTTCAAGCAGTTGCACCGGTGTGCGCTTGGCCTCGCTCACATGCGTCAGCCCGCCATTGGAGAGCATCAAGAAGAGGCCGCCGGGAATTCCCGAAGCCGCCAGCGCCTGTTCCAGCCGCTCGAGATAGATCTCGGCCAAGGGACGGATGTAGGCATTGGCCACCGTCGTGCTCGCGCGCTGGTATTCCCGGATTTCCGGCGCGATGTCCGACGATAGCGAGATCGACAGATTCTGGAAGCGTTCCGCGATGGCCGCGGCGATGGCACGCTCATGTGCCGGATTGGCGTAGCTGTGCAGGAAGCAGATCGCGAGGCTCTCGACCCCCTGCTCGACCAGTTCCGCCACCTCCGCCAACGCCGCCTCGACATCGAGCGCGATCTCGACGCTGCCGTCGGGCGCCAGCCGCTCCCTGGCTTCGCGCCGCCACGGCCGCGGCACCAACGGCCTCGGCATTTCTATGAAGAGATCGTAGAGTTCGTACTTGCGTTCGCGTGCGATCTCCAGGACGTCGGCGAAGCCCGCCGTCGTCAACAAGCCGGTCCTGGCGCCCTTGCGCTCGATCAGCGCGTTGGTGAAGAGCGTCGTGGCGTGGACCACGCGGCCGACCTCGTCGGGCCGCACGCCGGCCTTCTCCAGCACGCGCCGCGTGCCTTCCAGAGCGCCGCGCGCCGGATCATCGGGCGTTGTGCTCTCCTTCCAGATGATGGCGCGGCCGTCGCGCGGATCGTGGATGACAAGATCGGTGAAAGTTCCCCCGATATCGATGCCGAGAGACAGCGGCGCGGTCATTAAAACGTCCTTTGCTACTCTACTCGGCCTTGATGTTGCCCTGCTTGACGACCTTCGCCCAGCGTTCGCGATCCTTCATGATGTAGGCTTTGAAGGCAGCAGGGTCCTGTCTAAGCGACTCCAGGCCCTGCTTGGCGAGCGCTTCCTTGTTGGAAGGATCGTCAATCGCGCCGATGAAGAGTTTGCTG
The DNA here is from genome assembly GCA_945862125.1 of Reyranella massiliensis 521. Taxonomy (GTDB): domain Bacteria; phylum Pseudomonadota; class Alphaproteobacteria; order Reyranellales; family Reyranellaceae; genus Reyranella; species Reyranella massiliensis_A. The sequence goes on from CAMAYC010000169.1 coordinate 6,901, forward strand.
AGGCCCGCCAGGATGTCCGCGGGCAAGCCGGCGGGGCCGAAGATGCCGAACCAGTTGTTGATGTCGAGCGCGGGTATGTCCTTGGTCAGCAGCGGCAGGTCGGGCGCAAGCGCCGTCGGCTTTGTCGCGGCCAGCGCGAGCACGCGCACCTTTCCGGCATTGGCGAGACTCATCAACTCCGACACATTGCCGAAAAACATGTCGACATTGCCCGCCGCGACATCGGCGATGGCCGGCGCGCCGCCGCGATACGGCACGTGGATCATTTTTAGGCCGCCGGACTCGAAGCCGAGGAATTCCGCGGCGAGTTGGTTGGTCGAACCGAGGCCCGTCGAGGCATAAGACAGCTTGCCGGGGTTGGCCTTGGCGTAGGCGACCAACTCGGGGATGGTCTTGAATGGTGCGTTCGGGCGCACGATCAGGGCCATCGGTACGCCGACAAGATTGGCGATCGGCACAAGTTCCTTGTCGAGATCGAGCGGGATATTGGAGCCGGGCACGACCGCGCCGACCGCGATCTGGCCCATGATGCCGATGCCGACCGTGTAGCCGTCGGGCGGCGACTGCGCGACCTGCTTCAGGGCGATGAAGCCACCAGCGCCGGTCTTGTTCTCGACGATGACAGTGTATCCGTGCTTCTTTGTGATCGCGTCGGCCGCGATCCGTGCGGTGATGTCGGCGGTGCCGCCCGGCGCGTAGCCCACCAGGATCTTGATCGGTTGCTTGGGCACCCATTGCTGGGCGCGCGACGGTGTGGCAGCAAGAACGAGCGGAGCAGCGAGCAGGCTTCGGCGCAGCATGGTCAATTCCTTCCCGATATTGGTCTTGGCTCCCGGAGCAAACCCTGTGCCGTGCTCCTCCACACGATACCGGGCCACCACCTTCCCAACAGCAACCCTAGCATCTGACAACGCAATTGCTCTAGCGGTGATCGCCAGCGTCGTGCCATGCTGCGGCTTCAGTCAGACAAGTGGCCGTCCTATGGTCGGCCAAGTCGATGACAGCGGCGCCAACGAGCGCCACCCAGTGCAGGCATCCCGGGAGGATTGGCCATGGTCACGTTCAAGTTGCGTTATCTGTTGTCCGCTGCCCTTGTGGCCCTCGCCGGAGTGCTTGGGCCGAACGATGCGGCCCAAGCCCAGGGCAAGGACCTGAGCATGGGCAACGTCAATCCGCCCAAGCACGGCACCTCGATGGCCTCGCAGCAGTTCATCGACAAGGTCGCCGAACTTTCCGGCGGCAAGGTCAAGATCACCCATCATCACTCGGGGGCACTCGGCGGCGAACGAGAGGTGGTACAGCAGATCCAGCTCGGCGTTATCGAATTCGGTCCGATCACGACTGCACCGCTGTCAACGGCCATCCCCGAGATGTCGGTGTTCCAGCTACCCTACATCTTTCGCGACTACGACCACCTCTTCAAGGCGCTCGACGGCAGCGACACGCTCACCAAGTTCTATACCGGCGTGCTCGACAAGAAGGGGCTCAAGCTGATCGGCTTCTTCGCCGCCGGCTATCGCGGCATCTACGGCCACAATGCCATCAACGGCCTGGCCGACATCAAGGGCAAGAAAGTGCGCGTGCAAGAGGACAAGATCCTGGTCGCCACGTTCAAGGCGCTGGGCATGATATCGACGCCCATCGCCTTCCCCGAGGTGGCCACCGCGCTGCAGACCAAGGTCATCGACTTCGCCGAAGGTGGCATCAACACCTTCTATCACAACAAGTTCTACGACATCGTGAAGTACGTCGCAGACGTTCGCCATACTCACCAAGCGGTGGCCCTTGTGATGTCCAAGGCGGCGTGGGGCAAGCTCGATCCCGCGGGTCAGAAGGCGATCGTCGATGCCTGGATCTTTGCCCGCGACTACAATCGCAAGTTCATCCTCGACGAAGACAAAAGCATCCAGGAGCAGGTTAAGGCCAAGGGTGTAACGATCACGAAGCCCGACGCCGCGCCGTTCCTGAAGGCGACAGAAGGCGTCTATGCCGAGTTCTACGCCACGCCGGCCGGCAAGGAGTCGAAGCCAATGGTCGATTTCATCCTCAGCGTGAAATGACACGGCGACCGGCATCGTGACGGTTCCCGGAGAACAGGA
>CAMAYC010000170.1 GCA_945862125.1 Reyranella massiliensis 521
CTTGGCCTTTCGACTGCTCTCGCGGCCGCATCGATGCCTCCGTCGCTGAGTTGCCAGGACGGAAACACAGTTCGCAGCGGCGAGGAATCCGCCATCACAATTTGCAAGGAAATCCACCGACAGGCGTGGAAATCCTGCAACTCGGCGCAGAGCTATCGGCGCGATCAGCTCGCAAAATCAATGCGCTGGAAAACCTTCACGGCCGACGATTTCGCCAGCTTGCAATATCGATGCTCAGCGACGCCATGAGCGCGCGATCATCTCCGCGCCCTTCTCCGCAATCATCAAAGTCGGCGCAGCCGTGTTTCCGGACGTGATCGTCGGCATGATCGAGGCGTCGACGATTCGCAGCCCAGCAAGGCCATGAAGACGTAGATCAGGGTCCACGACGGCCATAGGGTCGGTGGCTGGCCCCATCCTGGCGGTGCCGACCGGATGGAAGATCGTCGTGGCGATGTCGCCGGCGGCGCTGGCCAGTGCCTCGGTATCGTTGCCGACGGCTGGGCCTGGGCGAAACTCCTCGGGCGCGAATTGGGCAAGTGCCGGCATCGTGACGATCTGGCGGGTCAGGCGGATGGCGTCTGCGGCCACCTGGCGGTCGGCGTCGGTGGCGAGGTAGTTCGGCTGGATGATCGGGGGCTCGTAGGGGTCCTGCGAGGCAATCGAGACGAAGCCGCGAGAGGTCGGGCGCAGATTGCACACGCTGGCCGTGAAGGCGGGGAAGGGGTCCAGCGGTTCGCCGAACTTCGGCAAGGTCAGCGGCTGCACATGGTACTGGAGGTTGGGCGTCTCGCGGGAGGCGTCGGAACGGGCGAACGTGCCGAGCTGGGATGGCGCCATCGTCATCGGACCGGTGCGCCGGAGTGCGTATTCGAGGCCGATGCGGGCCTTGTGGAACAAGCTGCTCGAGCGCTCGTTCAGGGTCTCGATACCCGTGACCTTATAGGCGAGGCGAACCTGGAGATGATCCTGCAGGTTCTCGCCCACGCCTTCGAGCGCATGGTGGACCGTCAATCCGAGCCGACGCAGGCGCTCGCCGGGGCCGATGCCCGAGATCTGCAGCAGGTGGGGCGTGCCGATCGCGCCGGCGGAGAGCACGACCTCGCGGCGGGCGCCGATCCGCAGGGGAAAAGTGCGGCGTTTTACAATCACGCCGGTGACCCGGCCGTCCTTGATCGTCAGGCGCTCGACCATCGCGTTGGTCAGCACGGTCAGGTTGCGGCGGCTCAGCGCGGGCTCGAGGAAGGCGCGCGAGGTGCTCCAGCGCACGCCTTTGCGCTGGTTGACCTGGAAGTAGCTCGAGCCCTCGTTGTCGCCGCGGTTGAAGTCCTTGATCCGGGAGATGCCGGCCTGCTCGGCCGCCTCGGCCCAGGCGTCCAGGATGCGCCAGCGGACCCGAGGCCGCTCGACGCGCCACTCGCCGCCGCGGGCGTGCTTGCCCTGGAAGTCTCCCTGAGACAGCGCCCACTGGTCCTGGTGGCGCAGGAAGTATGGCAGCACATCGTCCCACGACCATCCCTCGCAGCCCGATTGCCGCCAAAGGTCGTAGTCTCGGGCCTGGCCGCGCATGTAGATCATACCGTTGATGGAGGAGCATCCGCCCAGCACCTTGCCGCGTGGGTAGCCCAGGCTGCGGCCGTTCAGGCCCGGCTCGGGGGCGGTCGAGAAGCACCAGTCCACGCGGGGATTGCCGAAGCAATACAGGTAGCCGATCGGGATCTTAGTCCAGATCCAGTCGTCGGGGCCGCCCGCTTCGATCAGCAATACGCGTGCCGTATCGTCCTGCGAGAGCCGGTTGGCGAGCAGGCAGCCGGCGGTGCCGCCGCCGACGATGACGTAGTCGTAGGTATCGAGTTCGTCTGACACGCCGTGCAGGCTCCCCGCCGTCGAAACGCCGTTCATTCCTGTGCCCGGGGTTTGTTTATGACAGCGGCGGGACCTGGGAAAGAGGTGGCGGGCACCATAAGTGAGAGATTCGGCTGGCGGGTCAGGGGAGCTTGCGGCCCAGCATGACGACGGTGCGGCCGTTCCACGGGGCCGCGGCCAGTTGCTGGAACCCGTTGGCCAGATAGAACCCGACGTTTCGCATACCCTGGCCGGTCACGACGTGGACGCCTGGGCTGGCCTTGGCCGTAATGTGTTCGAGAAAGGCAGCCAAGAGGTCGGCGCCGATTCCGCGTGAGCGATGCTGCGATGCAACATTAATATGCAGATGCGCGGGGTAAATGCGTGTGAGGGGAGCAAACTGCTCAAAGTAGCCCAATGTCGCGTAACGCGGTTGGCCGGCAGGGTCTTCGAGCGAGCCGACGATGTAGCCGGCGATGTGTCCAGCTTCGTCGAGGGCAACAAAAGTCTCTTGTTCATCGTGGGTTAAGTAACTGCCTAGCCATAGATCACGAAATGCTGCCCGCGCTTCGGGGCTGAGGAAATCTTTTCGGGCGCTAGCTTCGTAGAATACCGAATCGAGTTCATCCATATGTGCATGGCTAATGTGGGTCCTGGTGAGGTGAAGAACTTCGTGTTCCATTGATATTGCTCATAAATATTCTGGTTGTTAGTCTGGTTGGCCTAGTCAATTGGCGTCGATCGCACGTTAAAATATGACGACCTTATGAACGCCTGTTCAAGCTATGTGAATTTGCCGTAGCTCATATGCGTCCTACCCACTAACGCTTCGCCTGCTTCTTGGGCATATTGCACTGCAGAAACGGCGCACGGTCGCTGTGGCCAAGAGGGCCGCAAAGCGGGTTCCGGAAGACGCCGTCCCGAAGGAGAGATGATCATGAGCGTCAAGACATTCGATAGTGCCCTGGACTTCGTACCCGCAAACACGCAGACACAGCGCGGCATTCTGTCCACCATCGTTGAGGCCTTTAAGGCCATTCGCGAGGGTATCGATGCGGCGGGCGAATACAACGAGCTGACTAGCCGTGGTATCGCGTCCGACGTCGCCGCACGGCGGGTATTCGATAAGATCGGGAAGCGCTGAGGCATCGCGAGGCGATCGTCATCCGGTATCTGCCGGGCGGTTGCCTTGCCGTTGGCTTGATCGACGCCGCTGCGGGTGACCGTGGCGGCGTTGTTGCGTCGGGATAGGATCTTTCCGGCGGAAGCGGAAGCGCCGGAAACACGCTATCCTGTGTCTTGCCGTGCTCTCCACGCCCTCGGTAGTTCCATCTCGGACGATCGCACTCTGGTTGTTCAGCGCTGTCGGGTCCAGGGGGCAGGGGGGCGGGTGCGGGGTGGGGCAAGGACGGCAGGCGCAGCGACCAGCCGATTCAGCCTGCTTGGGTGCGGGGCTTGCTCAGTGCGCCAGCGCCTTGGCGATCTCCTCGGTCATCTTCTTGGCGTCGCCGAGCACCATGACGGTGTTGTCGCGATAGAAGACGGGATTATCGATGCCGGCATAGCCGGAGGCCAGCGAGCGCTTGTTGAAGAGCACCGTACCCGCTTTCCAGACCTGTAGCACCGGCATGCCGTAGATCGGCGAGGTTTTGTCGTCCTCAGCGGCGGGATTCACGACGTCGTTGGCGCCGATCACATAGACCGCGTCGGCCTGGGAGAACTCGGAGTTGATGTCCTCGAGCTCGAACACCTCGTCGTAGGGGACATTGGCCTCGGCCAGCAGCACGTTCATGTGGCCGGGCATACGGCCGGCGACAGGATGGATCGCATACTTGACCTCGACGCCGGCCTTCTTCAGCGCGTCGCCCATCTCGCGCAACGCGTGTTGGGCCTGGGCGACGGCCATGCCATAGCCGGGTACGATGATGACCTTCGAGGCGTTCTTCATGAGGTAGGCTGCGTCCTCCGCTCCGCCGAGCTTGACGGGCTTCTGCTCGCCTCCGCCGGCGGCGGGACCCGCCGTCTCGCCACCGAAACCGCCGGCGATCACCGACAGGAACGCGCGGTTCATGCCCTTGCACATGATGTAGGACAGGATCGCACCCGAGGAGCCGACGAGTGCGCCGGTGATGATCAGCGCGATGTTGCCGAGCGTGAAGCCGATGCCGGCGGCGGCCCATCCCGAATAGGAGTTCAGCATGGACACGACGACGGGCATGTCCGCGCCGCCGATGGGTACGATGATGAGGACACCGAACAGCAGCGCCGCGACGGTGATCGCCCAGAACAGCAGCGCACTGCCACCGGAGCGACAGAACTCGTAGACGAGCCAGACGATGAGGGCGGCGAGCGCCAGATTGATGAGGTGGCGCGCCGGCAGCAGAATCGGCTTGCCGGACATGCGCCCCGAAAGCTTGGCGAAGGCGATGACGGAGCCCGTGAAGGTGATGGCGCCGATGGCGGTGCCGATCGACATCTCGAGAAGGGGCACGAAGCCGATGCGCCCGTCGGAGCCGGCGATGCCGAAAGCTTCGGGCGCGTAGACCGCGCCGGCCGCGACGAATACTGCGGCGAGGCCGACGAGAGAGTGGAACGCGGCCACCAGCTCCGGCATCATCGTCATCGGTATGTTCTTGGCCGTATAGGCGCCGATACCGCCGCCGACTGCCAGGGCCGCGATGATCAGTACCCACGTTATCGGATCGTTGGGCGCGCCGAGCAGGAACAGCGTCGTCACCACCGCAATCATCATGCCGAGCATGCCGAGCGCGTTGCCCTGGCGGGAAGTGGCCGGGCTCGCAAGGCCGCGCAGCGCCAGGATGAACAGCACGCCGGAGGCGAGATAGAGCAGGGCTACGACGTTGGCGTTGGGCTCGAAGGTGACGGGCATGGGGGGAAGGCTCCGTAAGAAGGCAGTTGGCAGTCTGCAGTCTGCAGTCGGCGGCAGTGGGCATCAGGCCGACTGCCTCCTGCCTACCGCCTGCTGCGGCTCCCTCACTTCTGCTCTTTCTTCTTGTACATCGCGAGCATGCGTTGGGTGACGAGGAAGCCTCCGAAGATGTTGATCGATGCCATGACCAGGGCCAGGAATCCCAACAACTTGGCGACCCACGTGCCGTAGCCCATCAGGTTTACGCCGACGGCGAGCAGCGCGCCGACCACGATCACCGACGAGATCGCATTGGTGAGCGCCATCAGCGGCGTGTGCAGGGCTGGCGTCACGCCCCACACTACGTAGTAGCCGACGAAAATCGCGATCACGAAAACCATCAGCCGGTAGATGGCTGGATCCACGTCGCCGGAGCCGGAGCTGGCGGCGGCGATGGCTGCGGTGGGGGCGAGGACTGCGAGGAGGAGTGCTGCGAGGAGGCGCTTCATCGGCGGTCTCAAGCTCCCGTTGGCTGAAGGCTCGGGTGGACGATCTTGCCGTCTCTGGTGAGGAGGGTGCCTTTGACGGTCTCCTCGTCCCAGTTGATGGCGAGGACCTTCTCCTTCTTGTCGAACATCGGCTCCAGGAACGCGAGGATGTTCTTGGCATAGAGGGCGGAGGCGTTGACCGGCACGGTGCCGGACAGGTTCAGGGGACCGGAGATGCGAACGCCATTGTGGTCGACGATCCTGCCGGGCTCGGTCAATTCGCAATTGCCGCCGCGCTCGGCGGCAAGATCGACGATCACGGAGCCGGGCTTCATGCTCTCCACCATCGCCCGCGTGATCAGGCGGGGAGCGGGGCGGCCGGGAATGAGCGCCGTCGTGATCACGATGTCCTGGCCCTTGACGTGGTTCGCCACCAGCTCGGCCTGCTTGGCCTGATACTCCGCCGACATCGGCTTGGCATAGCCGGCGGCAGTCTGGGCCTGGCGGAACTCTTCGTCTTCAACGGCGATGGACTTGGCGCCGAGGGAGGCGACCTGCTCCTTCGTGGCCGGGCGCACGTCGGTGGCGGTGACGATGGCGCCGAGCCGGCGGGCCGTCGCGATCGCCTGAAGGCCGGCGACGCCAACGCCCATCACGAACACCTTGCAGGCGGGCACGGTGCCGGCAGCGGTCATCATCATCGGGATGGCCTGCTCGAACATCGAGGCGGCGTCGACCACGGCCTTGTAGCCGGCAAGGTTGGCCTGGCTCGACAGCACGTCCATCGATTGGGCGCGTGTGATGCGCGGCATGAACTCCATGGCGAAGGCGCTCGCGCCCGTCGCAGCGATGGCCTCGATTCCGGGCCGGTCCGAGTAGGGATCGAGGATGGCGACGACGAAAGCGCCGGGCTTGAGCGCCTTGATCTGCTCGATTGCCGGCCGGCGGACGCGCAGCAGCATGTCCGCGCCGGAGAGCGTCTCCTCGGCGGTGGCGCAGATCGTGGCGCCAGCCGCGGTGTAGGCCTCGTCGGAGATGCGCGACTTCAGCCCGGCGCCGTGCTGGACGCGGACCGTGCAGCCGAGGGCTGCAAATTTCTTGATCGTATCGGGGGAGGCCGCCACGCGCGTCTCGGGGGCGTCCTCTGCCGTCACCGCGATGGTTGCCATTCTCATTCCTCGATCGAATGGAGCGAGCCAGCGTTGGGGCTGGCTCTCGAAGCCTGGGTGGCCTGTCGAAGGATAGTGTCGCCTGAGAACGGCCTGGTCCGGGTGGGCCGGAGGCTCCGGTTCAGGACGACGAGCCCGATGTGGAAGCGCCAGGGACGCGGTCAGCCAAGGGCTGAGGATACGCGCCGTGGGGAGCGATCAGACCAGGAAAAACGCCATGCCGGCGAGCAGCAGAACGAGGAGAACGATCGAGATCACGGTGCCGCGAATGAAGCCCGCATAGGTCGCTTTGTGCTGGGCGTAGTCCATGGCCGGGTGGCCGCCGCTGGTATCGACGCTCATGGTTTCTCCCTCTCCGTGCGATTCCGCAAATGAATGCTCCGACCGTAGGTAGCCCATGCGGACCGGTCGGGCAAGGCGACGGAATTACCCGTGCGGCGGGTTTCTGCGTGGTCTACCGGTTCATCCCCTGAGCCAGGGTGGATCACGCTTCAGGTCGCGGGCTATCTCGCGTGCCGCGTTGTGACCAGGTGCGCCGGTGACGCCGCCGCCGGGATGCGCGCCGGAGCCACACAGATAGAGTCCCGGTACGGGCATTCGGTAGTTGGCGTGGCCCAGAACGGGGCGCAGGGAGAAAAGCTGGTCGAGGGAAAGTTGGCCGTGGAAAATGTCGCCGTCGATCATGCCGAAGCGCTGTTCGAGGTCGAAGGGGGAGAGGCTCTGCCGGCCGAGCACGCTGGTGGCGAAGTTCGGTGCGTGGCGGGTGACGGTGTCGATCACGAGGTCGGCGAAGGCTTCTTTCTCGCGCGGGTCGGTCCAGGAGCGCTTCGTCGTGGAACCGGATGCGACGGCAGGGCTGGCGATCGGTCTGAAGCGGTTCTTGAGGCGCATGTCGATGTCGGCGGCGTATGGATCGACATCCTCGAGGCGGGGGGCGACGTGCTGCACGAAGAGGCTCGCGACGTGCTGGCCGGCCGGAGCCAGCGTCTCGTCGAGCGTGGATGGGATCAGCATCTCGACGACCGGCTCCAGCGACCAGCCGAGCATGCGGGCATCGGTGAAGGCGCGGTCGAGGTAGCCGATGGTGGGGCCGATGACGATGCCCGAGCCATGGTGGGAGCCGGCGCTGCCGTGAGACGACGACGGCAGGCACGTAAAATCGGGTAGCTCGGACAGCGCGACGTTCATGCGGAACGTGCCCGAGCCCGTCTTGATCCCCAGAAAGCGGCCGCGCAGGTCCGGCTCTATCGCGTCATGGGGTACGAGGTCGCGGAACAGCAGCTTGGGGCCGATATTTGCGGCGACGGTGCGCGTTCGGATGGTGTCGCCGTCGGCGAGGCGGACGCCGGCCGCGCGGTCGCCTTCGATCAGCACCTCTGAGACGGCGGTGTCGGTGCGGATCACGACGCCGGCGTCCTCCGCGGCGCGGGCCATCGCCTGGGTGATGGCGCCCATTCCGCCGACGGCGTGGCCCCAGACGCCGGACTTGCCGTTGACCTCGCCGAAGCAGTGATGAAGCAGAACGTAGGCGGTGCCGGGCGTGTGCGGAGAGGCGAAAGCGCCGACGATGCCGTCGAAGGCGAAGGCGGCCTTTACGACGTCGCTCTCGAACCATCGGTCGAGATAATCGCTGGCGCTCTTCGTGAAGAGGTCGGCGAGGAGGCGCTGGTCGTCGAGCGGTAGCTTGTGGAGGCGGTGGGCGAGGGGGGCGGAGCGGATCAGCTCGGCGAGGCCGCTGCCGACGTTGGGTGGCGTCGTCAGGACGAGATCGCGGATCACACTGGCGGCGCGCTCCAGGGCAGCATCGTAGGCGGGTAGCCGCTCGGCGTCGCGCGGAGAGAAGCGGGCGATGGCCTTCTGCCGGGCGGCGAGGCCGTAGGGCATCAGGAGATGCCGGGTGTCGTCGACGGGCCAGAAGTTCGCGGCGGGGCGTTCGATGATCCTGAGGCCGTGGGCTGCGAGGTCGAGGTCGGCTGCGACCTTCGGGTTGAGGAGGCTCACCGTGTAGGCGGCAACGGAGTTGCGGAAGCCGGGGTGGAACTCTTCTGTCAGCGCGGCACCGCCGACCTGGGCGTTCTTCTCGAGCACGACGACGCTGGCGCCAGCCTTTGCGAGGTAGGCAGCGCAGACGAGACCGTTGTGGCCGCCGCCGATGACGGCGACATCGTAGGAGCGATGGGGCATGGCGGCAGATATGGCGCGGCGCGGCGAAACGGGCAATGGGGTGTCGATGACAAGGCAAACAAATCGGGGCAAACAAATCGGGCAAACGAAAAGCCCGGCCCTGTGTCGCTGGACAAGGGGCCGGGCTTACTAGGCTTGCGAGACCGCGTGGCGGATCAGAACTTGTACCTGCTTCCGTAACTCCGATCCGGTGGTGATGGCGTAAGGGTCTGGGTTGGTTTGCGAATCAGCTATTTCTCTTGTCGAGGGCGGCTCACTCGGCAGGTGATGGGATGCGACGCTTCGAGATCGTGCAGTCGGACACCGACACGACAACCTCGCACTCAGGGTTAGCCCTCGTCGGGCGCGCGCTCGGCCTGACGCGGCTCGCTGGCGATCTTGACGCGATCCCGCTGCGCCACGGCATCGCGCACGCCGATTGCGTGAAG
>CAMAYC010000171.1 GCA_945862125.1 Reyranella massiliensis 521
CAGCGTCTGGCGATCGCCCGTGCACTGCTCAAGGATCCGCCGATCCTGATCCTGGACGAGGCAACCAGTGCGCTGGATTCACTCACCGAAGCCCGCATCCAGAAAGCCCTCAAGACCCTGATGCAGGGCCGCACCACCTTCGTGATCGCGCACCGGCTTTCGACCATCCGCGAAGCCGATCAGGTGGTGGTGTTCGAGCATGGACGGGTCGTCGAGCAGGGCGGATACCAGGAACTCTCGACCCGGGGTGGCGCCTTTACCCAACTCGTCTCGACGCAGCGGGCTGGCATAGAATCTGCCTGATATCCCCTTGGCGGGCGTGGGTTGTCCGCCTAAGAGTCGCCGGACGGGGATCTTCATGAGGGAACGGAACATGATGAAAGTTGCCAAGTGGCTGGGTGGCGCCGCCGCTGCCGCCTTGATGCTGGCCGGCGCTTCGGCGCAGGCACAGACACCGATCAAATTCACGCTCGACTGGGTCTTCCAGGGGCCGACCTCGCCGTTCCTCGTGGCGCTGGAGAAGGGCTACTACAAGGCCGAGGGCCTCGACGTGACCATGGATCCCGGCCAGGGCTCGGCCGGCGCGGTCCAGCGCGTGGCGACCGGCGCCTACCAGATCGGCTTCGCCGATGTGAACGCCACCATCGAATACAACGCCAAGAACCCAGGCAAGGAAGTGCTCTGCGTGTTCATGGCCTACGACTTCGCGCCGTTCGGCGTCTATGCCCTGAAGAAGAGCGGCATCAAGACGCCGAAGGACCTCGAGGGAAAGAAGCTCGGTGCCCCGGTATTCGACGCCTCGTTCCGCCTGTTCCCGGCCTTCGCCAAGAAGAACGGCATCACCAAGTGGGAGCACGTCAACCTGACGCCGCAGCTGCGCGAGCAGAGCCTGGTGCAGGGAACGGTCGACTTCATCTCGGGCCACTATTTCTCGTCGATGCTCGACCTCAAGGCGCGCGGGGTGGCGTTCGAGGACATCGTATCGATGCGCTTCGTCGACTTCGGCATGGACGTCTACGGCAACGGCGTCGTCATTTCGCCGGAGATGGCCAAGAACGAGAAGGCGGTGAAGGGCTTCCTGGCGGCCACCGTCAAAGGCTGGAAGGACGTGATCGCCAACCCGCAGCTCGGCATCGCCGCCGCCAAGAAGCGCGACCCGCTGATCGATGAGAAGCTCGAAATGGAGCGGCTGCAGATCTCGCTGCAGACCAATATCCTGACGCCGTACGTGAAGGCCAACGGCATGGGCGACGTCGATCCCGTTCGCTTCGCGCGCGCGGTCAAGGACGTCTCCGAGGCCTTCAACCTGCCGGTGGCGCCGGCACCGGACAAGGTCTTTACCAATGCCTACCTGCCGCCGAAGGCCGACCGGATGATCTCCAAGTAGACATGGCGTTCGTCGACCTCAACGCTGTCAGCCTCACCTACCGTCTCGGCAAGGAAACGACACTCGCCCTGGCCGATGCCACGTTCGGCATCGACAAGGGCGAGTTCATTGCCGTCGTCGGCCCCTCGGGTTGTGGCAAGTCGACGATCATGAAACTGGTCACCGGCCTGCTGCCCGCCTCGGGCGGCGAGGTCCGGGTGGCCGGCCAGAAGGTGACGGGGCCGATCAAGGGCGTCGGCATGGCGTTCCAGAACCCGACGCTGATGCCGTGGCGCACCACCATGAACAACATCCTGTTACCCATGGAGGTGGTCGAGCCGCACAAGCGCCGTTTCCGCAGCCACCGCGCCGAGTACGAGGCGCGGGCGATGAAGCTCCTGCAGACGGTGGGCCTGGCCGACTTCGCCGACAAGTTCCCGTGGCAGCTCTCGGGCGGCATGATGCAGCGCTCCAACCTTTGCCGCGCGCTGATCCACGAGCCGGAACTGCTGATGCTCGACGAGCCGTTCGGCGCGCTCGACGCCTTCACCCGCGAGGAACTGTGGGGCGTCATGCAGGCGCTGTGGCTGGAGAAGCAGTTCACCGGCGTGCTGGTGACGCACGATCTGCGCGAGGCCGTTTTCCTGGCCGACACCGTCTATGTCATGAGCCGGCGGCCCGGCCGCATCGTCATGGCCAGGAAGATCGATATTCCGCGGCCGCGTACGCTCGCCACCACCTTCGAGCCCGGCTTCGTCGAGATCGTCCATGAGCTGCGCGATCGAATCCAGCAGGAGCACGCATGACCGAGCTTCAGCGCGAGGCGTTGAAGCATGCCATGCCATGGCTGGTCCTGGCGGTCCTGCTGATCGTCTGGGAGACCGCCTGCATCGTCTTCGACGTGCCGGAAATTATCCTGCCCAAGCCGAGCAAGATCTTCGTCGTCTTCGTCCAGCGCTTCGACATTCTGATGGCCTACTGCTGGGATACGCTGTGGACGACCACGATCGGCTTCCTGCTGGCGATCGCCGGCGGCCTGCTGCTCGGCCTCGCCATCGGCGCGTCGCCCTTCGTCTACTCCGGACTTTATCCGCTGCTGATCGCCTTCAATGCGATCCCGAAGGTGGCGATCGTGCCGATCCTGATGATCTGGGTCGGCGTCGGTTCGCTGCCGGCGGTCATCACGGCCTTCGTCATCAGTTTCTTTCCCATCGTGGTCAACGTGGCGACCGGCCTGGCCACCATCGAACCTGAGATGCGCGACGTGCTGCGCAGCCTCGGCGCCACGCGCTTCGAAATCCTGACCAAGGTCGGCATCCCGCGCGCCATGCCCTATCTCTTCGCCAGCCTGAAAGTCGCGATCACGCTGGCCTTCATCGGCTCGGTGATCTCCGAGACGGTGGGCGGCAACAACGGCATCGGATTTCTGATGCTGTCGGCCAGCGCGCGCAACGACGCGCCCACCACCTTCGCCGGCCTGTTCGCCATCGCCATCATGGGCGTGGCGATGTACGCGGTCTGCGCCATGGTCGAGAAGCGCATGACGCGCTGGGCTTTCCGCGGCGAAATCGTCGGCTAGGCTGGCAGACATAGACCGACACGAATTTACAGGTTCAGCAGGTTTGAGCTAACATTTTCTCTACGGTGGCGGTGTGCATGCATCGCCGGCAAACGCCCGACGGAGCGATCCGTGGGGCGTTTTTCATGGCCGAGCAGCGGCACACTCATCGACGAAAGCAGTTGCCGTCGGTGGCACAGCCGATCAGGGAGCGATTCACTTCTGGGATCAACGGCTTGCCGGCGATTTGTGGCACAGGCAGCGAGACACGCCGTGGCACAACGAGGTGTGCCAAATCGAAATCTCTAGACGACCAGGACGCCGTCCCGGGCCACGATCTTGCCGCCCTTGATCACCAGCTTGCGGCGCGGGCGGGCGGCGACGGCCTCTGCGACCGAGCCCGCCTCGACAGCGACGAAATCGGCCGGGCCGCCGACGGCGATGCCGTAGTCCTCGATGCCCAGGACCCGCGCGGCCGCGCCGGTCACCATCTCGAAGGCGAGTTGCAATTCGTGATCGTGCCGGAAGTTGGCGCGATAGCCGAGCATCATGGCGCGCTCGAGCATGTCGCCGTTGCCGAACGGCGACCAGGCATCGCGGATATTGTCCGACCCGCCGAACACTTCGACGCCGTGCTCGCGCAGGAGCGCCAGCGGCGGAATCGGCGCGCCGCCAGGACCGTGGCTCATGATCGCCACGCCGGCGTTTGCGAGCGCGTCGGCGGTGCGGGCAGCCGTGTCGGTGTCGACGGAGCCCAGCGCGAAGGCATGGCTCACGGCGACGCGGCCCTTCAGGCCCGTTGCGACCGTACGTTCGGCAATCGCCATCAGCTGGGCGATGCCGCCCTCGCCGCCGTCGTGCAGGTGGATGTCGACACCGACGCTGCGGCGCTCGGCGATGGTGAAGATCGCGTCGAGATGGGCTTTCAGGTCGCCGTCGATGCCGACGGGGTCGAGGCCGCCCACGAGATCGGCGCCTTCGGCGATGGCGGCGTCGAGGAGATCGGCCGTGCCGGGCGAGCGTACGACGCCGCTTTGCGGGAAGGCCACGATCTCGATGGTGACGAGATCCCGGAAATGCTCGCGGATCTTCAGGACCTCGTGGAGGTTGCGCAGGCCGAGCTGGTTGTCGACGTCGACATGGCTGCGCATGTGCAGCGTGCCGCTCGCCACCACCTGGCGCACGAGGTTGGAGCCGGTCTCGAACTCCGGCACCGTACGCGCGGCGCGGACGTTGCGCTCGGCTTCGATGCGGTCCGCGACCTTGTTGCCGGCCGCCTGGTTGGGCAGCCACGGCAGGCCGAGCAGCGTCTTGTCGAGATGGATGTGGCCGTCGACCAGCGGCAGCAGCAGCAGCGCGCCCGCGAGGTCGAGCACGTCGGTCTGTGCGGGTACGCCAGCATCGGCGGGGAGGAGGGCGGCGATCCGCCCTCCCTTGACGTCGATGTGACGCTTCGTGCCGTCGGCCAGGACGGCGTTGGCGATCAGCATCGCTTTACTTGTCGGCGACCGCGCCTGCTTCCTTTCGGAAGCCGTTCACCGCGGCCTTGGCGGCCATCGCCATCAGGCCGGAGTCGTTGGCGATGGTGTTGAACTGGAAGCCCATGCCGACGGCCTTGGCGGCGTAGCTCGCCGTGCCGTTGTGGATGCCCGCGAACAGCCCGCGCTTCTTGCAGGCCGTCGTGAGCTTCTCGTAGATCTTCAGGA
Source organism: Reyranella massiliensis 521 (assembly GCA_945862125.1). Taxonomy (GTDB): domain Bacteria; phylum Pseudomonadota; class Alphaproteobacteria; order Reyranellales; family Reyranellaceae; genus Reyranella; species Reyranella massiliensis_A. Next base: position 4,631 of record CAMAYC010000171.1, read on the forward strand.
CCTGCGGCTCGTCGCGGTCGAGCTTCGGGGCCAGGCCCAGCGACAGGCCGAGGTCGGACGGGCCGACATAGATACCGCTGATGCCCGGCACGTCGAGGATGGCGTCGATATTGTCGATCGCTTCCTGGGTCTCGATCATCGGGATGATCAGCACCTCGTCATTGGCCGTCGCCTGGTAAGGCGTGGCGTCGCCATAGGCGCCGGCGCGGATCGGCCCGTTGCTGCGCTTGCCCTTGGGTGGATAGAGCGAATAGGAGGCCAGCGCCTTGGCCTCAGTGGCGTTGTTCACCATCGGGCAGATCACGCCCCAGGCGCCGCCATCGAGCACCTTGCCGACGATGCCCGGCTCGTTCCACGGCACGCGCACGAGCGGCGTGATCGGATGCTTGTCCATTGCCTGGAAGCACTGGACCATCGACTGATAGTCCTGCACGCCGTGCTGAATATCGACGGTGACGCTGTCCCAGCCGCATTGCGCCATGACCTCGGCGGAGAAGCCGCTGGGAATGGCGAGCCAGGCATTGACGCAGGCCTTGCCCGCCTGCAGCCGCTTCTTCAGCATATTCGTCGACATCTCAGCGCTTCCTCGATTTGTTGGGAACGGCGAAGTCTACACAGGGACGGGGAATTCGGTGACGGTTTTGTCGTTACGCGCGGGCCGGCTCGCGGTCGATCTGGCGCCCGACGCCGGCGGGTCGATCGCCCGCTTCGCCATCGAGACGGCGGGCACGATCATTGATTTGCTGCGACCCACCGATGCCGATGCGAAGGCCTGCTATCCGCTGGTGCCGTTCTCCAATCGCATCGCGAACGGTCGCCTCATCGTGGATGGCGAGGAGTTCATCCTGAAACCGAACTGGCCGGGTCAGCGCCACCCGATGCATGGCGATGGCTGGGCCCGGCCATGGCAGGTCGCGCGCCAGGAAGGTCGCTCCGCTGAACTGGTCTACGAGCATGACGGCCGGGAAGGCTGGCCGTTCCGCTACCGTGCCCGGCAAGTGTTCGATCTCGGGGAGGAAGGGCTCAGCGTCGGCATGACGATCGAGAATCTCGAAAGCCGGGCGGTGCCGGCGGGCCTGGGCCTCCATCCCTTCTTTCCGCGCGATGCCGACACGGAACTGGCATGCCGGGTCGAGGGCGTGTGGCGGGCCGATGCGGACGTCCTGCCGGTCGACCGCATTGCCGTGCCGCCGGAGTGGAACTTCGCCGCGTCACGGCCGGTCGACGGTGTCGTTCTCGACAACTGCTTCGATGGCTGGGAGGGCAGCGCCACGATCCGCTGGCCGCGGCGGGGTCTCGGCCTCAGCCTCGTGGCGACGCAGCCGTTTCGCCATCTCGTGATCTATGTTCCAAAGGCCCGGCCGTATTTCTGCGTCGAGCCGGTCAGCCATGCCAACGGCGCCGTCGCGCAAACATCGCTGCCCCAGGGCGAGACCCTTGAGGGTGAGGTCCTGTTTCGTCCCTTCAAGTTGTGAGGAGCCATGTCCAAGTTCGCCTCCTATCCCAGCCTTGCCGGCCGCGTCGTGTTCGTTTCCGGCGGCGGCTCGGGCATCGGTGCCTCGATCGTGGAGCACTTCGCTGCACAAGGCGCCAAGGTGGGTTTCGTCGACATCGACGAGGCGGCATCGACGGCGCTGGTCGAGAAACTGGGCTCCGCCGGCTATCCGGCGCCGCTGTTTGCCAAGTGCGACGTGCGCGACATCGCGGCCTACCAGGCCTCGATCGGCGCGGTCGCCGCAAAGTTCGGGCCCATCACCGTCCTGGTCAACAATGCCGCGCGCGACGACCGCCACGACATCGCCGACGTGACGCCGGCGTTCTGGGACGAGCGCATCGCCGTCAACCTGCGGCACCAGTATTTCGCCATCCAGGCCGTGGCGCCGGGCATGAAGAAAGCGGGCGGCGGCTCGATCGTGAATTTCAGCTCGGTCAGCTACCACACGATGACACCGCAACTCTCGGTCTATCAGGCGGCGAAGGCGGCGGTCATCGGCATGACGCGCGGGCTCGCCCGCGATCTCGGACCCGACGGCATCCGCCTCAACGCCATCACGCCGGGCTGGATCATGACCCAGCGCCAGATCGACCTGTGGCTGACGCCCGAGGCCGAGGCGGCGCTGATGGTCGCGCAGTGCCTGAAGGAGAAGGTCTACCCGCCCGACATCGCTCGCATGGCGCTGTGGCTTGCGGCCGACGACAGCCGCCTGGTGACGGCGCAGAACTTCGTCGTCGATGGCGGGCGGATGTGAAGCAATGAATGCCTCGCTGCCCGTCCGCGTCTACCGCTTCTGGCTGAAGGAGATGATGCACATCCTTCCGCCGACCCTCTACTTCTTCGTTGCCTTCAACCTGATATCGTTCACGACGAATTTGCTGACCCGGAACTACTGGTTCCATTTCGCCGGCTTCATGCTCGCCACGGGGCTGGCGCTGATCGTAGGCAAGGTCATCTTGGTGGTGGACAAGACCAGGATCATCGACCGCTTCCGGGGCGCGCCGCTGGTCCAGCCGATCCTCTACAAGACGGTGTTCTACACGGCCGTGGTATTCGTCGTGCGGGTGCTCGAACGATTCATCCATTTCGCCTTCGACGGTGATGGCTTCTCGGCAGCCTTCGAGGCCGCGGCAATCGATTTCAGCTGGCGGCGCTTCGCTGCCGTCCAGATCTGGATCTTCACCTGCTTCCTGATCTACTGCGCCGCGACCGAACTCAGCGCGCTGGTGGGCGAAGGCCAGATGGCGCGGCTGTTCTTTCGCCATCGCTCTTCGCAGCACCGGCTGACGCGGCGGCAGCACGTCAGGGCGCTAATGGAACTCAGCCGGTTGGCCGAGACGACACCGCGGGAGAGGCTGCTCGATCCGGAAACGCCTCAGGGCAGCCGGCTGGTGAGCATCGTCGACGCGCTCCGCCAGCGCCCCGCCTGAGTCTGTCGCGATGGCTGTGGATCGCGACTGGCGCTGGATTTCCTGGACGATCCTGGGGATCGGCGGGTTAATCCTGGCCGGCGGCCTGGCGCTCGGTCTCGGCAGCCTGCGCCATGTCCTGCATGGCGAGCGTGCGGACGGCGAGGTGGTCGAGATTCGCCGCGAGGGCGACATGTACGCCCCCGTGGTGCACTTTCGCCTGCCTGGTGGCGAGGTGCAGGATGTGAAGGATCTCGCTTCGGGCGCGCCCGACTTTGCCGTAGGCGACCGGGTCACGGTCCTTTACATGCCGCAGGATCCGCGCGATTTCCGCATCGACACCTTCGATCGCCTCTGGTTCTCGGCGATCCTCGTCACGGTCTTCGGCGCTTTCGGGTTGCTGTTCGGCGCCGTCGCCTGGGCGCTCTCCCGCGGCATCGACCTGGCCGTGGTGGGCGAGGGGGCTTTCGCTGTCATTGCCTCGGGGGCGGGCCTGATCGGAGTATTCGTCCTGATCAGCGCGGCAGACCTCTACACCGGCGGGGTGCGCGCCCAAGGGGTCGTCCTCGAGAACCGCGAGAGCCGGCGCAGCGAGACCGAGAGCGTGCGGCGCGCCGACGGCAGCGACATCGAGCGCATAGTGGAGCGCGTTTCCTTCGCGCCCGTCGTGCGCTTCACGACGCGCGAGGGTGGGCGCGACGGCGGCCGCGACATCGAGTTTCATGGCCGCGGCGGCAGTGAAAGGGCGTTTGCGCAGGGCGACCGCGTGACCGTGATCTACGATCCGACAAACCCGATCCGTGCCCGTATCGTGTCGTTCGTGGATATCTGGCTGCCCTCCGCGGTGGCCTTCGCGGTCGCCGCGGTGTTCGGCGGCGCCGTCTGGCTGTCGCGGCGGACGCGCCGGGGCGCTACAGCCCCTCGCGTCTGATCCAGTCGGCAAGCAGCGCGGCGAGCTCCTGTGGCCGCTCCAGCGGCGTCATGTGGCCGCAGTCCTCGATCACCTCGAAGCGCACTTGCGGCAGGTGCTTCGCCATGCGCTCGGTCTCGGTGAAGCTGCGCAGCCGGTCCTGCCGGCAGGCGACCACCAGCGCGGGGCAGGTGATGCGTTCGAGGTCGGCGTAGCCGTCGCGGCGCACCAGGGCTGCCTGCCGCTTGCGCACCTCGGGGCCGAGGCGCCGCTGCATGCCGCGCAGCCGATCGAGCAGAACAGGGTCCTTCTCGCGATCGGGGTGCAAGCCCATGGCGGTCGAGACGGCGCCGGCGGTGCGGGGCGGCCGGTCGCCCGGCCTGTAACCAGCCTTGCGCCGGGCCGTCTCCTCGTCGGAATAGCCGCGCGCCGAGGAGGCGACGAAGGC
>CAMAYC010000172.1 GCA_945862125.1 Reyranella massiliensis 521
GCCGGCGCCGCCTACGCCACCGCACTCGGAGCCGGGCTCGGCGTCCTGCACGTCGTCCAGGGCGCGGGCCTTGCCGAGCATTTCGGCACGCGTCACCTCGGCAACCTGAGGGGCGTTGCTTCCGTGGTCGGGATTTTCGGCGCCGCGGCAGGACCTCTTCCCTTCGCGGCATGGCCCCCGCACGTCGGCTACGTGATCTTTCTGGCCGGCATAGCGGCTGCTCTGGCGCTTGGTGCCGTTGCTATTCCACGTCCGTTCGTTCGACCTGAGGCTTCAAGGCCCTGACGCCTTATCGTAGCCCGGCGAGCAGGCGGCGCCACGCGGCGATCTCACGGGCAGGCCGGAATAGCGGCGCACGTTGGGCCAGCGCCTTGCCCAGTTGTCTGACAAAGGGCGGCTCGCGCTCCAGCCTCACTAGCAGGCGGGCCAGTGCCCGCGTGTCGCCGACGGGAAAGTAGCCGGGATAGTCAGGGCCGAGCAGCCCAACATTGCCGTCCATGCGCGACGCCAGCACCGGCACGCCGGCGACGGTGGCCTCCGAGATCACGTTGGCGCCGCCTTCGCTCAGCGACGAGATAACCATGGCATGGCTGCGCGCCAGCAGCCGGCGGACCGTGGCGGCCGACACGTCGCCGCGCCAGTGATAGCGCTGGTTGGACTCCATCTCTGCCTGCGCCCGGGCCGCCCACTCCGGCGTGTAGGCTCGGCCGACCTGTTCGATGCTCACACGGCTCCCGGCCGGCAGCAGGCGCGCCGCCTCGGCCGCGCGCAGTGGATCTTTTACGTCGCGCAGATGGCCGATCACCGAGACGACCATGGCGCGCGCACTCGGCCTGCGCGGATAAGCCAGCGTTACGGCCGACTGATGGATGACGCCGAGGCGCGGCCGGAACAGCTTGGGAACGGCCCGCCAGGCAAGGTCGTTCAGCCCGACCAGCCGGTCGGCCAGTTCCATCGAGCGCAGCGTCGGCACTGGATCGGTGTCGATGTATTGGTAGATGTCGGTGCCGCTCAGTTGCAGGACCACCGGGCGATCGGGGAACTTCGCCTTGAACCGCTCGATCGACGCCGCACTCCGCCAGGCGTGGACGGCCACCATGAGATCGGCGGGCCTGCCGTCATAGTCCGAGCCGATGCGGACCTTGTGGCCGAGACGGCGCAGGATGCGCGCCCAGCGCGAGGCCGCCACGCGGTTGCCGGTGCGTGAAGTCGGGCCCTCCGGTGTGATAAGGACGATCCTCATGGACCATACAACTCAGAACCGGGCCCATGAGCAGCGGCCAACCAGCGGTGCTTCCGCTGCTCAACTCGTTGCGCAACTGCGCGAGGCCCGTCATCGCACCCGGCGCTTGACGGAAGAACTGTCATCTTCCGAATTGATGGGACCGCAGATCGCCATCGTCAATCCCATGCTCTGGGAGATCGGCCATGTCGGCTGGTTCCATGAATACTGGACCTTGCGCCATACCCACGGTCGCGCGCCGCTGATCGAGCGCGGCGACAGGCTTTGGGATTCAAGCAACGTGCCGCATGCCACACGCTGGCAGCTCGACCTGCCGGATCGCGCCGGCACCTTCGGCTACCTGGCCGACGTGCTGGCACGCCAGGAGGATCAGCTCGGCGGCACGGTCGACGAGGACGCGCGCTACTTCTACGAGCTGACGCTGCGTCACGAGGACATGCATGTCGAGGCACTCACCTATTCGCGCCAGACTTTGTCCTACGCACCGCCCACCGGACTCGGCGAAGCCGGGCGGCCGGACGCCGGCGCCCTCGAAGGTCCCTGGCCGGGCGACGTCGCGGTGCCGGGCGGAACGTGGCGGCTGGGATCGAGCGCCACCGATGGTTTCGTATTCGACAACGAAAAGTGGGCGCACGAGACGCCGTTGGCGCCCTTCCGCATCGCCCGTGCCTCGGTGACCAACGCCGAGTTCGCGGCCTTCATCGAGGCCGGTGGCTACAGCGCGCGGGACTTCTGGAGCGACGCCGGCTGGGCGTGGCGACAACAACGCAATGCCGAGCGTCCCGTCTACTGGCAGCCCAAGCGCGACGGCGTGTGGAGCGTCCGGCGCTATCGAGCGGTCGAGGCGCTGGCGCCGCATCAGCCGGTCGTGTTTGTCACCTGGTTCGAAGCCGAGGCGTGGTGCCGCTGGGCAGGGCGGCGCCTGCCGAGCGAAGCCGAATGGGAAGCCGCCGCCATTGGCGCGCCGACGCCGGCCGGTGCCCGACTGGCCGATGCACGGCGCTGCTGGCCATGGGGCGATGCGTCCCCCGCGCCGGCCCATGCGAATCTCGACTATGCCTCCGATGGACCGGTCGACGTCGCCGCCTGCGCAGCGGGCGACAGCGCCTTCGGCTGCCGGCAGATGATCGGTAATGTCTGGGAGTGGACCGCGTCGGACTTCCTGCCCTTCGCAGGTTTCACCGCCGATCCCTACAAGGACTATTCGCAACCTTGGTTCGGCACGCGCAAGGTTCTGCGCGGCGGTTGCTGGGCGACCAGCGCCCGCATCGCCCGGCCGGCCTATCGCAATTTCTTCACGCCGGATCGCAATGACGTGTTCGCCGGCTTCCGGACATGCGCGCTGTGAAAGTGATCAGAACTTCACCTGGCCCGACTTACCCGCCAGCTTCTCGCCCCAGCGACGCAAACGGCCCTACCTCTTCCGCGCGGCCCGTTGGTGGTCGGCTTTGCAATGTGCGTGATCGGCCAGGACTTCGATAACGTGGCAGGTCGCCACCCGTCCGCCGGAGCACTGCCGGACCATGCGCTTCAGTTCGCCCCGCAAGGATTGCAGGATGGCGATGCGCTGCTCGACCTGTTCCAGGTGATGGCGCGCGATGGCATCGATGTCCTCGCATGTCCGGTCGGGCTGCGCGGCCAGCGAGAGCAGGTCGCGGATCTGGTCGATCTCGAAGCCCAGATCCCGCGCGTGACGAATGAATCGTAGGTTGCCGGCCGCGCGATCGCCATAGCGCCGCTGGTTGCCTTCGGTGCGGTCAGGAGCGGACAACAGACCAATCGATTCGTAATAACGTATCGTCTGGACCTTCACGCCGGTGCGTTTCGCCAGATTTCCAATGGTCACGCCGGGTTCGGAGGGGTGGGTCATCTTTACGCTTGAACCTCTAGTCACTAGAGGGTGCAAGCTAGGGATCAGGTCGCCAGAGAACAAGCCCCAGAGGACCACTCGCGCCATGACATCTCCTGCCGCAACTGCCGCACAGCCCGCCATTGCGCCCCTGCGCTTCCGCGTCGAGGGAATGGATTGCGGGGCCTGTGCCACCCGGATCGAAAAGGCTCTCGGCCGCGTGCCGGGGATCTCGGACGTCAGGGTGACCTACACCACTGAAACGCTCACGCTCGATGCCGATCCGGCGCTCGTTCCTTCGGGCCTGATCGAGGAACGGGTCGACGAACTGGGATTCCGCGCCACCCCAGTGGCAGCGGCCGGGACGGCCACGCCGGACGGGCGTCCGACGCCGTCGTGGTCCGAGCCACAATGGTGGCAGAGCGACAAGGCGCGTCTCACGCTCATCTCCGGCACTCTCTTGGGAGCGGCCTATGTCCTGTCGCTCGTCGTGCCGGACAAGGCGTCATGGATGTTCATTGCAGCCGCCCTGATCGCGGCGCTTCCGATCGCGCGCCGCGCGTTGGCGGTCGCCCGTGCGGGCTCCCCCTTCAGCATCGAGATGCTGATGGTCATCGCCGCAACGGGCGCCGTGGCCATCGGTGCGGCCGAGGAAGCCGCGGTGGTGGTGTTCCTGTTCCTGATCGGGGAACTGCTGGAGGGCTACGCTGCCGGCCGCGCGCGGGCAGGAATCCGCGCGCTCGCCGACATCGTGCCCAAGACGGCACTGGTCGAAGAAGGCGACGCGGTCCGCGAGGTCGCCATCGTGACACTGGCCGTCGGTCAACGCATCCGCATCAGGCCGGGCGATCGCATCGCCGCCGACGGCAAGATCGTTGCCGGCTCGTCCTCGATCGACGAAGCACCCATCACGGGCGAATCAGTGCCAAAATCCAAGAGCGCAGGCGACGCGGTCTTCGCCGGCAGCATCAACGGCGATGGTGTTCTGTCGATCGTCGTCGAGAAAACGGCGGCCGACAACACGATCGCCCGCATCATCCGCCTCGTCGAGGAAGCGCAGGAGGCGAAGGCGCCGACAGAGCGCTTCATCGACCGGTTTTCAGCGTGGTACACGCCGGCCGTGGTCGTCATTGCCGTGTTGGTCGCGGTCGTGCCACCGCTGGCGCTCGGCGGGCTGTGGGCGGACTGGATATACCGGGCGCTCGCGCTGCTCCTCATCGCCTGCCCTTGCGCCCTCGTTATCTCGACCCCGGCCGCCATCGCTGCCGGCCTGTCGGCGGCCGCCCGGCGCGGATTGCTGCTCAAGGGCGGTGCCGTTCTGGAATCCGCCGGCAAGCTGCAGGTCGTGGCGTTCGACAAGACAGGCACGCTAACCGAGGGAAAGCCGAAGGTGACCGACATCGTCGGCATCGCGGGCAACGAGAACGAGGTTCTCGCGCTGGCGGCGGCGCTGGAAGCCGGATCGAGCCATCCCATCGCGCACGCGATCCTCGCGCGTGCCGAAGCGGATGCGGTTGCGGTTCCCGCCGCCGAAGGCTCGCGTGCGATCGGCGGCCAGGGCGTAGAAGGCCGGGTCGCGGGACGTTCTCTGTTCCTGGGCGCCCCGCGCTTCATTTCGGGCCGGGCGGCCATTGCACCTGAACTCTCTGGAAATATCGAGAAACTGGAGGAAGACGGCAAGACTGTTGCCGTCCTGGTGGCGGACGGACAAGTCTTCGGACTGTTGGCGGTGCGGGACGAGCCGCGCGCCGATGCTCGCGACGGCCTTGCCAGGCTGAAGTCACTGGGGCTCGAAAGCCTGATCCTGACCGGCGACAACCGCCGGACGGCGGCGGCCATCGCAGAGCGTCTGGGCGGGATCGAATATCGCGCTGAACTGATGCCGGAAGACAAGCTCAGCATCATCGGCGAGCTGCGACGGGCCGGCCGGTCCGTCGCTCAGGTGGGCGATGGCATCAACGACGCTCCGGCCCTTGCCGCCGCCGACGTCGGCATCGCCATGGGCAGCGGCACCGACGTGGCGCTCGAAACAGCGGATGCCGCTATTCTGAACAGCAACGTGGCAGACGTCGCCCGGCTGGTTCTGCTGTCGCGTCAGACGATGACCGTGATCCACCAGAACATCGTCGTCGCCCTCGGATTGAAGGGCGTGTTAATGATCACGACCATCATCGGATTAACCGGTCTGTGGCCCGCCATCCTGGCCGACACGGGTGCGACAGTACTGGTTACGCTGAACGCCCTGCGATTGCTGAGGCACGGCCGTTAGTCGGAACCCATGCTCCCGAAATAAAGGGGCGTTGCGCCAGCTTCGTCGGCCGGAGCATATCTCTTTCACGTTGACCATATCCTCTCCTGGAGGATAGGATTATATCATGTCAGTGAGCCATACCCATCAGACCCATCCTGAGATCGTGAAACGACTGAAGCGCGCCGAAGGGCATCTTCGCAGCGTGATCGGCATGATCGAGACGGGCCGGTCCTGCCTCGACCTTGCGCAGCAACTGCATGCTGTCGAGAAGTCGATCGGGCAGGCGAAGAAGACGCTGATCCAGGACCACCTCGATCACTGCCTTGATGACGTCGTCGGATCTTTGCCGCGCGAGCGCCGCCGTTCCGTCGATGAATTCAAGCAGATCGCCAAGTATCTCTGACGGACTTCCCTTCGCGTGAACGAGACAGCCCTCTTGTCTATCGCGGCGACAGGCTTCGTAGTTGCCTTTTCCCATGCCGCGATTCCGACCCACTGGCTGCCCTTCGTCATGGCCGGCCGGGGCCAGCGCTGGAGCAAGCAGAAGACGCTTCTGGTGGTCGCACTCTGCGGCTCCGGCCACGTTCTCTTTACGACGGTGCTTGGTGTTCTGGTGGTCTGGCTCGGAATCGAAACGAGCAAATGGACGGGCGACGTCTTTCCCTGGATCGCCGGCGGCGCGCTTATCCTGTTCGGGCTCTACTATCTCGTCCGACAGGCACGGGGAGACGGTCACGGCCACAGTCATTTCGGCCCTGGCGGCCATGCCCATGGCTCCTCCGGCCACGATCATGCATCGGACAGGAAACGGATCGACACCGGCCATGGCGTGCTCCTGCTCGAAGTCTTCGAGGATGGCGTCCCGCCGAGGTTCCGGATGAGAGCCGAAGGCGATATCGTCCCCTTGCCAGCCCCCGGGGCGCTGTCACTGGAAACGGTACGACCTGAGGGAACGAGGCAGTCGTTCTCTTTCGTCGCTCGCGATGGATATCTCGAATCCCGCGAGGAAATCCCCGAACCCCACGAGTTCACGGCCATTCTCACCCTTTCACACGGTGATCATGGCCACGGCTACGAGGTCCGGTTCGAGGAGCACACCCACGCAGCCGCCGCGCAAGCAACGACGAACGGCGCGACCGCCAGCGGAGGCGCGGCCAAGACGGTAAAGTCCGACCGCGCCATCATCCTGGGCCTGTTAGCACTTCTGACCTTCTCTCCCTGCGAAGGCTTTCTGCCGGTCTACCTGTCCGGCATATCCTATGGCTGGGCGGGCTTCGTGATCCTGAGCGTCATTCTCGCCATCGCGACGGTTGCCGGGATGGTGATCTTCACCGGGTTGACGCTGTCGGGGATGGACCGCCTGCAGCTCGGGTTCGTGGAGCGCTACGAGAGCGGAATCCTCGGGGTGCTCATCCTCTTCCTCGGCATCGGCATCATTTTCCTGGGCTTCTAGCGCCGACCTTCGTCGCCGCCCACCATCTCCGCGCGGCAACCAGCGCCCAGATCGCCTCGACGAGCCCGAATGGCCAGGCACCCTGGGCGAAGCCGTAGATCGATCCCAGGACGCTGGCGCCGGCAAAAGCCAGGATGAACCACCGGCTCCGGTGTTCCAGCGCATAGAAGACCAGCATGGCGGTCACGGCTACGAGGCCGAAGAGGGTCAGGCCGTCCATGTCAACTCTCCGGAAATTGCCGCCACAACTCGGCGGTAGACGAGGCAACGCCGCCAACCGGCGGCGGCTCACCAGCAATTATCTGATATCAGACGAACACGCCAAACCAATCCCTTCCCGTCAAAAACCTCCCAGATGATGGCCACGCCCGCCTTCAGAAAGACGTTTGGCGGCGCCGTGCAATAGGTCTTCTTCATGAGGTTCTTGTTCATCGATTCGGCGGCGCGAGGATCGGCTGCGTAGAACTTGCGGAGTTCGTCGGCCGTGCCTTGCGATTCGGGCCTGACCTTCATCGTGTAGACCACATCGGCCTTGTGTCGCTTCACCTGCACCAGGTCGCTGTGCTGGTCGACCTTGACGGGAAGAGAAGAAGACAACCTGTCGAGAACCGCATCGAGCGCTGCGATGGCCGGGCGCTCGATGCCGGTAATGTCTCCGGCAGCGATCACGATCCGCCAGCCTTTCCGGGCCATGCACGGGCCGATCACCAATGCGAGTTCGATCGAGGCGGCCTCGCGATCCGTCCGTGCGAGTTCGCCGATCCGATCGGCATCGGTCTTCGAAACCTCACGCGGATCGTTGGCGCATGCATTTTGATCATTGGTATTGTCGGTCTGATTCGGAATCGATCCGTCGGTCCGATAGGCTCTGCCGATTTCCTGCCCTGTAGCAACGGACAGCATCGACAAATAGCCATCCGCACGGGCGGGGCCGATGGCAAATACCGCAAACAGCGCACAACGAACCGCTCGCCCTGCAACGACGGCCGAAATACGACGCGATTGCGATCGTGCAACACGCATTGGTACTCTCACCTCCGCAGGCCTCTATCCACCCAGTCCCGCTCCCATTGCGATCAAGCTGAGCGGCTGCAAACGCCGACGAAGTTCTTCACAACCCCAGCGCTGCAGCTTCAGTCACCACGAAATCAGAACTTCACCTGGCCCGACTTGCCGGCCGCGTTCTTGAGGACAAGCGTCACTGTCGCCCCGGCCGCCACCGGGCTCTTCGCCTCGCCCTTCAGCGCGCTATCGCCCGCAGGCGACAGTTGCACCGTCTCGCGATTGGCGCCGGACACGATCAACACTGAGCCGCTGAACCCCTTCGCCGAGGCGGGCTTGTTGCCCTCGTCGAGAATGTTGATGGTCACGACGTTGCCGGCGACGACCAGCTCGGCGTGAACACCTGCCACATCCTGCATGGGACCGCCGTTCGGCCCCTTCATGCTGCCGTGGCTGTGCTGGGCCACGGCCGTGCCGGTCCACAGCATCACGGCGGCCACAACAATCATCAGTCTCTTCATGTGCTCTCTCCTTGTTGAACGTGTTGTTGTTTCGGTCTGTCACGATTGAAAAGCGCGTAGAGCGCCGGCAGGACCACGAGCGTCAGGATCGTGGACGAGATGATGCCGCCGATGACGACGGTGGCGAGCGGGCGCTGGACCTCGGCGCCGGCGCCGGTGGCGATCGCCATCGGCACGAAGCCGAGCGAGGCGACCAGCGCAGTCATCAGGACGGGGCGCAGCCGTTTCATGGCGCCCTCGCGCACCGCCTCGGCAACCGACAGGCCGTCAGCCCGCAGTTTCTGGATGAACGAGATGATGACGAGTCCGTTCAGCACGGCCACTCCGCTGAGTGCAATGAACCCGACACCCGCGCTGATCGAGAGCGGTATGTCGCGCAGCACCAGTGCCGCCACGCCGCCGGTCAGCGCCAGCGGCACGCCGCTGAACACGAGTGCCGCGTCACCGACCGAGCCCAGGCTCATGCAGAGCAGGACGAAGATCAGCAGCAGGGCCACGGGCACGACGATCGCCAGCCGCTCCGAGGCCGCGACGAGCTGCTCGAACTGGCCGCCCCAGCCGATCC
>CAMAYC010000173.1 GCA_945862125.1 Reyranella massiliensis 521
CTCAGCGCCACATGGTTCTCACCCGACGCCTCGGCCGGCCGGGTGATGTAGCGGTGAGCGAAGATCACGGAGGTGTCGGGCGCCAGCAATTGCCGGGCGCGCGCCAGCACCGAGTCCTTGCCGGCGCCGGAGGGCCCCATCACGTAGAACAGCGGACCGTTCGCAAGCGGCGGCATCGTCAGACGACGCGCTCGCCTTCGCGCCACACGGTGCGGACCAGCGGCGCGCCGTCGAGCACCCGCACCCGCACCAGATCGGCCCGGCGTTCCGGCGCGATCTCGCCGCGGTCGCCCAGGCCCACGGCCCGCGCCGGGTTGAGCGAGGCCAGGCGCACGGCCTGAGGCAGGGAAATGCCGGCGCCTGATGTGGGCAGCTTGAAGATGCTTTCGATCAGACTGGCCGGCACATAGTCGGACGAAAGGATATCGGCCTTTCCTGCGCGCACGAGATCGATGGCAGCGATGTTGCCGGAGTGCGAGCCGCCCAGCACCAGATTGGGCGCGCCCACCAGGACGGCGAGTCCGGCCTGGCACGAGGCTTCCGCCGCCTCCAGCGTGGTCGGGAATTCGGCGATGGTCATGCCGTTCTGCACCGCTTCGCGGACATGCTCGCGCGTCGCATCGTCGTGGCTGGCGATCGGCAAGGCGCGGGCCTGCGCGCGGGCGACGATCTCGCCGCGGTGCCGGGCGGCGTTCTTGGCGTGCAGCTCGGTGGCGCGATAGCTGAACGCATCGAACTGCGCCTCGGTCATGGCGTACTTGCCCATGTAGTACTGCTTCAGCTTCTCCGGATCGAGGAACTGGCGCTGCCCGGGCGTGTGATCGTTGATCGACACGAGGCCGACCAGCGGCAGGTCGATCCACTTGTCGACGGCCTCGACGGCATCGTCGGCCGTGATCTCGCAGCGCAGGTGAATGCGATGCTCGGCGCGGGTCAGGCTGCGGTCGCTGGCGATGCAGACCGCCTCGATCATGCGCTCGCGGTTCTGCACCCGGTCGGAGCGACCATGGACATCGCCCAACGCGAGGGAATCAAAAACGGTGGTGATGCCGGCGGCGCTGATCTGCGTGTCGTGCGCCATCACGGCCGGCAGGCTCGGCCACTTCACGCCGGGCCGCGGCGCGAAGTGTTTTTCCATGTTGTCGGTATGCAACTCGACCAGACCGGGCACGAGATAGTCGCTGTCGAGATCGATGGCCCCCGGGGCATGCGAGCGCCCGGGCGCGACCTCGACGATGCAGCCATCGCGGACGACGACCGTGCCGTCGAATTCGGCGTCGGCCGTGACGACCCAGGCATTGGTCAGGATGGTCTCGATGCTCATGGTTGGGCTCCGGGAGGAACGACGTCGAGAACCCGCGTCGACACGGCATCGCGGACGGCGGCATCGTGGAAAATGCCGACGATCGCCGCACCGGCATCGCGGCGCTGGCGGATCAGCTCGACCACGCCGTTGCAGTTGGCGGCGTCGAGCGAGGCGGTCGGCTCGTCGAGCAGCAGGATCGGATAGTCGACGATCAGGGAGCGGGCGATATTGACGCGCTGCTGCTCGCCGCCGGAGAAGGTCGCGGGCGGCAACGGCCACAGGCGGGGCGGAATGCCCAGCACGCCCAGCAGGAACTCGGCACGCCGGCGCGCTTCGGTCTCGCTGGCACCCTGCCGGATCGCCGGTTCGGCCACGACGTCGACCGTCGGCACGCGCGGAATGACCCGCAGGAACTGGCTGACGAAGCCCAGGGTCCGCCGGCGAACATCGAGCGTCACCCGCGGCTCGGCGCCGGCCAGTTCGACCAGATCGTTGCGGTGACGGACCCGGATCGAGCCTGCGTCGGCGCGGTAGTTGCCGTAGAGGCAGCGCAGCAAGGTGCTCTTGCCGGCGCCGGATGGACCGACCAGCGCCACGCACTCGCCGGGCGAGACGGCCAGGGCGACGTTGCGCAGCACCGGCAGCGCCAGGTCGCCCTGGGCATGGACGATAAAGGACTTGGTGAGACCGGAGACGCGGATGACAGTTGGCATCGGTTCAAATCCCTTGCGTCAGACGGGCAGGATCGAGGCGACGAGCATCTGGGTGTAGGCGTGCTGCGGATCGTCCAGCACCTGGTCGGTGAGCCCGTCCTCGACCACCCGGCCGCCCTGCATCACCATCAGCCGGTGCGTGAGCAGGCGCGCGACGCCGAGATCGTGCGTCACCAGAACGGCCGACAGATGCAGGTTCTCGACCAGCCCGCGCAGCAGGTCGAGAATGCGCGCCTGCACCGAGACGTCGAGGCCGCCGGTCGGCTCGTCCATGAACACCAGCCGCGGATTGCTCACCAGATTACGGGCGATCTGCAGGCGCTGGCGCATGCCGCCGGAAAACGCCGCCGGACGATCGTCGAGGCGATCCAGCTCGATCTCGACCCGGCCCAGCCAGTCGGTCGCGGTCTGGCGGATCTCGCCATAGTGACGCTCGCCGATTGCCATCAGCCGCTCGCCGATGTTGGCGCCGGCGCTCACGCCCATGCGCAGGCCTTCGCGCGCATCCTGATTGACGAAACCCCACTCGGTGCGGGTGAGCAGCCGGCGACGGGCCTCGCTCAGCCCGTGAACATCGACGGGACCGGACGAGGCCGAGTCGTAGGCGACCGAGCCGGCATCCGGCGTCACGCGGCCGGCCAGGCAGTTCAGCAGGGTGGTCTTGCCCGAGCCCGATTCGCCCACGATGCCCAGCACTTCGCCGGGCCACAGGTCGAAGCTCACGTCGCGGCAAGCGACGCGACCGCCGAAGCGCTTGGTGACATCGCGGACCTGGAGGAGTGGCGCGGCGCTCATTTGCGCTGCTCCTCCTGCCTCTCCTGGCACCAGTCGGTGTCGGAGCAGACGAACATCCGCTTGCCGGCATCGTCGACGATCATCTCGTCGAGGAAGCTCTCCCTGGAGCCACAGAAGGCGCAGCACTCGCTCCAGGTCTCGATCTCGAACGGATGATCGTCGAAGTCGAGACTCTTCACCGTCGTGTAAGGCGGCACCGCATAGATGCGCCTCTCGCGGCCGGCGCCGTAGAGCTGCAGCGCCGGATTGCGATCGAGCTTGGGATTGTCGAACTTCGGGATCGGCGAGGGGCTCATGATGTAGCGCCCATTCACCATCACCGGATAGTTGTAGGTCTTGGCGATGCGGCCGTGGCGGGCGATGCTTTCGTAGAGGCTGACCTGCATGACGCCGTATTCGCTGAGCGCATGCAGCGTGCGGGTCTCGGTCTCGCGCGGCTCGAGCATCCGCAGCGGCTCGGGAATCGGCACCTGGAAGACCAGGATCTGCCCGTCCTTGAGAGGCGTCTCCGGCACGCGATGGCGCGTCTGGATGATGGAGGCGTCCTCGGTGCGCGTCGTCGTGGCAACATCGGCGACGCGTGCAAAGAAGCGGCGGATCGAGACGGCATTGGTGGTGTCGTCGGCGCCCTGGTCGATCACCTTCAGCGTATCGCTGCGGCCGATGATGGCCGCCGTCACCTGGATGCCGCCGGTGCCCCAGCCATAGGGCAACGGCATCTCGCGACCGCCGAAGGGCACCTGGTAACCCGGCACGGCGACCGCCTTCAGGATGGCGCGGCGGATCATCCGCTTCGTCTGCTCGTCGAGGTAGGCGTAGTTGTAGGCCGCGTCCTGGATCGGAGTGTCAGGCATGGCTCACTCCGCCGCCTGACAGAGCGGGTCTTGCTGATTGCGCGCCTCGACCTCGGCACGCAGCGTCCGCACGACCACGAGCTCGGACTGGAAATCGACGTAGTGCGGCAGCTTCAGATGCTGCACGAAGCCCGAGGCCTCGACATTGTCGCTATGCGCCAGAACGAATTCCTCGTCCTGGGCCGGCGACGTGGCCTCCTCCGACAGCTCCTCGGCGCGCAACGCGCGATCGACCAGCGCCATGGCCATCGCCTTGCGCTCGGCATGACCGAAGGCGAGGCCGTAGCCGCGCGTGAACTGCGGCGGCACATCGTGCGAACCGGCGAACTGGTTGACCATGTCGCATTCGGTGACGTCGATCTCGGCGATCTCGATGGCAAAGCCCAGCTCCTCCGGCACGAAGCAGACCGGCACCGACCCGAAGCGGATTTCGCCAACGAAAGGATGGTTGTTGCCGTAGCCGCGCTGCGTCGAATAGCCGAGGGCCAGCAGGAAGCCCTCATCGCCGCGCGCCAGGTTCTGCAGGCGCACCGGGCGCGATGCCGGGAACCCGAGCGGCTGGCGCGTGAGGTCCTGGGTCTTGCCGCCCGCCTCCGGCGCCAGCTCCAGCATGCCCTCGCGTTCGAGGATGTCGCCGACGCGCGGCAATTCCATCGCCGTGTCGGCCGGCGCAATCGGCGCCTGCGGGCGTTCGCCCGCGGCGGCCAGGGAGAAATCGAGCAGACGGTGCGTGTAGTCGTAGGTCGGTCCCAGCACCTGCCCGCCCGGCACGTCCTTGAAGGTGGACGAGATGCGGCGCTCCGCCACCATCCGGCTGGTATCGAGCGGCTCCGAATCGCCGAAGCGCGGCAAGGTCGTGCGGTAGGCGCGCAGCAGGAAGATCGCCTCGACCAGATCGCCGCGCGCCTGCTTGATGGCGAGCGCGGCCAGCGAGCGGTCGTAGCAGGAGCCCTCGGTCATGACGCGGTCGACGGCGAGACCGAGCTGCTGGTCGATCTGGTCGAGCGAGAGTTCGGCAACATCCCGATCGCCGCGCCGCTTGTCGGCGACCAGATCGAGCGCATGGGCGATGGCCGTTTCGCCACCCTTGACCGCGACGTACATGATCAGGCCTCCACGGCGATGCCGCGTGGCAGCGCGACCAGTTGCGAGCCGGCGGCGAACACGACATCGACGCCGCACGGAAACAGGCTGTGATTGGCCGCCCAGTCGAGCCAGAATCCATTGTCGAGGCCCGCGACCGCGACGCTCGCCTGGCCATCGATTCCCGGTCCCCGCCAGGTCCGCGCGGGACCGACGCCCAGTACCGGCACCTCGATCAACAGGGTGGCGGAGCGATCGGGATAGGTGTCCGTGCCGATGGCGAAATCGTCGAACAGCAAGGCGTGATCGTGGGCGAGAAGGGCAAAGACCGCGTCGGCGCGGCCACCGACGATCGGCGCGCCGGTGTGGAAGCGCACGAAATCGTGCACCTCGGGCCGCTCGAACTCGGGCGCCAGCCAGAGCGGTGTGTCGCGATCGGCCAAAGTGAGCAGGAAGGTGGCCGAGGCGATGCACAGCCCCTCCGGAGCCACGAGCGTGTCGGCCACAGTCACGATACGGCCGGGATGGGCGAAAGCGTCCAGCACGCCGCGGAAGACCCGTTGCGATTCGTGCGACGGATCGGCAAAGCCCGGCGCGATATCGTGGGTGCCCAGCGCGGTGTTCATGAGCCCGCCTCCCGGGCGACGGTGAAGAAATCGACCTTGGTGGCGGCGGCCTTGGCGGCAACGAGGCGGTGGCGGGCTTCGGCTTCGGCCGCGAGCGGCGCCACGATCTTCGTCTCGATGGCTTCATGCCATTCCGGCAGATGGCCAAGTGCGTCGATGGCCGCCACGATCTCGGCCTGGCGAGGCTTGCGGCCGCCGACATAGCCAATGCCGATCTGGCCGCTCGCCAAGCGCACGGCAGCGCGGGTCACCGTCATCTCGCCGGCGCAGAACGGACCGCCGCTGCCCGAGATGCGTCCCTGGACCATCACCAGGCCAATCTCGGGACGCCGCAGCATTGTGTAATTCGGCACGCGATCGATGCCGTTCCACAAAGCCTCGAGGCGTGCAGACGGCGCCTTGGCGAGAAGGGAAAGCCACCTCTGGCGCCGATCCGGCGCGTCGGCGTCTTGAGCGGTCGATAGGGACATGTGTGCACTCGCGAACGAGCGCACCATCCTCAGGCAGCGTTACCGATCGAAGGGCTCTGTGTGAAGTTACCGTTACAGGGGCGGATTTATCCCGAGGTGCTGGCAAACTGCTGGCGTGTGCGAGGTACGACCTCAAAAATCAGGTATCGAACGTACAGTTTCAAGTTCCGCAAGTTTTGTGGTATATTTCCGGTATCGTTGCGTGAGGTCTGTCTTCAAAATCCTAGCCGACGCCGATCCGCACATTTGGCCATGCCCCGCCCGACGCGCCCGCCGGTATGTATCCCTGGAGGATGAGGGGAGGTCCCGCGGCCTTCACCGGGTAGTCGGTACCCGACGACTGAGCCGTGAGTAGCAAGCACAAGGACACCCCCACCGAAGATCCGTCCGGCAGGTGGGGTGGACCGAGGCGCGAAAAACGCGTCCGAGGACTGAATTTTGACGGTCATCTGCGGCTGCTCGAGGTAGGGCCGCAGGGTCAGATTCTCGGCGAAGCCACAGGGGGCGCTCAACCTGTGTCACAACATTTGTCTCAACTTGGTGTGACACCCTAGGGTGTGACATTGGCCAGGTTACCCGGCGGCGGGCAAGGTCACCGTGAAGGTCGAACCCTTGCCGGGGGTGCTCCGGATGTCGAGCCGGCCGCGGTGGCGGTTGACCACGTGTTTCACGATGGCGAGGCCAAGGCCGGTGCCGCCGAGCTGGCGCGAGCGCGCATTGTCGACGCGATAAAAGCGCTCGGTGAGGCGCGGCAGGTGGGCGGCCGGAATGCCGTCGCCCTCGTCGCTCACCGCCACGGCAATGCGACCGGGCTCGGCGGGCTCCGCCGTGACCCGGACCACGGTCGAGGGCTTGGCGTACTTGAGTGCATTGTCGATCAGGTTCTGGAACACGATGGTGAGTTCGTCGTGATCGCCCACCGCTCTGGCCAGGCCCGCCGCGACGGAAAGCTCGATCGCCACGCCGCGCGACGAGGCTTTTAGCTGCAGGAGATCGAGGACGCCGCGCAGCACGCTTTCGAGGTCGATCTCGCGGTCGGGCCGCGCGTGCTCGTGCTGCTCGATGCGCGACAGCATCAGCAGATCGTCGACCAGGCGGCGCATGCGGTCGGCCTGCTCGGCCATGATGCCGAGGAAGCGGTCGCGCGCGGCGACGTCGTCGCGCGCCGGTCCGCGCAGCGTTTCGATGAAGCCGGCGAGACCGGCGATCGGCGTCTTGAGTTCGTGGCTGGCGTTGGCCACGAAATCGGCGCGCATGCGCTCGGCCCGTCGCTGCGCCGTGGTGTCGTGCAGCACGATCAAGGCCAGAGATCCGTCGGCCGCCGCCCGCGGCAGGCGCCGGAGATGGGCAATGACGTCGAGTTCAGGGGGTCCCGCCAGCACGAATTCGACCGCGCTCTGGTCGGGCGCGGTGAAGTTTCCGTCAGGCCCGGTTTCGAGCAGGGCATCGATTGCCGACAGGAGCTGCGGATGGCGCAACGCCGTCGACAGGTCGCGTTCGGCCCCAACCGGCCCGAGAAGCGCCACCGCGGCCTGGTTGGTGCGAACGACGCGGCGCTGGCGATCGACCGCGATCAGCGGATCGGGCAGGCCATCCACGATGGCCTGCGCCGAGGCCGCGAGATTGTCGATCGAGGCGCGCTGCCGGCGCCAGCCGGCCGACAGCATGGCCGCCGCCGTCGCCAGTTCCTCGGTGGCAGGTGCAAAGGACAGGCGTGGCATGACCGGTTCGCGCTCGCCCGATAGTTCGCCGACGAAGCGCGCAAACCGCGCCAGCGACCCGAGATAGCGCTGCACCAGAAAGCCCGTCACCGCCGCGATGCCGGCCATCGCGATCAGGGCGGGCCGGCCCGCCAGAAAGCCCGACCCGTAGAGAGCTGCAATCGCCACGGCCGACGGCGCCAGGGCCACAGCATTGGCCGCGAGGTAGCGCCTGAGGGGGATGGGCTGGTCGGCCATGGTGGCCCTTGGTCTATGGGCCCGGAGGCGGCATGAAGAGACGGATGGCGGCGAGGCCGTAGACGAAGCCGCCGATATGCGCCGTCCACGCGACCGGATCGCCGCCGGCGCCCGGCGTGCCGCCCACGATGCCGAAGAAGACGTTGAGCGCGATCCACACGCCGGCGACCGGCAGCAGCGACGGCAGGCTGCCGACGTAGCGCATCAGGATCAGGACACCGCCGAACACACCGCTGATGGCGCCCGAGGCGCCGACCACGGGATCCATCGAGTCTGGAAAGAAGAAGACATGGACGAAGCCGGCGACGATGCCGGCGGAGAGGTAGAACAGGATGAAGCGGCGCGCGCCCAGGACGCGCACGACCGGCACGCCGAAGGCAGCCAGCGTCACCATGTTGATGCCGAGATGCAGCCAGCCGCCGTGCAGGAACTGGTAGGTGATCGGTGCCGCCAGCAGCGACAGCAGGTCGGGATCGGCGCCAGACGTGTAAGCCGCCGGGACAAGGCCGAACTGCTGGATGATGTAGCCGTCGGTGGCGTCACCCAGAAATTCGCGTACGAGCTGGATGACCACGTTGATGCCGATCAGCCACAGCAGCACGGGCGGCAGGTTGATCGCCCGCTGGCCGGCGCCGCGTTCGGGTCCGGGGCGCTCGCTCTCGTCGAAAGGCATCCAGTACTCCGTTACCCGGCGAGACTAGCCGCCGCGACCGACCCTTGCACTGTTCTTGGCACGATCCCTATCGGATCAGCGCTTGGGTCCGCCCTGCCCGATCGCACGCAGCCGCAGCCGTAGTGCATTCAGCTTGATAAAGCCCTCGGCGTCGCGCTGGTTGTAGGCACCTTGATCGTCCTCGAACGTCACATGCTGCATCGAGTAGAGAGAGTAGGGCGACTTGCGGCCGACCACCGTCGTGTTGCCCTTGTAGAGTTTTAGCCGCACCGTGCCCGTCACGTTCTCCTGGCTCTTGTCGATCAGCGCCTGCAGCATCTCGCGCTCCGGCGAGAACCAGAAGCCGAAATAGACCAGCTC
>CAMAYC010000174.1 GCA_945862125.1 Reyranella massiliensis 521
ACACGTGCGCTGATCGGGTTGATCCGGGATCGGCCAGTCACATGCGTCGGCGACAAGCGGGATCGATATAACCGGCCGCTAGTCGTGTGCCGGATCGGCGATCTAGATCTTGGTCGGGAAATGGTCCGCTTGGGGTGGGCCCTATCCGAATACGGAACCGAGTATCGGTCTGAGGAGCAATCGGCTCAGGTCAGCCGCGTAGGGGCTTGGGTCGGGACGTTCGCCCGCCCGGTGGACTGGCGTAGACTGAATCGATCCACCAACTAGCTACGCCCATGCACGGATGCAGCCTAGGTCATTGCCGACTCTCGTCGCTTGTATACGTACGGCAAACTGGTACGAGTCGCTCCGTACCAGTGCCCTGAGAGGGCTGCGTAAGCCAATGTTTACGGGCTTTTCCAAGGTGCATCGCTCCGTCCAGCAGCGGGCACCATCCAGTTCGAAGCGAAGGCGTCCGATGTTCTCTCGAATCGCTGCGGTGGCCGTGCTGATCGCGGCGTCCTCGCCCGCCTCCGCTCAGGCTCCCGCGCCCGATAGTTGGATCCAGGACACCAGGACCGGATGCCGTATCCGCAACCCGGCGCCGCAGCCCCGGGAATCCGTCACCTGGTCGGGCGCCTGCCTGAATGGCATCGCCGGGGGCACCGGCGTCCTGCAATGGCTCGACGACGACCGGCCGAGCGACCGCTACGAGGGCGGGTGGCTGGACGGCAGGCCCAACGGCCAGGGCACCTATACCGATGCCGCGGATGCCGCATTCTCGGGCACCTGGTCCCGCGGCTGCTTCCGCGACGGCGACCGCAAGCTGGCGGTCAGCACGACGGCGCGAGACTGCGGCTTCGAATAAGCCTGCCGCCTAGCCTCTGTAGTGGCAGGACACCCAGTGCCCCGGCCGGCTCTCGCGCAGCTCGGGCACGCGCGTCGCGCAGTCGGGCTTGGCGATCGGGCAGCGGGTGTGGAAGTGGCAGCCCGACGGCGGGCGGATCGGGTTAGGCACGTCGCCCTGCAGCATGATGCGCTGGCGCTTGACCGTCGGATCGGGAATAGGCACCGCCGACAGCAGCGCCTCGGAATAGGGATGTAGCGGCGTGTCGTAGAGGTCGCGGGCCGGCGCGATTTCGACCACGCGTCCGAGATACATGACCGCGATGCGCGTCGAGATGTGCTCGACCACGCTGAGATCATGGGCAATGAAAAGATAGGTGAGGCCGAACTGCTCCTGCAGGTCCTCCAGGAGGTTGATCACCTGAGCCTGGATCGAGACGTCGAGCGCCGAGACCGGCTCGTCGCAGACGATCAGCTTGGGCTCGACGGCAAGCGCACGGGCGATGCCGATGCGCTGGCGCTGGCCGCCGGAGAATTCATGCGGGAAGCGGCGCATGTGGTCGGGCTGGAGACCCACGGTCTCGAGCAGCTGGACCACGCGCTCCTCGTGCTCGCGCCGCGACTTGGCGAGATTGTGGATGGTGAGTGCCTCGCCCACGATCGCGCCCACGGTGAGGCGCGGATTGAGCGAGGCGTAGGGATCCTGGAAGATGATCTGCATGTCGCGGCGCAGCGAGCGCAGCGCCGTGGCATCCATCCGCGTCACGTCGGCGCCGTTGAACCAGACCTCGCCCGAGCTGGGTTCGATCAGGCGCAGGATACAGCGGCCCGTGGTCGACTTGCCGCAACCCGATTCACCCACCAGGCCCAGCGTTTCGCCGGCGGCAATGTCGAAGCTCACGCCGTCGACGGCATGCACCTTGTCGACCGTGCGTGACAGCACGCCGCCCTTCACCGCAAAGTGCTTGCGGAGGTCGGTGACGGACAGGAGGGCGTCGGATTTGCTCATAGTATGCACGCCACCTTGTGACCGGGCGCCACTTCCTTGAGCGGCGGTATCGCCTGGGTGCAGGCCGGCATGACATAGCGGCAGCGGCTGGCGAAGCGGCAGCCGGGCGGCGGATCGAGCAGGCTCGGCACCGAACCGGGAATCGATTCGAGGCGCGCCTGGCGGCCGGCGCTGCGGTCGACGCGCGGGATCGAGCGGATCAGCCCCTGCGTATAGGGATGGCGCGGATCGCCGAACAGCGCCTCGACCGACGCCTCCTCGACCACCTTGCCGGCGTACATCACCACCACCCGCTGGGTCGTCTCGGCGACCACGCCCATGGCGTGGGTGATCAGCATGATCGCCATGCCGAAGCGTTCCTTCATGTCCTGCATCAGCTCCAGGATCTGCGCCTGGATGGTGACGTCGAGGGCGGTGGTCGGTTCGTCGGCGATCAGCAGCTTGGGTTGGCAGGAAAGCGCCATGGCGATCATCACGCGCTGGCGCATGCCGCCCGAGAACTGGTGCGGATAGTCGTGCACCCGGCGCTCCGGATTGGGGATGTTCACCAGCTTCAGCATCTCGGCCGCGCCCACCATCGCCTGCTTGGCGTTCAGCTTCTGGTGCAGCGCGATCACCTCGGCGATCTGCTCGCCCACCGTGTAGACCGGGTTGAGCGAGGTCATCGGCTCCTGGAAGATGATGGCGATCTCGCGGGCGCGGATCTTGTTCATCTCCGCCTCGTCGAGCGGGATGAGATCGCGGCCCTGCCACAGGATCTGGCCGGCCTCGAAGCGGCCCGGCGGCATGTCGATCAGCTTCAGCACCGAACGCGCCGTCACCGTCTTCCCGCAGCCCGACTCGCCCACCACGCCCAGCGTCTCGCCACGATCGATCGTGAGATCGACGCCATCGACCGCGCGGACCATGCCGTCGTCGGTCTTGAACCAGGTTTTCAGCCCACGAATATCCAGTAGTGGTTCAGCCACGATGCGCGTGCTCACAGGACGCGGCGCGGATCGAGCGCGTCGCGCAAGCCGTCGCCGATGAAATTGATGGTGATCACGGCCAGGAAGATCGCCAATCCCGGGAACAGCACCCAATGCGGGGCGATGTCGAGATAGTCCTTGGCGTCGCGCAGCACGCTGCCCCAGGTCGGAACGTCGGACGGGAAACCCAGCCCCAGGAACGACAGCGTCGATTCGGCGATGATGGCGGCGGCGACGTCGATGGTGCCGGCCACGATCACCGGACCCAGCGCGTTGGGCAGGATGTGCTGTATCACCAGTCGCACCCGCGAAGCGCCCAGCGCCCGCGCCGCCTCGACGAATTCCTTTTCACGCAGGGACAGGAACTGCGCCCGCACCAGGCGGGCGACCTGCATCCAGCGGAGGCCACCGATCACGACCACGATCAGCACGAAGGCGCCACCCTCGGGGCCCAGCACCGACTTCACCGAGTCGCGGAACAGGTAGGTCAGCAGCAGCAGCAACGGCAGCAGCGGCAGCGACAGGAACAGGTCGGTCACCCACATCAGGGCAGCGTCCACCCAGCCGGTCGACATGCCGGCCAGCGCGCCGATCAGGACGCCGACCACCACCGCCACGATCATGGCAGCGAGGCCGACGGCCAGCGAAATGCGGCCGCCGTAGATCAGGCGCGCCAGGAGATCCTGGCCGAGATCGTCGGTGCCGAGCGGGTGAGCCCAGGACGGGCCCTGGAGCTTGGCCGCGAAATCGATGTCGTTGATCGCCACTGGCCAGACGAACGGCCCCAGCGTGACGATGGCGATCAACAAGAACAGGATGACGCTGCTCGCCACGGCAAGCCGGTGATGGCGAAAGCGGCGCCAGGCCTCCCCCGTCGGCGTGGTCGGCGGCCGGCTCTTGCGCGGCGCGGCCACGACAGGGGCTGCAGCGTCAGCGGAAAGCGATGCGGGGGTCGAGCCAGCCATACAGGATATCGGCAATCAGGTTGAAGAGGACGACGAGACAGGCGAACACGAAGGTCACGGCCATGACGACCGGCGTGTCGTTGGCGAGCATGGCCGAGATCAGCAGCGAGCCGATGCCGGGAATGCGGAAGATCTGTTCGGTCACGATGGCGCCGCCGAACACGATCGGCATCTGCAGCGCGACAAGGGTCACCACCGGGATCAGCGCGTTGCGCACCACATGCTTGGTGATGACCTTGCGTTCGCCGATGCCATTGGAGCGCGCCGTGGTGACATAGTCGAGCTTGATGACGTCGAGCACCGAGGAGCGGACGAAGCGCACGAGCGAAGCGCCCTGGAAGAGGCCCAGCACCATCACCGGCATGATCGCCTGCCTGATGTGCTCCCAGTAGAACTTCCAGCCCGTCGCATCGATGTTGGCGCGATAGACGAAGGGCAGCCAGTCGAGCTGGATCGAGAACACCAGGATGAACAGAAGGCCGGTGAAGAATGTCGGCAGCGAGAAGCCGATGAAGGCGAAGGTGTTGGCGACCTGGTCGAATATCGAATAGGGCCGGGTGGCAGCAAGCACGCCGACCGGCAGCGCCACCAGGATGGCGATGATCTGCGAGGAGCCGATCACGATCAGCGTCACCGGCAGGCGCTGCAGGATGAGCTGGTCGACGTCGACGCGGCTGACGAACGAGAAGCCCCAGTCGCCCTGAAGCATGGCAAACAGCCAGTGGACGTAGCGCGTCCACACGGGATCATCGAGGCCGAACTTGGCGCGCAGTGCCGCGCGCACCTCGGGTGGAACGGCGGGGTTGGTCGCCAGTTCCTCGAACGGATCGCCGGGCGCCAGCGCCAGGATCGTGAACAGCACGAGGCTGATCCCGAGCAGGCTGGGAATCGCGATCAGAAGTCGCCGAATCACATATTGACGGGACAATCGATACCTATCGG
This sequence comes from Reyranella massiliensis 521, assembly GCA_945862125.1. Taxonomy (GTDB): domain Bacteria; phylum Pseudomonadota; class Alphaproteobacteria; order Reyranellales; family Reyranellaceae; genus Reyranella; species Reyranella massiliensis_A. The sequence goes on from CAMAYC010000174.1 coordinate 4,710, forward strand.
GCGATGCCTAACGAAAGGGCCGCCATCCCCCGGCGCTCGCCGGGGGATGGGACCGAGCGCAGATCACGCTTCCTTGAACCAGTCGGACAGGTCGGACGTGTTGTTGTCCCAGCCGCTGATATTTGCCTTGAGCTTGCCGGCCAGCGCCGAGACGGTGGGCCGCTGGACGACGCCCAGGACCACGCCGTTCTGGACCGCCATGTCGTTCATCTTGATGAACATCGCGGTGCGCTTGACGGGGTCGAGTTCGTTCTCGGAGGCACGGAAGAGCTTGTCGTACTCCTCGTTCCGCCACCGCGTGATGTTCCGGCCCTGCCACTTGTTGTCCTTCGTGGCGACCTCCCACGAGGTGAACTGGTTCATGAACACCTGCGGGTCCGGCTGCGACATGGTCGTCGTGTACATCTGAAGGTCGCAGTAGAACTTGGTGTAGGTGTCCGGGTTGGCGACGTCGGACGAGAAGAACACCGAAGCCGTCACCGACTTCAGCTCCATGTCCATGCCGGCCTTCTGCGCTGCCTGCTTGACGATCGCCTGGGTCTTCTGGCGCGGCTGATTGATCGAGGTCTGATAGACGAACTTCAGCTTCTTGCCGTCCTTGGCACGGATGCCGTCGGCACCCTTCTTCCAACCCGCCTTTTCGAGGATGTCGTTGGCCTTGTCGACGTTGAAGTCGACCGGGTTCTCCTTCGAGCGGAACTTCGGCGGGTTGTTGAGGAAGTCGCGTGTCGCCGGGCCGGTGCGGCCGTAGATGTGCTGCTCGATCGACTTGTTGTCGATGATCAGCGCGATCGCCTGGCGCACCGCCGGATCGCTGAGCGTCGGGTGCTTGGTCTTGATGCTCGAACGCTCGCCGTCGACCTCGGTCCACGGATCGGTCGTGTTGAGCTGCATGTGCTCGATATTGCCGCCCGGCGTCACCTGGACTCGGCCTTTGCCGCCCTTCTCCAGGCGCGTCAGAATCTCGTCCTCGACCTGCATGTTCCAGGCGAAGTCGAATTCGCCGGTCTGCAGCACGGCACGTGCCGCCGACACGGCGTCGCCGCCGCCCTTCATCTCGATCGAGTCGAAATATGGCTTGTTGGCCTGATGATAGTTCGGGTTGATCACACCCGTCACCAGATCGCCCGGCTTGAAGTCCTTGAACAGATACGGGCCGGTGCCGACCGGCTTGAGATTGGTCGGTGCGTCGCGCGACTTGGCGCCGATGAAGTCGGCGAACAGGTGCTTGGGAATCAGCATGCCGCGTGTACCGACATAGGCATCGGCCCAGAACGGCGTCGCCTTCTTGAACTTCACGACGATGGTGTACTGGTCGATCTTCTCGACCATCACGTCCTGGTAGGAGCCGATCGTGACCGAGGCAGTCGCCGGATCCTTGGCGTATTCCCAGTTGAAGACAGCATCGTCGGCGGTGAACGGCTTGCCGTCATGCCAGGTCACGCCCTGCTTCAGCTTCCACGTCACCGACTTGCCGTCGGCCGCGATGCCGCCGTTCTCCTTGGTCGGGATCACCGCCGCGAGCTTGGGCTGAAGGTTGCCGTCGTTGTCCCAAGCGGCCAGCGGCTCGTAGAACAGACGCGAGCCGTCCTGGTCCTTGGTGCCGACGGCGAAGTGCGGATTGAGAAGCGTCGGCCCCTGCCACCACAGGACCTTCAGCGGGCCGCCGCCGCCGCGCTTGGTCGGCTTGTAGGTGTCCTTGGCCTGCGCCATGGCTACGCCCGAATGGACCAGAAGCTGGGTGGCAAACGGTGCGGCAATGCCCACCGCCATCATCCGCTGCACGAAGCCGCGGCGCGACATCTTCCCGGCCTTCACTTTCCCGATCAGGCCACGCAGTTCACGTTCGTTCATAACATACCCCTATAAATTCCCAGGCCTTCCCCTGCCGCTCTCGCTATCTAGCAAGATGCATGCAACTCTTTATCAGAACAGGCCATAACGGTGCAGTCAACGACAGCACGGCCCCAAAGGGAGGGAAGTGGAATGCGGATGACCGGTAAAGTGGCGTTGATCAGCGGCGCTGCCGGCGGCATGGGGGCGGCGACGGCCCGCCTGTTTGCGACCGAGGGCGCCAAAGCGGTGGTCGTGGCCGATATTCTCGACCAGGAAGGCAAGGAAGTGGTCGCCGAGATCGGCAAGGCCGGCGGTCATGCTTCTTATATCCATCTCGACGTCACCGACGAGGCCCAGTGGAAGGCAGCCGTCGAGGGGACGGTGGCGGCGCACGGCAAGCTCGACGTATTGGTCAACAATGCTGGCATTTCGGGCTCGGCCGAGACCGACCTCTACGACACCGCCGCCTGGAACCGGCTGATGGGCATCAATGCCACCGGCGTGTTCCTCGGCATGAAGTACGCCACCGCAGCCATGAAGCAGTCGGGTGGCGGCTCGATCGTCAACCTGTCGTCGATCTCCGGCATCGTGGGCCAGGGCTATATCCATGTCGGCTACAACGCCTCCAAGGGCGCGGTCCGGCTGATCACCAAGGCCGGCGCCGCGCAGCACGGCAAGCACGGCATCAGGGTCAACTCCGTGCATCCCGGCCTGATGCCGCCGATGCGCACCTCCGGCCGCACCGCCGATCCGGCGATGCGGGCCAAGACGCTGAAGGGCGTGCCTATGGGCCGTGCCGGCGAGGTCGAGGAGGTGGCCCGCGCCATCCTGTTCCTGGCCTCCGACGAATCCTCTTACGTCACCGGCGCCGAACTGGTGGTCGACGGTGGCTGGACGGCTGTCTGACGTGACGCCCTGACATGACAACGCGCGACAAGACCATCGCACCCTGGAAGGTGCTCGAGTCGAAATACGCCTACAAGGACCGCTGGCTGGCGCTGCGGTCCGATACGGTGGAACTGCCCAACGGCCGCGTCCTGTCGCCCTTCCATGTCATCGAGCAGCCCGACTGGGTCACCGCCATTGCCCTCACGCACGACGGCAACATCCTGCTGGTCGAGGAATACCGTCACGGCGTGCGACAGGTCGTGGTCGAGCTGCCGAGCGGCATCCATGACAAGCCCGGCGAGCCGATCGAGGCGATGAAGCGCGAACTCCTCGAAGAGACCGGCTTTGCCAGCGAGGAATGGCAACCGCTCGGCAGCTTCTTCGCCAACGCGCCGCGGCTCGACAACCGCGTGCATTGTTTCGTGGCGCTCGATGCCCGCAAGGTGGCCGAACCCAAACTCGACGACGGCGAGGTGCTGCTCGCCCATGAGGTGCCGTTCGCCGCCTTCCTGGAGGAACTGCGCGACGGCCGCCGCACCTTCCATGGTTTTCAGGGCGGCGCGATGTGGTTGCTGCACGCCCATGCCCGCCGCAGCGGCGACCGTCGACTGGCAGCTCTCCTCGCCTGATCGACGCTCAGCGGCGGAGATCGCGCAGCCGTCCGGCGATGGCCAGCGCCATGAAGCCGCCGATCAGCGAGAAGTGCTCGGTGGCGACGCGGAAATGCATCGTCCGTTCCGGCTCGGCCATCGTCCAGAAATGATGGGCGAGCACGATCGCCACCACCAGGAAGCCGCTCAGGATGCCGCAGCCCAGCCACAGCCAGCGGTCGAGCAGGATCAGCAGCGAGCCCACCAGCAGGGTGACGACCAGCAGGATGTTCATCAGCGCCGCCGGCTCCAGGCCGTGCGCCTTCATCTCGGCGACGCTCTGCTTGAAGTCGACGAGATGGGCGATTCCGGCACCCCAGAAGACAAAGGTCAGGACGAGGCGCGCCACGAGCCAGCAGGCGCCGCTGTCCAGGATGGCGGCGATGACGCGCGGCATGTCGTTTCTGCCCATCGATCGAGACTCCCTCCAAAAAGACGGCCGGAAACATAGTCTTTTTGCGATCGGGTTGCCTAGAAGCGAGCGACAGTCTGACCTCTTCCGTCCCGGCCGCTTTCCTGTTTAGTTTGTGCCATGGATCGCAAAAGACCCGAGCAGGGCTGGCGCGCGGCGGCATTCGCCGCGGCGCTGTTTGCGATCACCCTCAATTTCCTGCAGCCGCTCGCCCACGCTGCCCTGATGCGCGACGGCGGACCCGACGTCGCCGCCAAAATGTGGGGCGTCTTCTGCCTGCCCGC
>CAMAYC010000175.1 GCA_945862125.1 Reyranella massiliensis 521
ATCGATCAGGGCGACCAGATTGTCAGGCAATGGCTCGCTCGCGATCGAATCGTAGAGTTCGTGCAATTGCTTGTGCAGCCACCGGTCGAAAGGCGCATCGCCCGAGGGCTGCTCGCCTGGCCGGTCGGCAACCGTCAGGACGCAGCCGCGGCGGCGAAGGCGGAGTCGCCGACCTCCCGTACATGGTCCTCGCTCCAGGCCGCGCCGTCCACGACGGACTCCTCGCCGGTGAGCATCAGCCTCAGCGCCGTCCGGGCACGCGAGATGCGGCTCTTGACGGTACCGACCGACACGTCCGACTGCACGGCAATCCGCTGGTAGGACCAGCCTTCGAGCACCGCGAGCAGCAGCGCCTCGCGCTGGCAGGCGGCCAGGAGGCCGAAGGCCTTGGTGAATTCGCGCATGATCAGGCCGCTTTCCTGGGCGGGCGCGTGCGATAGCGCGTTGGCGATCACGTCGTCGAGCGGCACGGTCGGCCGCTGGCGGCGCAGGCCCGAGATGAATTCGTTGCGCTGGATGCGAAACAGCCAGGCGGGAAAGTTCGTGCCCGGCTGGAAGGACCGCTGGCCGGCCAGCGCCTTGACCACGGCGTCCTGGACCAGGTCGTCGGCGCGGTCGCGGTCGCGGGTCAGCGACAGGGCGTAGATGCGCAGGCGCGGCAGCAGAGCCTTGAGGTCGACGTGGAAGTCGCCGGTAATCGTCTGGGGAATGGACATGTCGTAATCCGATCTCGCGCAAGTGAATGCAGCGCTGGGTGCAGGCTGGGCTGGTCGATCGGGTGCCGGTGACACAGGACCTGCGTCAGGCCTCGGCCTCGATCGACATCAACGCTTCCAATCGAGGAGCTGGGCGCTGCAGATGCTTGAAGAGATCGATCGGGTCCGCCGCCCTGTGGCGCGGTCGATACCCTGATTTGAACGACCGGAACCTTCGAGCCGAAGGTCGCGGGGTCGCTCTGTGTCCCCCCTACCCAGACAAGTGGTGCTCCCATGGCCGATTACAATGGCCTGGAGGAGAAAGACCGTTGCGGCGCTGTTGATCGAGCCGCAGCGCCGGCTCGCCGAGGGTAGGCCGGGCGTTGCGGCTTCACGACGGTGCTTGAGACAGATCAAGGATCCGCGGCCACGCCCGGCGCATGAAGAGGCCCGAGGTTCCGATCATGTCGTTCCGCAACTCGCCCGATCGCTACGGCGCGGTCAGCCTGACGCTGCACTGGCTCACGGCAGTCCTGATCGTGGCCGCTTGGCTGCTGGGGACGTTCGACGACGTGTTGCCCAAGGGGCCGGCACGCGACGCGGGACTGTTCGCGCACATCACGTTCGGCCTGGCGATGCTTGGCCTGCTGGCCATACGCGTGCCGTGGCGCCTGGCGGATCCACCGCCCGGACCCGAGCCGGCGACGGCTGGCCTATGGGCTCAGCGGGCGGCTCACTTCACTCACTGGATGCTCTACATCTTGCTGGCCGGGGTCATCGTCGCGGGCATCGTGCTGCAATTCGCCCGCGGCCGGCCGCTGCCGTTGTTCGGATTGGCCGAGATCGCCTCACCCTGGATGGCCGACCGCGCCTTCGCGCGCTTGGTGAAGGAGGTCCACGAGGTGCTGGCCAACGCGCTCCTGGTCCTTGCCATCCTTCATGCGGCGGCAGCGATGTTCCATCACTGGATCCTTCGCGACCGCACGCTGGTGCGCATGCTGCCGCGCTCCCCGCGCTAGCCATGCCCGCCTCGCGCCTGTCGGCCGCGGCCCGTGGGGGCGGACAGTTCGAGCAGCCCTATCCCCTGCGCCGGTTGTTCGTCCGCTACATCCTGCCGGGTCTCGCCGTGTTCGTGGTCGTTGCGGCAACGCTCAGCGTTGTCGGCGCGCGCCACCTGGCCGAGGGCGTCTACCTCGAGCAGGCAGCGCGGCAGGCCGAGATCATCGATCGCGCCATGTCCGAGGCAGTGCCGGATGCCTGGCGCCGCCTGAAGAACGGCGAGGCGCCGGCCACGCTCTACCGCGAGGCCGAAGGCCAGCGTCTGCTTGCCGGACTAACCCGCGAGGTGCACGAACTCGGCCTGACGAGCCTCAAGATCTACGGACCGGGCGGCGTCATCCTCTACGCGACCGACAACCGCCGGATCGGCACGGTCGACCGCAGCCCGGCCTATGTCGCTGCTGCCGAGAGCGGCACGCGATCGGTCGTGCACCGCGTCGACCCCGACGGATCGGCGCTCTACGAGCTTTATGTGCAGGTCGCCACGCCCGACACCCGGCCGGTGGTGTTCGAGCTCTACGAGGCGGTGAACCATCTGAATGCGCTCCTGTGGCGGGCCGGCTGGGCGGCGGCCGGTGTGCCGAGCCTGATCCTGCTGGCACTGACGCTTGCCATGGCGCGCCTCGTCATCCTCGCACAACGCAATATCGACGGCCGCGCCGCTCTGACGGCCGATCTCCGCCGGCGGCTGGAACGGCTGCTCTCGGGCGCGGCGTCGAGGGCAGTGCACCACGCCGTGAGCGCCGGCGGCGTCATCCCGTCCATGCGCACACGCTGCACGCTTTTCTATAGCGACATCCGCGACTTCAGCTCGTTCGCCGAGGCGAATGAACCGGAGGAAGTCGTGCATTTCCTCAATCGCCTGCTCGCCATCGTCGTCGATGAGGTCAAGCGTGCCGGCGGCGACGTCGACAAGCTGATCGGCGACGCGGTGTTGGCGCGTTTCCAGGGCGAGGACGCCGAGGCCCGCGCGATCCAGGCGGCGCGCGCCGCTCTCGCCGCGACGGTTTCCGCCCGCCTGCCGCGCGGCATCGGCATCGGCCTCTATACCGGCGAGGTCATCTCCGGAACGGTCGGCTCCGCCGATCGCATGGACTTCACCGTCATCGGCGACAGCGTCAATCTCGCCGCCCGCCTTTGCGCCGCCGCGGCGCGCGGTGAAATCGTGGCCGACGCCGACACTGTGGCCGCAGCCGGCGGCAGTGCCGGCGAGTTCGACCCGCCCAGGACCATTTCCGTCAAGGGCCGCCGCAGCAGCCTCGAGGTCCGGCGCTGGCGCGGGGAGCGGTGAGCCTAGACGACTGCCGCCGGCAGGGACTTGCTCATATAGACCGTGACGCCGAGCGGACCCTCCTCCTCACGGTCGATCGAGTAGCCGAGCCGCAGGTAGAGCTGCACGTTCGCCTCGAAGCGCTGGTTGGTATAGAGCCGCACCTCGCGATAGCCCGCGGCGCGCGCCACGGTCTCGGCATGAGCCATCAGCGCCCGGCCGAGCCCTTGGCCGTGCTGCTGCGGCGCAACGGCCACGTTCTCGATCAGGAGATGATCCGACCGGTCGATGGTCTCGATCAGGCCGGCGAGCTCGCCCTCGACATGCGCGAGGTCGACGCGGTTCAGCCGTATCGCGGTGTTGTAGTTCGCCGTCATGGGCTTGGGTTCGCGACCGATCACCGGCACCCACTTGGCGTAGGCGTCGCGCACGACCGCGCGCACAGCGGCCGCATCGGCGGCCACCGCCCGTCTCAGCGTGAACCTCATGGCCACACCGGCGCGCCGTCCAGGCCTGCGGTTTCCGGCAGGCCGCAGATCAGGTTGGCGTTCTGCACCGCCTGGCCGGCCGCTCCCTTGCCGAGATTGTCGACCACGCCCATCGCGATCACCAGATTGCGCTCCGGATCGGCCGCATAGCTGACGAAGGCGAGGTTCGAGCCGGTCGCCCATTTGGTCTGCGGCGGCTTGTCGGTCACGCGCACGAACGGCCGCCCGGCGTAGAAGCGCCGGGCCGCGTCGAGGCAATCTGCGGTGGTCGCGCGGCCGCGGCAGTAGATCGTGGCGAGCACGCCGCGCGTCATCGGAATCAGGTGCGGCGTGAACACCAGCCCTGATGCGCTGCCGCCACTCAGCCGCTCGATCGTCGTGGCCATCTCGGGCATGTGGGTGTGCTTGAGCAGACCGTAGGGCACCAGGTTCTCATTGCTCTCGGCGTAGCCGAACCTGCTGTCGGCGCCGCCCCGGCCGGCGCCGGAGATGCCGGTCTTGGCGTCGATCACGATGTTGCCGGGCTCGATCAGCTTGTTGGCCAACAGCGGCGCCAGCGCGGTCAGCACCGCCGCCGGGAAGCAGCCGGGATTGGCGACGCGGGTCTTGCCTGCGATCTCGCCGGGCCAGACGTCGGCCAGGCCATACGCCCAGCCTTCGACGTAGCGATGGTCGCCGCCGATATCGACGATCTTCACGTCCTTCGGCACACGCGCCAGCGCCTCGGCCGAGGCGCCCGTGGGCAGCGACGCGAACAATACGTCGAGCTTCGGCAGGGTCGTGGGGTCCCACTTCTCGATCACCAGCTCGCCCAGCCTCGCCGGCACACCGGGGAAGCGATCGACCAACCGGCTGCCGGCGCTGCCCTCGCCCGCGGCGTAAACCAATTCGAAGGACGGATGGCTCGCGATCAGGCGCAGCGCCTCGCCGCCGCCAAACCCGCTGATGCCGACAATGCCGACGCGAATGCTCATGATGATGTCCTGCCGTTTGGAGGCGCGCGAAACGGTTCAGCGCACACGCGCTGCCGACGCCGCAAGAATGACGGAGTGTGGCCGGGTAGGGTCTTAGCCGACCGCGAGACCGGTCTTCTCGTCGACGCCGGTCTTGAGGTTGATGCACTGCACCGCCGCGCCCGACGCGCCCTTGCCGAGATTGTCGAGCGAAGCGATCGCCACCACGTTGCCATCTGCATCGTTGCCGTAGACGGCCAATTCCATGGTGTTGGTGTTGGTCAACCGGTCGGCGCGCAGGAACTGATCTCGCTCCAGCCACGACTTGTCTCCGAGCGGACGCACCGGCACGAAGGTCTCGCCGGCATAGCGGTCGGCGAGCACGCCGTGCACGTCCTTGGCCGTCACCTGCTTGCTGGTGATGTCGCGCGTGATCGGCACGGTGATCAGCATGCCCTGGGCATAGTGACCGACCGACGGCACGAACAGCGGCGCATGCGTCAGACCGGAATACTTCTTCATCTCCGGCACGTGCTTGTGCGCGAGGCCTAGGCCGTAGAGGCCGAACGGCTCGACATCCGGCTTCTCATGGACCGCGATCAAATCCTTGCCGCCGCCGGTGTAGCCCGAGACGCCGAACACGGCGGGCGTCGAGTCTGCGCGCACCAGGCCGGCATCGATCAGCGGCCGCAGGATCGCGATCGCGCCCGTGGGATAGCAGCCCGGATTGCTGATGCGGTTGGAGTCGAGCAGCTTCTGGCGCTGGTCCTTGGCCATCTCGGGAAAGCCGTAGGTCCAGCCATCTGCCACACGATGAGCCGTCGAGGCGTCGATCACGACCGTGTCGGAGGAGCCGATCGCCGCCACCAGTTCCTTCGCCGCGGCGTCGGGCAGGCAGAGCACCGTGATGTCGGACGCCTTGGCGATCTCGGCGCGTTTCCCCAAGTCCTTGCGGTCGGCCAAGGGCAGCTCGAGCAGCTCGATATCCGGCCGATCCTTGAGCCGGTCGAGGATCTGCAGGCCGGTGGTGCCGTGCTGGCCGTCGATGAAAACCTTGGTCTTGTTGGTGGTCATTGGACTTCTTTCTCTCGGATTCAGGGCCTTTTGAAGAGGGCCGACTGGAGAAGAAGGAAAGTGGGAAGCCGCCTGATCCTCTCCAGCGGCTTCACGATACGGCGCGTTTGTTACGCGCGCGCGTTATCGAACCGCTTTTCAAAGCGGCGACGTCGCGACCGGAGGAGGGCGAACGGCTTCATGGTTGGCCGGATATTTCATCGCCGCCCCCCGATGTCAAGATACCGGGGACGCGCTAGGCTCGGAAATTCACTCTGGAGGCAGCCCATGAGCCAATCTCCCGTCAAGGTGGCCCCCCATCCCGCCCCTCATCCAGACGGCCTGTCGATGCTCGACAAGCGCCGGATCGAGGCCGAGATCCTGAAGGAGGTCTACGAGACCCTGAAGGCGAGCCACGGCGAGGCCGTCGCCCGCCAGACCGTCTCCGAATCGGTGCGCCGCTCGGCCATCGAGCAGGCCCGTACCTTCGCGGCCTCGGTCCCGGGAGGCACCTCGCTCAAGTCGTTCCAGGATATCCAGCACCTCTGGACCAAAGGCGGATCGCTCGAGATCGAGGTCAAGGAGCAGACCGACACGAGCTTCACCTTCAACGTCACCCGCTGCCAATATGCCGAGACCTACAAGGCGATGGGCCTGGGCGAAATCGGCGCGCTGCTGTCGTGCAACCGCGACGGCGCCTTCTGCGAAGGTTACGACCCCAAGCTCAAGCTCGAGCGGACACAGACCATCATGGGCGGCGCCAGCCACTGCGATTTCAAATATCGATACGAGACCTGACGGCCGGCGCCGTCAGTTCAGGAACTCGGCGATCACCAGGTGATTGTCCTTGGTGGGCCAGGTCCGCGTCGGGATGGTCTCGTTGTTGAACACGGCCATCACCGTGCGCGGCTGGATGTCGAAGGCGAGCTTGCCGGTCGAAGCGCCGGGCACGCCGTCGTTGATGCCTGAGGGCATCTTGCCGTCGAGCGAGAACTTGTCGCGGCCGACGCCGAAATAGCCGCGCGGGCGGCTCATGGTCACGACCGCACCGGCGCTTTCATCGCCCTTGGCGAACTGCCCCGGCCGCAGATGGACGACGTCGCTCGAGCGCAGGAAGGGCGAGCGATAGGTGTGGGTCACCGGCTGCGCCGACACGCGCAGCACGAATTCGTAGTTCATGTCGGAGCGCCCGATATAGGGGCCCCACATGCCGTCCTCGCCGGTCGTCTTGCGATGCACCGCCACCGCGCTCTTGCGTTCGCCGGTCTTGGCGTCGACCTCGTAGATCTCGACCTCGGCGCCGGAGACGGCGATGTTGGTGTAGAGACCGTCGGCGACGCCGGTGACCTTGCCGTTCAATACCGGCAGCGGCTCCTGGGCGATGAACATGCTGGCCGGCGGCTTGCCCGCGATGTGTTCGTACATGGCGGCGAAGGCAAGCTTGTGGAACGCCACCTCGCGATGGTCGAGCCCGTCGAGGGTGACGTTCCGGGCGCCGCGCAGTTCGGTCGCATCGAAGCCGACGCCGGTCGGCTTGCCCGGTGCGCCGATGAAGCGGCCGTCGGGCTGGGCGTATTTATCGAGCTTGTCGGAGCGGATCGCCATCATCTCGACGCCGGGGATCAGATCGTCGGCGCCGGCATTGAGGCCCTTCAGGAACGGGAAGGCACCGTTGAACTCGCTGCCCGGCAGCAGCGTATCGGAGATCACGATGCCCTTGTTGGGCACGCCGCACAGCACGGCGTGGCTGACGAACTCCGCCCCGCCGCCGTTCTTGAGGTAGTTGCGCACCGCGTTGCCGCCGCGCGACGAGGCGACCAATGCCACCCGCCGGCGGCGCGTGGCCGCGCGCACCTGGGTCACGAAGGCCGCCAACTCCTTCATCTGGTCCTCGGTCGAGGACCGGAACGGCTCGGGTCTGGCGTCGTCGCGGCGCGCGCTGGGATAGGTGAAATCGAGGGCGAAGAGCTGGTTGCGGCGATAGCCGTTGGCCTCGAAGCGCCAGAGATTGTTGATCCAGAGCGCGCTGGAATCGCCGTTGCCGTGCACGAACACGACAGGCGGGAGCCCGGGTTCAGGCGGCGGCGACCGGCGCGGCCCTTTTGGCGCCGGCGCCGGACGTGGCGGCGGCGGCGTCTGCCCAAAGGCAAGCGCCGGCCAAAGCGCTGCGGCACCGCCGAGAAGGGCGCGTCTTCCAGGCCCGAAGCCTCTGATTTTGTCTCCCCCTGACATCGCGACCATGTTGGCAAATACCGGGCACCGCCGCTACGCTCGCTGCATGCCCTTTTGTTACATCGAGAGCCCGGTCGGCCGGCTGGCCCTGGAAGCCGATGACGATTGCGTGACTTCGTTGCGCTGGGCGGGCGCCGGCGAGAGCGCCGCCGAGGAGGCGCCGAACGCGGTCCTGAAGGAGGCGACGCGCCAGCTCGACCGCTATTTCAGGCGCAAGCTCCAGCGCTTCGACCTGCCGGTCCTAGCCCGCGGCACCGATCATCAGAAGCGGGTATGGGCGATGATGCGCGACATCCCGTTCGGCGAGACTGCGACCTATGGCGGCATGGCGGCAGCCCTGGGCTCGGGCCCGCGCGCCGTCGGCATGGCATGCGGACGCAATCCCATCCCCATCATCGTGCCCTGCCATCGCGTACTGGGCGCCGGCGGCAAGGAAGGCGGCTTCTCCGGCGGCCGCGGCCTGCCCACCAAGCGCCAACTCCTGGCCATCGAGGGCGTGGTCCTTCTCTAGCCTGCCCTTCTTTGCACCGGCCGTTGCGCCGGCGATGAGCCCCGGCTACGGAGAGCGCATGCGCGTCCTGATCACCCGGCCTGAACGTGAGGCGACGGCGCTGGCGACGGCGTTGATCGAACGCGGTCACGCGCCCGTCATCGCGCCGCTGTTCCGGCTGGAAATC
>CAMAYC010000176.1 GCA_945862125.1 Reyranella massiliensis 521
GAAACCGTGGCGCATGCGCCCGGCGCGCAGTGCTCCTACTACACGGTCCTGAAGGATTTCTGGAGCCGCACGCCGTGGACCATGACCAACCGCTACGTCGTCTGTTACGACGACGGCAAGGTCAAATCCTTCGGCCGCGCCGACACCGTCACCTCTGGCTGATCTCCTGCTGAGCCGACCGCATGGGGCGATCCTCGCCCGCCATGCATGAGGTGCGCGGCACGCCGATCGCCACGACCCGGCCGCCGACGGCCAGGCAGCCATTGTGCCAATGCCCCGACAGCGTCTGGTCGCCGAGATGCAGCGTCCCGTACCCGTCCGGCACATCGTCGGCATAGTTGCCCTCGAAGCGATGGGCGGCATTCCAGACATAGCGGCCAGGGCCCTCGCGTCGGCCGAACCGGTAACTGCCCTCGAAGCGGTCAATCGTCTGGCCGTGTTCCGACCATTGCACGACACCCTTGCCGTGCTTCAGCCCGTCGCGGCAGCTGCCCGTCCAGGTCACCTTGTCGTCGGGCTCCGGATGCCAGTCCGGCATCCGGCAGCCGACCTCGGTGTCGAACAGCCAACCGTCGCCATCGCAGGGCGCCGTCCAGCTGATCTGGACCGAATCGGGCTCTTCATTGGTGCAAGGCGCCGCGGGCTGGCCGAGCGCAAGCTGCTGCTGCGCCAGCGCGGATGTGCCCGCAAGCAGAACAGCCGAAATAATGATGACCCGAAACCGTCCCATAGTGCCCTCACAACCATCCCTGAGATGGACGGTCGAACGGCAACGAGGGGGGCGCCGCGAAGGTTGCTCCGCCTCGGGTCCGAAATCATGATACTTCGGTCCAGTATCCTCATAGTGAGGAGGCGGTCACCCGGCCGGAGCCGGTCGAAAAGACCTCCGATAGCGACGGAAACCCAAGAATGTCATTTCTGATCCTCGGCCTCGTCCTCTTCCTCGGTGTCCACACGCTGACCACCATGCGAGCCACGCGCGCGGCGATGATCGGACGGCTCGGCGAAGGCGGATACAAGGGCCTCTACTCGCTGGTCTCGGCCGTCGGCCTGGTCCTGATCGTCTGGGGATTCTCGAGCTACCGCAGCGCCGGCTATATCCAGGTATGGACTCCGCCCCGCGCGATCTTCCATCCCATCGCCCTCTTCCTCTTGTGGTTCGCCTTCGTGGCGCTGGCCGCCACCTACGCGCCACCCGGCAAGATCAAGTCCGTGCTGCGCCACCCCATGCTGGTGGCGGTCAAGGCGTGGGCGCTCTCGCATCTGCTGGTGAACGGCGACCTGGGCTCGATGCTGCTGTTCGGCGGCCTGCTCGCCTGGGCGGTCTATGACCGCATCGCGCTGAAGCGACGCGGCGACATGGGCGCGGCAAAGGTCGACGGCTTCAAGGCGGCCGATGCGATCGTGATCGCGATCGGTACCGTGGCCTATGTCGCGGTGTTCTGGCTGCACGACACGCTGATCGGCGTCACCGCCGCCTAGCAGCCGGCCTCAGTGGGCATGGCCGTGCCCACCCTTGCCATAGTGATAGTGCGACCCGCCGAAGCGATCGATATGCAACGGCTGCTTGGCAAGGCCGGGGCAGAAAGTGTTCACGATACCCTCGACCTTGTCGTAGAGCGCCTTCGCGGGCTTGCGGCCCTTGGCCAGCCGTTCGCGCGCCTTCTCCGCGAGCCGCGCGACCTGCGCCATGTCGATGTTGAGGAGTTTGCGGTTCTCCATGACCATGCGGCCCGCGATCATCACCGAGTGGACGCCTGAGCCGTCCTCGGTGTGCACGATCTGATTGGTCGGATCGTTGAACGGGATCCAGTTCACGTTGCCGAGGTCGAGGAAGACGATGTCGGCCTTGTAGCCTTTCTCGAGCTTGCCGATCTTGTCGCCCAGACCCAGCGCGCGGGCGCTGCCGGCGGTGGCGGCGTGCAGCACCTCCTCGGTCGTGATCCACTCCCTGTTGTCCGGCCCCTGCACCTTGGAGACCATCGAGGCCAGCCGCAGGTTCTCGTACATGTTCTGGTTGTCCGAGCAGGAGGCGCCATCGGTACCGATGCCGACATTCACTTTGGCGTCGAGCATGGCGCGCATGTCGGCCATGCCGTTGCCCAGCACCATATTGGAACCGGGGTTGTGCGAGACCGAGGCACCCTTGTCGCCCAGCAGCTTCATGTCGTCGCCATCGAGCCACACCCCGTGCGCGACGGTGAACTTCGGCCCGACGAGACCCAGCGAATCCATGTAGGACGTGAGCGAGGTGCCGTAGAGCCTGTAGCCCGCAACCACCTGCACCTTCGATTCCGAGACGTGGCTGTGCAGCCCGGTGTCGTAGTCCTTGGCGAGTTTCAGACAGGCGAGCAGGAACTCGCGGCTGCAGTGATGAGGGATGGTCGGCGCCACGGCGAGATGGACGCCCTTGCTGTCGAGCTTCCAGCCGTGCAGCGCCTTCTTCATCTGCGCGATGCTGGCCTTGTAGGGCGAGAAGCGATAGGCCTCGACTGCCTTCTGCAGCGACGGCGGCAGCTGGTCCATCAGACCGGGGATCGCCTGGAAAAAGCTGGTGTCAGCCACCATCGGCGCCACCATGGCGCGCATGCCGACATCGGCATAGGCTTGGCCGATCGCGGCCAGCCCCTCCGCCGTCGGCATCGGGAACTCGGCCGCCAGGTCGTAGGCGGCGGTGCAGCCCTTCATCACCATCTCGGCAGCGCCGATCAGGCTGGAAAGATACTTGTCCTCGAGCGTGCGCGCGCCGCTCATGTAGGGGCCGGCGGTCAGCAGCAACTCCAGTGTGACGCCATCGACCATGCCCTTCGCGAGGTTGCCGTGGCTGTGGGTGTGACCGTTGATCAGGCCGGGATGCAGCAGCTTCCCCTTGGCGTCGATCACCGTTGCCGAGGCCGGCGCCGACACCTTGGGCCCGATCTCCACGATCGTGTCGCCCTTCACCAGGATGTCGACCAGGGGCGCCGAATGCCCCTTGATGTCGACCACGCGCCCACCCCGGATCACGGTCATCGGTGATTTTGCCATGTCACATCCTCATTCTACGACGTCATCTCAAGACGCTATTGGCGCATTGCCGCTCGACCAGGGGAAGAACACGCGTTCGGCGATCACCACGATCTGGAACAGCACGACGCCCATGATCGACAGGATTATGAGCGCTCCGAACGCCACCGGCACCTTGAAGAAGGCGGTCGAGGTCACGATCAGGAAGCCGAGCCCTGAGTCGGCGTTGACGAATTCCGCCACTACCGCGCCGACCACGGCGAGCGAGATCGCGACCTTGAGGCCCGCGAAGATGAACGGGATCGCGTAAGGCAGGCGAATCCGCCACAGCTCGCTCCATTTCGAGGCGCGGCAGGCGCGGCTGAGCTCGATCAGTTCCGGCGGCACCGACATCAGGCCGGTGGCGCTGGAGATCACCAGGGGGAAGAAGGCCACCAGCACGGTGATCACGATGCGCGGCAGCTCGTTGGAGCCCAGCACCACGACGAGGATCGGCGCCAGCGCCACCTTGGGCACCGACTGCGTCCACACCAGGAACGGATAGATGGCCGAGGCGATGGCCGGCGACGCCGTCAGCAGGACGGCGAGCGGCAGGCTGATGGCGATCGAAAACAGGAAGCCCAGCAGCACGGTCTTGAGGGTCGCCACCGAATGCCAGAACACCGTGGGGCCGATGGCGAGCGTTTCGTTCCAGATCGCACTGGGCGGCGGCACCAGGTAGGACGGCACTTTGAACGCCTGGCAGATCGCCTCCCAGACGAGGAAAGCCGCAGCCGTGGCGATGAGCGGCACCACCACCTCGTAGAGCGCGGCGGAAGGTGGCTTGCGCCGCGCCGCCTGGCGCGGCTTCTCAAGCGGCGGCGCGGCCTGCGTCGACATGGCGGTTCCCGAAAATGAGCTGGCGGATGCGGCGGCTGGCGTCGTGGAACGCCGGGTCGCCCTCGACGTGGAAGCTGCGTGGCCTGGGTGACTTGATGTCGATGATCTCGGCGATGCGGCCCGGTCGCGGCGACATCACCACCACACGGTCGGCCAGCACCACGGCCTCGGTGATCGAATGCGTCACGAACAGCACCGTCTTGGGCCGCTCGCCCCAGATCCTGAGCAGCTCCATGGTCATTTCCTCGCGGGTCAGCGCATCGAGGGCGCCAAACGGCTCGTCCATCAGCAGGATGTCGGGCTCGTGCACCAGGGCCCGGCAGATCGCCACGCGCTGCTGCATGCCACCGGACAGTTCGCGCGGCGACTTGCTCTCGAAGCCGTCCAGCCCGACCAGCTTCAGCAGCGCGGCCGCCTTGTCGGTGCTGCCCGAGTCCATGCGCCGCATCATGCGCAGCGGCAACAGCACGTTGTCGAGCACGCTGGCCCACGGCAGCAGGGTCGGCGCCTGGAAGACGATGCCGGTCTCCGACCGCGGCTCGGTGATCGGCTGGCCGCCGATCATGGCCGTCCCCGCGGTCGGCAGGATCAGGCCGGCCACGATGCGCAGCAGGGTCGATTTCCCGCAGCCCGACGGCCCCACCAGGGTGATGAACTCGTTGGTGCCGATCGCCAGCGACACATCCTCGAGCGCGGTGATCTGGTCACCGTCGCGGGAGTCGAAGATGCGGGTGACGCGGTTGAGCGTGATCACTTCGGAACGGCGCTGGTGTCGATCGAGGTCTTGTAGTCGAAGTCGGGCTTGAGCTCGTTGGCCGACTGGATGGTCTCCCACGAGAACTTGAGCCGCTCCGGGCTCTCCTTGCCCCAGCCGAACTGCTTGGTGTGATCGTTGAACACGAACTCCATGACCGCCTTGACGCTGCCCATGCAGTCGTCGAGCGCGACCTCGGGGAAGCGCTGGACGTGGAGCGTGCAGGCCTCCTCGGGGTTGGCCTTGGCCCACTCGAAAGCCTCCTTGTTCGCAGCCAGGAAGCGTTTCACGAGGTCAGGCTTCTCCGTCATCATCTTGTCGGTGGTGATCAGCGTCGCGGCGTAGATCTTGAAGCCGACCGCCACGAACGGCAGCGGCAGGATTTCCTCGCCCGCCTTCACCGCCGCCTTGTTGATGTAATAGTAATGAATCGAATAGAACGGCGCGGCGTCGATGTTCTTGGCGATGAGCTGGGCCGCCATCGCAGCGCCATCCATGTTCGTCCACACGATCTTGGAGGGATCGGTGCCGGCCTTCTTGGCGACCTCGGGGAAATAGAAGCGGTGGCTGTTGCCCGGCGTGATGCCGATTTTCTTGCCTTCCAGCCCCTTGAAGCTGGTGATGCCCGAACTCTTGAGCACGAACAGCGAATGCGGCGATTCGTTGTAGAGCACAGCGATGGTCTTGATCGGCACATTGGTGCGCGCCCGGGCCGTCATGACGGCGGCGATGTCGGCCACGCCGAAATCGGCCGCGCCGCCCGCCAGCTTGGTCACCGTGTCGCCCGAGCCGTAGCCGCGCGTGATGGTGATGTCGATGCCGTGCTTGGCATAGATGCCCTTGCTCCAGGCGCCGTAGTACATCGCGTGTTCGCCCGACGGAATCCAATCGGTCTGGAAACGCACCTTGTCCTGGGCAACCGCAGGTCCCGCCAGCATCAGCACCGCCAACGCGCCGGCCCCGACGCTGCGCCGGATCGATGATTTCAACATGATCGCCTCCCCTGTCTGCTTCCCCAGTCAAGGCGTTACAAAGCAAGATCGGTGCCATCTATGCCGCTTCTGCTGCCGCGCCGGGAGCGCTAAGCTTCCCCGGCCATTGGGGGGACGGGGGGATGCCGAACAGGACCATCGTTGCCACGACTGCTCTGCTGGCGGCGATGTCGTCGGTCACCGAGGCAGACGCGCAGGGCTACCGGCAGTTCAATCGCTGGTGCTACGGCGAGGCCAGTCCCGAGCGGACAATCCAGGGCTGCGACGCCGTCATCCGCTGGGCCCGCGAGACGCCGCGCGACACCGGCACCGCCTTCTACAATCGCGGCCTGGCGCTCGTTGCCCGGGGCCAGCTCGATCGCGCCATCGACGACTACGGCCAGGCAATCCGGCTCAGGCCCGACCTCGCCGATGCCTATAACAACCGTGGCATCGCCTGGCGGCTGAAGGGCGACGACGCCCGAGCGCTGGAGGATTTCGACCAGGCGTTGCGCCTGAAGCCCGGCGAGGTCGACGCGCTCTACAATCGCGGCCTCGCGCTGATGGGGCTCGGCCAGTTCGACAGCGCCATCGCCGGCTTCGACAGCGTGCTCCGCCTGCAACCCGACGACATCGAGGCCATGGCCGCGCGCGGCGTGGCGTGGCTGCGCAAGGGCGACAGCGGCCGCGCCCTGCAGGATTTCGACCAGGCGCTGAGCCTGCGGCCAGGCAACGTGGTCGCGCTCTACGGCCGCGGCATCGCCCGCCGCCGGACCGGCAACCAGAAGGGCGGCGACGCCGACATTGCGGCGGCAAAGGCAATCCGGCCCGACATCGCCGATGAATTCACCAGGATGGGCCTCAGCGCATCCTAGGAAGGGAAGTTCCATGATGCGGCCTGTCGTCCTCGCGCCGGTGCCTTGTGTGCACCTCGAATCGGTCAACAGCGTTCCCGGCCTGGCCGCCAGCGTCTTCTTCGGCAGCAGCCACGAGGCCGACACGCCGCTGCCCAGTGGCGCGCCGGTGTTCATCTACGCCTCGATCCCCCCGCACGCCCTGTTCAAGCCCGGCCAGTTCTCATGGACCGGCACGCTCGGCTCCATCGTGCGCGCGGTCGACGGCGGCCCGCGCCATGGCAAGCACCCGGATCCGTCGCAGCGCCCGCCGACGGCCGAGGCCAAGGACGGCGCCTGCCTCTATTTCTGGGAAGTCCGGAACCTCGAGCCGCTCGAGACGCCCCGCCGCCTCGGCGACTTCAAGTCGAAGACCTCGATCAACGAAGTCCCGCGCTGGCCTGTCATCGCGGAAGCGGATTTCTGAACATTGGGTCTCCGCCTCGGCGTCGCCAGCCTTTGCATCCTAGCCGTCACGGGCATCTCTGCCGCTCGCGCGCAGTCGTGGCTGCAGGACAAGTACATGACCGGAGACTGGGGCGGCACGCGCAGCGCGCTCGAGGCCAGGGGCGTCAGCTTGCGCGGCGGCTACCTCTCGGAGAGCGCCGCCAATCCTGTCGGCGGCCTTAGCCAGGGCTTCGCCTATGCCCACCAGGTCGAGGCGGGCTTCGACCTCGACCTCGGCAAGCTGCTCGCGCTGCCCGGCGGAAAGCTCCACGCGACCTTCACCGAGCGCACCGGCCAGAGCCTTGCTTCTCAATCCATCGGCAGCATCATCTCGGTGCAGGAAGTCTTCGGCAGCGGCCAGAACGTTCGCCTGGCCGAACTCTCCTACGAGCAGTCATTGTTCGAGAACCGACTCACCGCCAAGCTCGGCTGGATCCACGCCTCCGACGATTTCGCAACCTCGCCGATCTACTGCCACTTCCAGAACAACGGCTTCTGCGGCCAGATCGGCATCGTCATCAACAGCGGCTTCACCATCTTCCCGACCGGGAGCTGGGGCAGCGTCGTGAAGGTGGGCGTCCGCGACGATGTCTACGTCCAGGCCGGCATCTACGAGGTCAACCCGACCCTGTCGCTTGCGCCCAACGGGTTTAAGCTCGGCACCTCGGGCGCCACGGGCGTCATCATGCCAGGCGAGATCGGTTGGCAGCCCCTGCTCGGCCCCGCCAGCCTGCCCGGCCACTACAGAATGGGCGGCTACTACGACACATCGGACGCGCCCTATCTCGGCTCGCCCATCGGCGGCCCGCAGTCCACTGCGCGCGGCCGCTGGGGCTTCTATCTGCAGGCCGACCAGATGATCTATCGCCCGAGCGCGGGCTCCGATCGCGGCCTCACGGCCTTCGCGGTCGTGGCCTATGCCGGCCCCGACACCGCCCTGCTGCAATCCTTCTGGCAGGTCGGCTTCCTGCAGAAAGGCACCTTCGCCGGCCGCGACCACGATACGATCGGCCTCGCGGTCAATTATAGCCGCATCAGCAGCCAGCTTGTCGCCGCGCAAACCCTCGCCAATGCCACGGTGCCGGCATCGGTCAGCGTCCAGTCGGCCGAGACCACGATCGAACTGAATTATCGCGTGCAGCTCACGCCATGGTCGACGCTCATGCCAAATATCCAGTACGTCATGCAGCCGAACGCCGTGTCGACGATCCCCAACGCCCTCGTGCTGGGCGCCCAGGTGAGAGTGACGTTTTGAGGCCGCTCACATCCAGTTGAGGGTAGCAGCCACCAGCACCGCGTAGCGGCCGAGCTTGCCAGCCGTCACCAGCACGACGAACAGCGCCAGGTTGGTGCGCAAGGCGCCCGCGACCACGGTGAGCGGATCGCCGCCGATCGGCAGCCACGCAAACAGCAGCGACCATACGCCATAGCGTGC
>CAMAYC010000177.1 GCA_945862125.1 Reyranella massiliensis 521
GAGACCGTGCAGGCGCTGCGCATCCTCAACATGAACCACATGACCAGCGACCAGATGCGCGGCTCCTGGGCCGGTGCCATGGGCAACATGCAGTTCATGCCGTCGACCTTCACCAAGTGGGCGGTCGACCGCGACGGCAACGGCCGCATCGACATCTGGAACAGCCTGCCCGACGCTTTCGCCTCGGCCGCCAACTTTTTGCGCGGCATCGGTTTCAAGCCCGGCCTGCCGTCGAGCGAGGAAGTGGTGCTGCCGAGGGGTTTCCCGCTCGACCAGGCCGACACCACGATCGAGAAGCCGGTGAAGGCCTGGGCCGCGATGGGCGTCAAAAAAGCAGGTGGCGGCGCCTTGCCGGCGTCCGACGAGCCGGCACAGATCCTCCTCCCGGCCGGCTTCCGCGGCCCCGCCTTCATCCTCTATCCCAATTTCAAGGCGGTGATGAACTGGAACCGGTCCACGCTCTATGCGCTCTCGGTCGGCATCCTCGCCCGCCAGATCGCGGGCGGCCCCGGCGTCCAGCAGGCAGCACCCGACGACGACCAGCCGATCTCGCGCGACACGGTAATCGACATCCAGACCCGGCTGGCCCGCCTCGGCCTCTACAAGGACGACACCGACGGGCTCCTGGGGCCCAAGACCCGCTCTGCGCTTCGTCTCTTCCAGCAGCAGACCAGCCTGCCGGCCGACGGCCATCCCTCGGCCGAGACGGTGCGGCGTCTGCAGTCTCGCTAAACCGGCAAGTTCGGCACAACTCCGCGCCGAAGTCCCCCACCAAGTCCTCGGTACCAATTCCCGCTCTCCGCACGCCGGAAAGCAAGTGACGGTGGGCTTTTCGCCCGATATTTGCGGACACCTGAATGTAACGCGTGTTGTCCGCGACCCTGTCCGGGATTCCGGGATAAGCCTCATTCCATTGGCTTTTATACGACTCCCGATTTTTTCGATCACACAAACCCCAGCGCGCCTGTTTTCCGGGCGTCATTAAGTGTCTGTTCCCACGTCGTTATTCGGCGTGTGGTTGGGACGGGGTTGTTCTTGGGACTGTCCACGGGTCAGGACCCGCGGCGGCTGCACCAGGCCTTATAGGCGACCCGCAGGCGTGCCGCGGGAGGTCGTGCCGGAAATGAAAAAGGCCGGCGCGGTCCACGCGTCAGCCTGCCGGAAGCCATAGCATATTCCTGCTGAATATGCTCATCACATCAGTGTGAGCGGATGCTGGCAGTGACGGCACTCTGCCTGCGATGGCAGGTCCGGCAAGGCGAGCGCCGATCAGTGGTATATGAACAGCGGCAGCGGTGCGGTGTTGAAGAGGCGTCGGGTGCAGGAACCGAACAGGATCTCGCGGAAGCCGCGGTGGCCGAAGGCGCCCATCACGAGCATCCTCGCCCCAATCTCTCCCGCGCGCCGCATCAGGAATTCGGCAGGGTCGTCGGCCGCGACACGGGATTCAAGGGTCGCCTCGATACCGTGCGACGCCAGGAAGGCGCCCGCCCGCGCCGCAACTCCCGACGCCTCGGCGCGGTCGCGGTGGACCGACAGGACATGGACCGCGCCGGGAGCGCCGCCGGCCGGACCGAAGAGGCCGAGCAGGGTCGCCATCTGCAGCGCTTTGGCCGATGGTGCGCTTCCGTCGTAAGCCACCATCACGGGGCCGGTACCGGCGGCGGCGGAGCCGCTCACCACGACCGGACGGCCGCCGCGGGCGATCAGATGCTCGACCATCGGCGCCACGCCGTCGCCGGGTTCGAGATGGAATTCGGTGTCCCGCCCCGTCACGACCAGATCGCAGGTCTGGATCTCACGCAGCAGGGCGCCGCGGACGTCGGCCTCGATGATCGAACAGGGCGCCTCCAGGCCCTGCTCCGCGAGGGAACGCTGGAAGGCCGCCGGAAGGCCGGCGACGCGTGCGCGGCGCTCGACCGCCTGCCGTTCGCGGTGCTTCAGACGGTCGTAGGCGTACTCGACGCCGCCCAGGGGAACCGCCTCGACCTTGTCGAGGTCGCTCAGCTCGATCCCGGTCACGCCGCGCAGGGAGGCGCCGGCCTGGCGCGCCAAGGCGGCCGCCAGCGCCCGCGCGGCAAGGGACGACGGCGTATCGTCGACGGTGACAAGAATCGAACGCATGAGTCCCCTCCTACAATTTCGTACCCTGGATACAGGCCCCCGCGGCGCCGGCCCTTGACCTCGATCAAGCCGCTCCCGCCGCCGCTGATCGCTCAGCCCTTGCCACGCAGGACGCTGAGAAGGTCGATCGGCAGCGGAAAGGTGATGGTGCAAATCTTCTCGCAGGCGATGTTGAGCAAGGTGCCGAGATAGCGGAGATGCATCGATTTGGGGCTTCTTCTATCCCTTTAATCCCAGCCGGATCTGCTTTTCGATCTCGATGATCGCGAAGAAGGCGGCGCCGATGGCCACGATCAGAATGCCGTCCATCGGCGGCACGGGCCGTGTGCCGAACACAACCTGCAGGGGCGGCAGATAGGTGACCGCGAATTGAGCGGCGGTGATGGCGATGACCACCGTCCAGACCACCTTGGTGCCGCGCGCCGCCGCCCAGGTCAGCGATGTGCTGTGGATGTTGCGGATGAAGAAGAGGTGGAAGATCTCCAGCACCACCAGCATGTTCATCGCCATGGTCTGGGCCAGAGCCGGCGGATAGCCCCTGTCGGTGGCATAGGTGAAGATGCCGAAGACCGCCGCCAGAAACAGCAGCGCAACCAGCACAATGTGCCAGACGAGTTCGCCCGACAGGATCGGCGCGTTGCGCGGGCGGGGCGGGCGCGCCATGGTCCCGACTTCGGTCGGTTCGAAAGCCAGAGCGATGCCGAGTGTGATGCCGGTGATCAGGTTGACCCAGAGGATCATCACCGGCGTCAGCGGCAGCGCAAGACCCACCAGCAGGGCCAGCACGACGACGATCGACTCGCCGGCATTGGTGGGCAGCGTCCAGCTGATGACTTTCTTGAGGTTGTCATAGACCGTGCGCCCCTCGCGCACGGCCGCAGCGATGGAAGCGAAGTTGTCGTCGGCCAGTACCAGATCGGCGGCCTCCTTGGCGGCTTCGGATCCCTTCAACCCCATGGCGATACCCGCATCGGCGCGTTTCAGCGCGGGCGCGTCGTTCACCCCGTCGCCGGTCATGGCGACCGACAGCCCGTTGGCCTGAAGGGCGGTTACCAGCCGCAGCTTGTGTTCGGGGCTGGTGCGGGCAAAGACATCAACGCCCGCCACCTCCAGCGCGAGTTGCGCCTCGTCGAGCTTGTCGAGGTCGGCGCCGGTCAGCACACGGTCGGGGTTCTGAAGCCCGATCTGGGCAGCAATGGCGGCGGCAGTGCCCGCGTGGTCGCCGGTGATCATCTTCACCCGGATCCCCGCCGCCCGGCATTCGGCGACAGCGGCGATTGCCTCCGGACGCGGCGGGTCGATCAGGCCCACCAAGCCCAGGAAGCAGAGGCTGCCGTCCAGCGTGTCCGGGCCGATGCTCTCGCCGGTTTCAGCACGTTCGGCCAATGCCAGGACCCGCAGCCCGCGCCGCGCCAGCGCCTCGGCCCGGTCATGCCAGTGCCCGTAGTCGAGTCCCGCACACATACGCAGCACCCGCTCAGGCGCGCCCTTGACGTGTACGAGGCGTCCGGCCGCACTCTCGGTCAGTACCGCCATGAAGCGGTGGCGGCTGTCGAAGGGAATGGCATCCAGTCGGTGCGACGCGTGATCGCCTCCGACTTTGCCCGCGAAGGCCAGAAGTGCACCCTCCATGGGGTCGCCCTCAACCGCCCAGTGCCCGTCCTTGTGATGCAGACTTGCGTCGTTGCACAGCGCCGCCGCGAGCGCCACCCGCGCAAGATCACCTTTCGGCGTGATCGCGCCTTCGGGCGCATAACCCTCGCCCGCGACCACAAAGGCTCCCTCGGGCGTCTCGGCCGCGGCGACGACCATTTCATTGCGGGTCAGCGTGCCGGTCTTGTCGGTGCAGACCACAGACACCGAGCCGATCGCCTCGATGGCCGGCAGACGGCGGACGATGGCATTGCGGCGTGCCATGGCTTGGACGCCGATTGCCAGCGTGATGGTCATCACCGCGGGCAGGCCCTCGGGGATCGCCGCCACGGCCACGCCGACCACGGCCATGAACATCTCGGAGAAGTCGTGGTGGCCGACGAAATAGCCGTACGCCAGCAGGAGGCCTGAAGCGAGCAGGATGAGGAAGGACAGCCAGCGCGCGAAATGGTCCATCTGCGCGACGAGGGGCGTCGTCAGCAGCTCGATCCCTGCCAGAAGCCCACCGATGCGACCGATTTCGGTTTCCGCACCGGTGGCGACGGCCACCCCTCGCGCCGTGCCACGGGTGACGAGCGTGCCCGACCAGAGCATCGAGCGGCGGTCGCCCAGAGTGGCGACGACGGCCACCGACTCCACGGCCTTTTCGACCGGGACCGATTCTCCGGTCAGAATCGCTTCTTGCGCCGCGAGCCCCCGTGCCTCGATGACCCTGAGGTCGGCAGGAACCTTGTCGCCCGCTTCCAGGAGCACGATGTCGCCGGGAACGATGTCCGCAGCGTCGACGCTCGCCCGTTGCCCCTCGCGAAGGACAGCCGCGCGCGGGGCCAGCATCCTCCGAATCGCGGCCATGGCCGCTTCGGCCTTGCCCTCCTGGATGAAGCCGATCACCGCATTGGCCAGAACCACGGCCAGGATCACCCCGGTGTCGACCCAGTGGTGCAAGGCTCCCGTCACCACGGCCGCACCCAGAAGCACATAGATGAGGACGTTGTGGAACTGCGCCAGAAACCGCAGAAACGGCCCGCGCCCCCGTACCTCGGGCAGCCGGTTCGGCCCATGCTCCGCCAGCCGCCGCGCCACCTCTGCCTTGGTCAGGCCGTGAGGCCGGGCATCGAGTGCAGCGAGGCAGGCCTCAGCTGTTTTGGCATGGGGCTCGGAGAGCATCATGTCATCGCGCCGTATGGCCGCCGTCGAGGACGATTTCCGCTCCGGTGACGAACTTCGCTTCGTTCGAGCAGATCGAAGATAGCGACCTTCGTTGCCTGCTCGGACATGCGGACCACACAGGCTTGGCCGATGCCAACAGCACCCTCATCACGATGGCGATTTTTCCTGCAAGTCGGTTCATGACTTCCTTCCAGCATCCATTGCCCAGATGAATTGCGACGGGGCGAGAGCGGCGCATCCGCAGGGGGCGTTATCTCTCCTTGTCCGTGCGGGAAGTGGCCGGCGTGCGTGTGCAGCCGCGTGGTGCCGTTTCACGCACCTTGAGGAAGTGCTCGAAGTCGGTATCGGCGATGCGCCAGCCCTTGCCGATGTCGATGGCGCGAAGCACGCCAGACTTGATCCACTGGCGCACGGTCGCCTGGGCAACCTCCAGGCGTTCGGCAAGCTCTTGCACGGTCTGATACCGGTCATGCGGCATGAGCCCATCCCTATCGTTGCTTCTACTCAAGAATAGTGAAGTTTGATGAAGTTTGATTGATTCAGATCAAGGTCGCTGCGCCATCTGCGGGAAATAGATACTGAAGCGAATATTCAAGATCACGAGAGGCGGCTCCTCGTCTTTCGGCGCTTGGATACCGAATGTACTTGGGAGCAATCGCAATGCCGTTCCGTGTCGCTTATATGCCCTTGCCCACCTATCCAGAATCGGTCGCAGATAGTGCAATCCTGGCCGCCGCCGGGTTCGCGGTCGCACTTGGTTTTGAGCTGCATGTCAGGGCATTCTCCGTCGACATTCCGCAAGTGCACTCGCCGGTTTTGGGTATGCTCATCGACGTCCCCGGACTCGTCCGGACCGCCGAGGAAAAGAGCAGGGCGGAATGCCAGCGCCTGAAGGGCCTTTTGGAAGGTCCCATCGAGTTGCGCGGCAGCGTTCATTACTCTTCTCGCGAGGTTATTCTGGGCGGCGCATTCGAGGCCGCCGCAGCCGAGGCTCGGTACCATGATCTTTCGGTGCTTCCCTGGTCTGGCGAAGCCGCGTTAGCCCAAGATATGTCCGAGGCGGTTGTATTCGGATCCGGTCGCCCGACCATTCTTGTACCGCCCTCGGCCCGGCCCGCCAGTCTCGACCACATCGCGATTGCCTGGGACGAAAGCCGCGTTGCTGCCCGCGCCCTTGGCGATGCCCTATCGATTCTGCCCGAGGGCGGTCGCGTCTCCGTGCTGACCGTCAAGGATGAAAAGCCCCTGAGCGGATCCGATATTGCCGGGTCACTTGCGTCGTCGCTCGAAAGGCGAGGGTTCAAGGCCAAGCCGTGCAGCATCGGTCTTGGCGGCAAGACCATTGCCGAAGCCCTACAGGATGCGGCCGTGAAGGAGGGGGCTCAATTCCTGGCAATGGGAGGTTTCGGTCATTCCCGCCTGCGTGACTTCGTGCTGGGCGGTGCGACCAAGGGCATTCTCGCCAATCTACGTCTGCCGGCCTTGCTTTCCCACTAAGCGTGTCCTGGTCACGCAGCTGGTCTGAGCAGTTTGGAGTGCATCTGAACGATCGCGTGGGAGTGACGGCCCGCGGTCGTCACCTGGGCGCTCTTGGGGAATCTCTCACAAGAAGCCGCTTGTTACTAAACTTCGTGCTTCCCACGCGGTGCCAAGTGAACTTTGACATCAGCAGCTGATCCCGGTCGCCCCAGCGCTGGATTGGCTAAGGAGAGCTTCCAAGTCGAGTATTCTTGTGCGGTCCTGATGATTCCGTCGACCAGCAGCACGGCGCCGGTAAAGACGGTGTCCTTGATATCACCGAGCGCCAACGACACCAATGCCGCGGCCAGCAGGATATAGATCACCCGGCTGAGGAATTGCCTCGGGAACACGACAACGGAGAACGGCGCGCTAACATCGGGAAGAGCGTTGGAGCCGTACCGGGCCAGCCTCTACCGCCGTCAGTCCCAGCGCCGTGTCGATATCGGCCGTTGGCAAATGCGCATCTGCCCTCAGTCGAGCAGACATCAAGGGCGCACGGCCAGAACATCGCAGGGAGGACGGCTCAGCAAGTCCTCGGCAACGCTCCCCAGCAGCGCGTGGGCAATCCCGCTCCGTCCATGCGTGCCGACAACGAGGAGATCGGCCTTCAGCCGTTCGGATTGTTCCTGGATCACCTGCCGAACCGTTCCTTGGCTGACAATCTGGAACAGGCGGGCTGGCGCAACCTGCGAGGCCGTCCGGAAAGCCGAAAAATCCTCTCCGACAAAACTGTCCATCTGTTCCTGATGACCCTTCGACGCCTCACGTTGAATCTCGTCGCCGGACAGGAAAGCCTTAAAGGGAACATCGAAAGCATGGACGAGGTGGAACTCGCTGTCCGGGAGCAGGCGCACCGCGAACTCCACGGCGCGGCGCGAGCATTCCGAGAAGTCGATGCCAATGACGACCCGGCGATAAGGGCGCAACGGCTTCGCCTTGACCATCAGCACCGGACACGGGCCGCCGCGAATGAGGCGCTCGACTGTTGTTCCGCGGAAAAGTTCGGGCGTCTCGTTGCGATGAATTCCCGTCACGATGAGCCCGGCACTCATTTTCGCCGCGATATCCGCTATGTCCCGGTGATCGCGGCCAAAAACGACCTCAATCGCCGGAGCGACTGCATCTCTGCCCGGCACCGTTGCGACTTGCTCTGCAATCAATGCACGCGCCTCATCGGCCCGCCGGTCGGCCAGCCGCGCCGGCAAATCTGCATCAACAATGTGCAGGATCGTGAGGGCCGCGCCGGTCGACCACGCCATAGCGACAGCGCGCTCCACCGCACGGTCCGACCGAGCGGAGAGATCGGTCGCCACAAGCATCCTCGAACGCGCGGGGAATGGGCCTTCGTCTGTCACTGTCCCTCCTCCCGGCAAAGATCAGAACGCCAATTCCACTATGCCGCAGCAAAGCGGCAGACCATCGGCCCCAGAGGACGATTGACCGGGCAGTTCGTTGGACGCCGGGTACTGCTGGAATAAATTGCGCCGGACACGCGACGAATTCCTTGCGGCAGATCAAGAAGATCCGAACAGGCCAACAGCTTGATCCAGGTGCTTCAGGGCGCTGGCTTCCCCTCAACCGCCTCGCTCCCAACCTGGCCCTTCCAAATCAAAAAGCAGCCTCCGGAGGAGGCATTCTTTCGATGGACGACAAAAGCCGCTCAGCTAAGGCCTTCGGGTGACACGGGCGATTCCATCATCCTGATGCAGGCCGCAGCAACCGCACGGCGCCAGCGGCAAGCGCGATCGACACCGGCAAAGTGAGCGCGTCGTCGCCGTCGATTTGGACGGGCTGACGGCGCTGCTCGCCGGCATCGCTCAGCACCGAGACTCGGATATCGTGGCCGGCAATCACACGGTAGCCCGCGGTGCGCGGCAGCCGGCCCAGCAGCAGGGCCAGGCCGAAGCGTAG
>CAMAYC010000178.1 GCA_945862125.1 Reyranella massiliensis 521
CTATAGAAGTCCCACGAGAAGGCGGTGGCGGCCGTGGCCACAAGGTAGACCCCCAAAGTGACGCTGAAGAGCTTCTTGCGGCCGAGCTTGTCGGTGAGGTGACCGAAGAACAGGCTGCCCAGCACCGCGCCCGCGAGATAGGCGCTGCCGGTGAGGCCCACTTGCTCGGCGGTGAGCTGCAGCCGTGGACTTGTTTGCAGGGCGGCCGCTACCGATCCGGCGAGCGTCACTTCGAGGCCATCGAGAATCCAGGTGATGCCGAGCGCAACCACGACCAGCCGGTGGAACCGGCTCCATGGCAGGCGGTCCAGACGCGCGGGCACGTCGGTATGGGTGGCGCTCTGAATGGCCATGCTGATCGTCGTGGTAACGCCTAAAGGTGAAGAGTGTTCCCTCCTGCAACGCAGGCCTGCCGGACACGCGGTGGCTTCAAACCAGCCCGGCGACTATTATGATACCATGAGCGACAACACGATGGCGGCCGGTGCCGCCCCCGCGGCGCCCGCCGTCGCCGCAGCGGCCTCCGCCTCGGCCAACAGCACGACCTTCGCGGTCATTCTTTCTTTGAGCTTCTGCCACCTGCTGAACGACATGATGCAGTCGCTGGTGCCGGCGCTCTATCCCATCCTCAAAGATTCATACGAACTGAGTTTCGGCCAGATCGGCCTGATCACACTCGCCTTCCAGTGCACTGCCTCGATGCTGCAGCCGGTGGTGGGCATGTATACCGACAAGCATCCCCAGCCCTATTCCCTGATGGTCGGCATGGGCTTCACCCTGATCGGCCTGCTGCTGATGTCCCAGGCCAACACCTATCCGCTGATCCTGCTGGCGGCTGCGCTGATCGGCATGGGCTCGTCGGTGTTCCATCCCGAGGCCTCGCGCGTGGCGCGCATGGCGGCAGGCGGCCGCTATGGCCTGGCGCAGTCGCTGTTCCAGGTCGGCGGCAACATGGGCTCCGCAGCCGGTCCGCTGTTGGCCGCCTTCATCGTCGTGCCGCATGGCCAGCACAGCATCGTGTGGTTCTCGGCTGCGGCGCTCGTTGCGATGACCGTGCTGTTCCAGGTTGGCGGCTGGTACAGCCGTCGTCGGGCCGAATCCAAGGGCAACGCCTCGAAGCCGGCCGCGCGCGCCAAGGCAGCTGCCGGCCCCACCATCTCGACCCTGTCGCGCAAACGCGTCATCGGCGCCGTGCTGGTGCTGGTGGCGCTGCTCTTCTCCAAAAATGTCTATAGCGCCAGCCTCGGCAGCTACTTCACCTTCTACCTGATCGAAAAGTTCGGCGTCGAAGTGCAGACGGCGCAGCTCTACCTGTTCGCCTTCCTGGTCGGCATCGTCATGGGCACCATTGCCGGCGGCGTCGTGGGCGACAAGGTCGGCCGCATCCCGGTCATGTGGTTCTCGATCGTGGGCGCGCTACCCTTCGCGTTGATGCTGCCCTATGCCAACTTGTTCTGGACCGGCGTGCTGGCTGTCACGGTGGCGATGATCATGGCCTCGGCCTTCTCCGCCATCCTGGTCTATGCCCAGGAATTGCTGCCCGGCCGCGTGGGCCTCGTGGCCGGCATGTTCTTCGGCTTCTCCTTTGGTCTGGGTGGCCTCGGCGCCGCGGCGCTGGGCCAGCTCGCCGACATGACCAGCATCGACACCGTCTACAAGCTGACGCCGTTCCTGCTCCTGCTGGGGCTGCTGACGGCATTCCTGCCGCGTCGACCGGGCGAACCCAAGCGTACCTGATCCTCATGGCAGCGCGGCTCCGCAGCTGCGCCAAGCGTTTGGTCCGGATATTGCAGAGGCTGTGCTATCCGGACTAGCTTTGTTGGCTGGACTTAGCGTTTTCCGAAGCGCGTTGGGGGGGGGATTATGCGACACATGTTCAGGAGGGTGGCACTTGGTGCCGCCGTGGCTTTGTTTGCGGTGCCGGTGGCTGCGCAGACCATTACGCTCCGGGCGGCGACCATCGCGCCCAAGACTTCAGTCTACAATACGGCGATCGCCATTCCGTTCGCCGCCTACGTCGACAAGCTCACCGACGGCAAAGTGAAGATCGACGTCCAGGAAGGCGGCGTTCTGGCGCCAATCTTCAAGATCTACGAAGCGGTGGAAGACGGCCGCGCCGACATCGCGATCGGCCCGGCCTCGTTCCTTGGCGGCAAGGACCCAACCAACCTTATCATCGGATCGTTTCCGACCGGGCTCGGCGTCGATTCGATCATTCCGTGGATGTATAACGGTGGTGGCGAGAAGCTCCTGCAGGAGCACCGGCGCGCCACCATGAAGATGCACACGATGGTGCTGGGCGCCGGCCCATCGGAGGTGTTCGCCCACAGCCACAAGCCGATCAAAACGGTCGAGGATCTCAAGGGCCTGAAGTTCCGCACGCTCGGCAACTGGGCAGCTATCATAAAGGACGGCTTCGGTGCGGCGCCGGTGGTCGTGCCCGGCAGCGAACTCTATTCGATGCTTGAGAAGAAGGCGATCGACGCCATGGAGTACTCCATGCCGAGCGAGAACAAGGCGCTGGGTTTCCAGGAAATCGCCAAGTATCTGATCATGCCGGGTATCCATGCGGGTTCATGGACCTTCGAGGCAGCCATGCAGGCCGACAAGTGGGACAAAATCCCCAAGGACCTGCAGGAGAAGATTACCTTGGCGGCCCGCCTGGTGACCTTCGAGAGCCTGAACTCGATCATCATGCAGGACTTCAGCGCCCTCGAAACCCTGCTCGCCGGCAAGAACGAGATCATCATCCTCGACGAGACTTTTAAGCGCAAAGCCAAGGAGGCAGCCCGCAAATGGGCGGCCGACGCGGCCGCCAAGGCCAAAGCCGAAGGCAATCCGTGGCCAGAGCGGGTCGCCAAGTCGGTTTTCGACTTCCAAGACAAATGGGAGAGGTACTCGCCCTATCTTGTGGTCGACCACAAGGACGAGTTCACCAAGAAGTAGCTTGGGTCCGGGGCGGCCGGTCGGCCGCCCCGCTCTCATTCGGGGGACCTCGCCATGAAGAAGATGATCCTTGAGCGCCTCTGCCCCACGCTCGACAGGATCGGCTGGCTGCTGGCCGTGATCGCCATGGCCGAGGTCGTCGTAATCATCGCCGTGCAGCTCTACGAAGTCGTCGCCCGCTACGCCTTCAATGCGCCGACCCTGTGGGGCAGCGACATCGCCTACATGACCAACGGTACTCTGTTCCTGCTGGGCGCCGCCTACACGCTGCGCATGGGTGCCCACATCCGCATCGACTTCATCGCCGTTCGCCTGCCGCTGCGCCTGCAACACGCCATCAATCTGCTGTTCTACGCCGCCATCTTCCTGCCGTTACTTTGGTACGTGGGCTCCGCGTCGGCCACCAAGACGTGGCGCGCCTATCTCAAGGGCGAGCTCGAGAGCATGAGCGCCTGGGAGCCCCTGGTCTGGCCTTTTTATGCCGGCATGACGATCGGCCTGTTTGGGCTTGCCCTGCAGGTGCTGTCGGAGACGTTGCGCCATCTCGTCGGCATCACCGATCCCGATGCCGTGCCGCCGCCGGGCACGACCGATCCCACCACGCACGCCACCGCCTGAGGATTCGACGTAATGCTGCCGATCCTCATGTTCGCGGTGCTGTTCACGCTGGTGTTCCTCGGCGTGCCTGTCGCCTTCTCATTGCTCGCCACGGCCTTCGTCTTCGGCATGGGCGTGTTTGGCGACAAGGTCGTCGGCATCCAGCTCTACGGCATGGTCCAGCAGACCGCGCAGCAGTACCTTCTTTCGGCCATCCCGCCCTTCATCATCATGGGCTGCATTCTAGAGCGATCCGGCATCGCGGAGCGCCTGTTCCAGGTGCTGCAGATGTGGATGGGCCGCCTGCCCGGCGGCCTGGCGCTCGCCACCATCACGATGGGTGCCATCTTCGCGGCGTCCACCGGCATCGTCGGCGCCGTCGAGGTCGTGATCGGCGTCATGACCATTCCGGTGATGATGCGCTATGGCTACAAAAAGGATCTCATCGCCGGCACGATCTGCGCTGGTGGCTCGCTCGGCACCATGATCCCGCCGTCGCTGGTGGCGGTTATCTACGCGTCGATCGCCAACATGTCGGTCGGCCAGCTCTATGCCGGCATGCTGCTGCCCGGCCTGCTGATGGTCGGCATGTTCCTGGTCTATATCGTGGTGCGCTGCCTCCTCAATCCGCAGGACGGCCCGCCGGTCGCGCGCGAGGAAATCGCGATGCCACTCCGCACCAAGCTCTGGCTAACCCTGACCGGGTTCGTGCCTGCGATCGTGCTGATCGCGGCGGTGCTGGGCACGACGATGTTCGGCATCGCATCGCCCACCGAGGCCGCCAGCGTCGGGGCGCTCTGCGCCCTGGTGCTGACCGCCCTCTACGGGCGGCTTACCTGGCCGGTGTTCTCTGACGCCGTCAAACGCACGTTGCTTATCAACTGCATGATCATGCTGATCGTGGTCGGTGGGACGATGTTCGCCTCGGTGTTCCGCGTGCAGGGTGGCGAGAAGCTCGTCCAGGCGATCGTCGCGGACCTCGACATCGGCACCTATGGCATCCTGCTGATCTGTCTCGCGATCATCTTCGCGGCCGGTTTTATCCTCGACTGGGTATCGATCGTGCTGATCTGCCTGCCGATCTTCATGCCGATCGTAGCTGCCCTCAAGATCGATCCGGTGTGGTTCGCGGTGATGATGGTGGTGGCGATCCAGACTTCCTACCTGACGCCGCCCATGGCGCCGTCGATCTTCTACCTGAAGTCGATCGCCCCGCCCGAGATCACCTACGGCGACATGGTGCGTGGCGTGATGCCCTATGTCATCGCGCAGTTCATCACGCTGCTTGCGGTCATGTTCATTCCCTGGCTCGCAACGTATCTGCCGAGCCAGCTTAAGGGCTTCTAGGCGCCTGTCCTGGCGCGCTCGCGCAAGCGCGCGCGCGAAACCTTGCCGACCGGGGTGAGTGGCAGCGCCTCGACGATGTGGACGCGACGCGGCTTCTTATAGTCGGCCAGCAATTCCAGACAGTGGGCGACCAACGCGTCCGCCGACGGTCGACAACCAGGCCTGGCCACCACATAGGCCACCACGATCTCGCCCCACTTCTCGTCGGGGGCGCCAACCACCGCGGCCTGCGCGACGTCGGGATGGCCGAGCAGCGCATCCTCGACCTCCTTGGGCCAGACGTTGAAGCCGCCGGTAATGACGATGTCCTTCTTGCGGTCGGCCAGATGCAGGAAGCCGTCGGAGGCCCGGCGCGCCATGTCTCCCGTGCGCAGCCAGCCATCGACTAGCGTCGCGGCGGTTTCCTCGGGCAGATTCCAGTAGCCGGCCATGTTGTTGACAGAGCGCACCGCGATCTCGCCAACGTCTCCCGGGAGCACGTCCTTGCCGTCGCCATCCACCAATCGCAGTTCGAAGGTAGGCACCTCGCGGCCGACCGAGCCCAGCCGCGGTCCGCACTCCGTCCCCGTTGCGAGATGTTCGTGTGGGCGCATCATGGTGGTGATCACCGGCGCTTCCGAGAGCGTGTAGACCTGGGTAAAGATATTGCCGAACCGTGTGATGGCGCGACGCAGTAGCGGTACCGGCATCGGTGCCGAGGCATAGGTGAAGCAGCGCAGCGCCGCCACATCGGCCTCCCGGTCGTCGGATTCCAGCAGCATGTGAATCATGGTCGGCACCATGTACACCCAGGTCACCTTGTAGCGCTCGAAGTCACGCCAGGTTGCCGCCGGCTCGAAGCGCTCGCGCAGAACCTGAGTGGCACCCAGCAGATACCAGGCCGGCCACATGAAGTTGAGCCCGTGGCTCAGGTGCCCGAGATGGAGAGCGATGTCCTGCTCGACCAGCGCGTTTTCGCGGACGACGTCGAGCACCACGGCCAAGTAGCTGCGATGCGTGTGGACGACCCCCTTCGGCCGGCCGGTCGTGCCTCCGGTGTAGCGGATCAGGATCGGCTCGTCGTCGCCGTAGCCCTCGGCCGGCAACGGCGTGCCGTCGCCCGAAACGGCGACGTCCTCGAAGGCAGGCAAGCCGGGCACCGTGCCGCCCGAGGTCAGGACGGCAGCGAGCGACGGGAGCCTAGCTCGCTCCGCCTGAACACGGACCGCGTAGTCGGGGGTGGCGATGAGCGCGATCGGCGCGCAGTCGGCAAGCGCGTAGTGAACCTCGGGTGCGGCAAAGCGAATGTTGAGCGGTACCTTGACGGCGCCGACGCGCAGGATCGCCAGCTCGGCCACGACGAACGGAATACCGTTGGGCAGGATCAGGGCGACGCGATCGCCGCGGCGCACGCCGTTCACCGTAAGCCAGCGCGCCACGCGGTTGCTCGCCGCTTCGGCCTCGCGATAGGTGATGGAGCTGTTATCGTCGACCAGCGCCACCTTGTCGGGTGCACGGAAGACGCCGTGCCGCAGCAACCCGTCGATACCCACCCCTGGTGGCGAGGCGTAGGGCTGCGACGTCATTTGCGAGTCGGGCGACGGCCGCTCTCGAAGAAGGCGCGCATGCCCTCCTTGGCCTCGCGCGACTCGTTCACCAGCGCAGCCATCGCCCGTTCCAGGCGCATGCCCGGCTCGAGAGCCCCCTGTAGCCCGAGCCGCACCGCCTCCATGGTGTAGCGCACTGCGGTCGGCCCCCGGCGCGCGATGCGGCGTCCGAGATCGACCGCGCGATCGAGCAATTCGTCGTCCGGCCAGACATGGTTCACGAGACCGATGCGGTGCGCCTCGGCAGCGAGGATCGGCTCTCCCAACAACAAGTGTTCATAGGCAAAGGACAGCGGCACGAGCCGCGGCAGGCGCTGCGTGCCGCCGCCGCCTGGCAGATGGTCAAGGGCGATCTCGGTCTGGGCAAATCGGGCACTCTCGCCGCAGACGCGGATATGGCAGGCAATCGCGAGCTCCGTCCCGCCGCCAAACGCCGCGCCGTGGATCGCGGCGATGACCGGCTTGGTCGACCGCTCGATCAGTTCGAGATTGTGCTGCCAGGCGACCATCGTATCGTCGGTCTGCAAGACATCCATGCCGAGCATCTCGTTCATGTCGCCGCCGGCGCTGAAGTGCCGACCCTTGCCGGCGATCAGAACGACGCGAACCTGGCGGTCGGCCAGACAGCCCTGCAGCAGCTCGCCAAGCCGCCACATCATCTTGGTCGTGATGGCGTTGCGCTTGGCCGGCCGGTTGAGCCACAGGATCGCGACCGCGCCACGGTCTTCACGCAGGATCAGGTTCTTCATCGACGGTAAGTCTAGGCGCTGGCCGGCAGAAATGTCCACGGGCGCCCACCGTTTCCGCCTTCCAGGCTTGCGGCCCCCGGCATCTGCTTTGCCAGGACGATATCCGCCGGCTAGCGTGGAGGCTGCACCAGGGAGACGTCGACATGAAGGACTTCGCCGGCAGGATCGCGGTCATCACCGGCGGCGGCACGGGCATGGGCCGCGAGCTGGCGCGGCTGCTGATCGCGGAGGGCTGCAACATCGCGCTCTGCGACGTCTCGGCCACGGCGATGGAGGAGACACGGCGGCTCTGTGCGGCCGATGGGCTTCGCCAGGGCCAGCGCATCACCACGCACGTCGCGGATGTCTCTGACCCCGTCCAGGTTCGCAGCTTCCGCGATGCCGTCGCCCGTGACCAGGATACCGACTGCATCCATCTGCTGTTCAACAACGCCGGCATCGGCGGCGGCGGCAGCCTGATCGTCAACGAGCAGGATGAATGGGAGCGGACGTTCAATGTCTGCTGGGGCGGCGTCTACAACTGCACACGCGCCTTCCTGCCGATGCTCAAGAAGGCCGACGCCGGCCACATCATCAACACCAGCAGCATCAACGGCTTCTGGGCCATGATCGCGCCGCACATCCCGCAGACCGCCTACGCGGCGGCGAAATTTGCGGTCAAGGGATTCACCGAGGCGCTGGTGACCGATCTCCGCATCAACGCCCCGCACATCAAGTGTTCGGTGGTGATGCCGGGCCACATCGGCACCTCGATCGTGGCCAACTCGCGCAAGGTCCAGAGCGGCAACGAGTCCGACGTCAT
>CAMAYC010000179.1 GCA_945862125.1 Reyranella massiliensis 521
GGCGACCTGCCGGCTCTCGCCGCCGCCGCCCACCGCCTCAAGGGCAGCGCGCTGGCGGTCGGCGCCCGCGCCCTCGGCGAAGCAGCGGGAACACTGGAAAGGACGGCCAAGGCGGGCGACCGCGCCGCCTGCCAGGACAGTCTCGGGCCGCTGGCCGTCGAGGTCCAGCGGGCACAGGCTGAGATCGGATAGGACTCTTGGTCGGGTGGATCGCTCGACCTGAACCGCAAAGGCGGACGGGAGCGAGAAGAGAGCCGGCCTTCGAAGAGGCGGCGAGGACGATACCTAGCGGAACTGGGCCAGAATGACGACGCCACCATGCGGGGCGTCGTTCTGCACGGCCGCCTGGGCGGGCTTGGCCTTGACCACCCAGACGAGGGTGCCGACGGCGAAGGCAAGGCCGTAGACCGGCGCCGCGGCCAGGGTGGCGATAACCGTGGCAAGGGCCAGGAAGGAACCGATGATCTGGAACATGACGCTATCCCCGAAGGCTCGTGCGGCGGGGCGGGACTGCCCTCGTCGGTGAATTCTGTTTAGGGGACGCGCGTATCATCGACGTATTGCGGGCCCGTGAAATTGTTTCGTCTGTATCGTGGGCCGATTTACCTGCGGTCGGTGTCCTGCGGCGAGGCCTGGCCCGATATCAGGCGGTGTCCGCGGTCTACTTCGGTCCCAGAAGTCCTGCCGTCCTGAGTCCGGCGATGCCGGCGCCGTCGTAGCCGATCTCCGACAGCACCTCGTCGTTGTGCTGGCCGATCTCCGGCGGATCGCTCACCAGCGGCGGCCGCCAGCCGAACATCTGGAACGGCAACAACGGCAGGCGCGTCTTCACCCCGCCCGGCAGGGTCGTTGCCGCCAACGAGCCGTTGGCCAGAAGATGCGGATTGTCGAACAGGTCCTGCGGCCGCGCGACCGGTGCGAAGGAGATGTCGGCGTCCAGGCAGATCTGTTCGAGCGCCTGCTTGGTGTAGCCCTTGAAGACCGCGGCCACCTTGGGCACCAGCCACGGCCTGGCCTCGATGCGGAGATTGTTGGTGGCGAGCCTGGGGTCGGCTGCGAGCTCGGGCTGCTTGAAGAACTCGCAGAAGCGCTTCCACTGGCCGTCGCTGGTGATGCCGACGAAGACTTGCAGATCGTCGGAGGTGCCAAAGATCTCATAGACCGCCCATGAACTCACGCGCTCGGGCATCGGCGGCGGCGCCGCGCCGTTGATCGCTGTGATGGCGAGGTGCTGCCCCATCAGGAAGACCACCGACTCGAACAGCGCGCTCTCGACCAGCCCGCCCTTCCCCGTCTTGTCGCGCTGCTTCAGCGCCAGCACCGTGCCGAAGGCGCCAAACATGCCGCCGACGATATCGACAACCGACGTGCCCGCCCGCAGCGGCCGGCCGCTGGGCCCGGTCATGTAGGCGAGCCCGCCCATCATCTGCACGACCTCGTCGAGCGCAGGCCGCTTTTCATACGGCCCGGGCAGGAAGCCTTTGAGCGCGCAATAGACGAGGCGCGGATTGATCTTCTCGAGATCCTTCGGCCCCAGGCCGCGCTTGGCCATCGAGTCGGGCGCGAAATTCTCGATCAGCACGTCGGCCGACTGCAGCAGCCTGACCAGCGCCGCCCTGCCCTCCGGCCTGTCGACGTCGAGCGCCAGGCTCTTCTTGTTGCGGTTGAAGTAGCCGAAGAAGCCGGCACCGAAGCCGCGCAGCTTGCGCGTGCGATCGCCGTCCACAGGCTCGACCTTGATCACCTCGGCACCGAGATCGGCCAGGATCATGCCGCAGGACGGTCCGAGGATGGTGTGCGTGAGTTCGACGACGCGGACGCCTTTGAGAGGCGGCTCTACGTCAGCCACGTATCGATGTCCTTGGTGAACGGCAGGCCGGCTGTCTCGCCCAGCACCTGATGGCCCATGCCGGCGCCGACGAGGAACGCCTCCTGATGCGGCAGCGCATTGGCCTTCAGCAGGGCGCGGATGGCCGGGCCGTCATGGCCCCAGCCGACGGCCTCGACTTTGCCGTCGAAGGCGCGGTTCAGCAGTGCCAGGAATTCGCCGCGCTCCGCGTCAGTGAGCGCCGGCACGGCGTCTATGTCGCCCAGGACGAACAGGCGGCCCCGGAATTTCGCCACGAGGTCGGCGATGCTGTTGCGCGGCTCGACGATGATTTCGCGGTTCGGACCGCGGCGCACGCGGGCGGCCAGCGACAACGGCAGCACGGCGGCGCCGAGATAGGCGCCGGAATCCATCAGGGCCGAGGTCAATTCCTTATAAGTGATGCCCAGGCGCTCGGCCCGCTTGATCCGCATCATCGCCACTTCGGGCTTGGGCGCCTTCCAGGCCTTGGCAGCGGCGCGGCGCCACACCCAGGCCTCCCAGGACATGTCGAAGGTCGGGCCGTTGTTGTGCCCGATGCCTGGCCGGCGCAGCAGGGCCTCGACATTGGCATGCCGGACCCCTAGACGGTCGAAACGATCACCCATTGCGTTATTCTAACGCAAAAGCGGTGCCGGAATCGAGGCGCGACCAAAGGAGCGGTAAGTGGACGATTTTCAGGTCGATGTTCTGGTAGTGGGCGCGGGCAATGCCGCGGCTTGTGCAGCGCTTGCGGCGCGCGAGAAGGGCGCCACGGTCGCCATGCTGGAGGCCGCCCCCGAGGAAGAGCGCGGCGGCAACAGCACCTATACCGCCGGCGCGATGCGCGTCGTCTTCAATGGTGTGGACGATCTCGTCCAGCTCTACGACCTCACCGAGGACGAGAAGCGCGACGTCGACTTCGGCAGCTATTCAGCCGACGAGTTCCTCGACGACATGGGCCGGGTCACCAACTACCGCTGCGACCCCGAGCTGACCGACATTTTGATCGGCCGCAGTTTCGAGACGCTGAAGTGGATGCGCTCCAAGGGCGTGCGCTTCCAGCCCTCCTACGGCCGGCAGGCCTTCAAGGTGAACGGCAAGTACAAGTTCTGGGGCGGCCTCGCGGTCGAGGCCTGGGGCGGCGGGCCGGGCCTTGTCGATCTCGAGCACAAGGCGGCGATCAAGGCCGGCATTCCCATCCACTACGAGACCGCGGCCGTGTCGCTGATCGAGGAAGACGGCGTGGTGCGGGGCGTCATCGCGCGCCACAAGGGCCGCAAAGTCAGGATCGGCGCCAAGGCCGTGGTGCTGGCCTGCGGCGGCTTCGAGAGCAACGCCGAGATGCGCACGCGCTACCTCGGTCCGACCTGGGATCTCGCCAAGGTGCGCGGCACGCGCTTCAACACCGGCGCCGGCATCAACATGGCGCTGGCGATCGGCGCCAAGGCGCACGGCAACTGGTCGGGCGGCCACGCGGTGGGCTGGGACATGAACGCGCCGGAGTTCGGCGACCTCGAGGTCGGCGACAATTTCCAGAAGCACTCCTACCCGCTCGGCATCATGGTGAACGCCAACGGCGTGCGCTTCGTCGACGAGGGCGCGGACTTCCGCAACTACACCTACGCCAAGTACGGCGCCGTGATCCTGTCGCAGCCGCAGCAGTTTGCGTGGCAGATATTCGATTCGAAGGTGCTCGACAAGCTGCGCGACGAATACCGCATCAAGCGCATGACCAAGGTGCGGGCCGACACGATCGAAGAGCTGGCCACCAAGCTCGAGGGCGTCGACCCGAAGGCCTTCCTGAAGACGATCAAGGAATGGAACGAAGCCGTCATGACCGAGGTGCCGTTCAACCCGGCGGTCAAGGATGGCCGCAGCACGCGCGGCCTCGCGGTGCCAAAGAGCAATTGGGCCAACACGATCGACCAGGCGCCGTTCGAGGCCTACGCCGTCACCTGCGGCCTCACCTTCACCTTCGGCGGCCTCAAGATCAGCAACGAGGGCGAGGTCGAGAGCACGGACGGCCACACGATCCCCGGCCTGTTCGCGGCCGGCGAGCTGGTGGGCGGGCTGTTCTATCACAACTATCCCGGCGGCACGGGGCTGGTCTCCGGCGCGGTGCTGGGCAAGCTGGCGGGCGATGGCGCAGGCCGCTACGTTGTCGGCAAGAATTGACACGAAGTGTCATCCCGAGGACGCAGCCCGAGGGATCTTTGAGGCCACAGGAAAGATCCCTCGCTACGCTCGGGATGACAGACTTGGGAGGAAACAATGATCACGATTAATCGCAGACACGCCCTCGCTCTGGGCGGCACCTCCCTCCTCCTGCCGTCGGGGCTGCGCGCACAGGCGGCGTGGCCGAACGGACCGGTCA
The DNA here is from genome assembly GCA_945862125.1 of Reyranella massiliensis 521. Taxonomy (GTDB): domain Bacteria; phylum Pseudomonadota; class Alphaproteobacteria; order Reyranellales; family Reyranellaceae; genus Reyranella; species Reyranella massiliensis_A. The sequence goes on from CAMAYC010000179.1 coordinate 4,224, forward strand.
CCTTCGTCGTCGGCTACGCCGCGGGCGGCAGCACCGACATCAATGCCCGCGAGCTGGCGAACGCCATGACGCCGGTCATCGGCCAGCAGATCATCATCGAGAACAAGGGCGGCGCGGCCGGGTCGATCGGCCTGCGCGCGGTCGCGAACGCCAAGCCCGACGGCCAGACGCTGTTCGTCGCCGTTGGCACGAACGTAATCATCAACCCGCACGTCCAGAGGGGCATGATCGACACGCTCGCCAGCCTGGCGCCGATCTGCCAGGTGACGGATTACCAGTACGTCCTGGTCGTGGGAAAGAACGTGCCGGCCAACAATGCCGCCGAGCTGGTGGCGATGGCCAAGAAGGATCCCGAGAAGCTCACCTACTCGTCGTCAGGCGTGGGCGGCAACAATCACCTCGCTGGCGCGCTCTTCGCCAAGGCGGCCGACGTCAAGCTCACCCACGTGCCCTACAAGGGGACGGGGCCGGCGGTGGCCGACGTGATCAGCGGCATCATCACCATGAACTTCTCGTCGCTGCCGCCCGCGGTGTCTCAGGTCAAGGCTGGCAACCTCAAGGCCCTGGCCGTCACCGGCAACAAGCGCGTGAAGTCGCTGCCCGACGTTCCGACGCTCAAGGAACAGGGCATCGATGTCGTCGTGACGAGCTGGCAGGGCCTGTTCGCCCCGGCCAAGACGCCTCCGGACGTTCTCGACAAGATCGATGCGGCGACCAAGCAGGCGATGAAGAATCCGAAGTGGGAGGAGGCCCTGGCCCGAGACGGCCTCGAGCAGCCCCCCCAGCGCACGCGCGCGGCATTCGCCAAATTCGTCGGCGAAGAACATGTGTTCTGGGGCAAGACCCTGAAGGACCTCAAGATCGAGATGGAATAGCGGCCTATCCCCGCTTGGCCGGGATGACGCAGAAGCCCTGCGCCTCGACGCCGAGCGGCGGATTGAACTTGCTGCGGAAATTCTCCATGGCGATCGCAGCCGTCAGCTCGACGATCTGCGCGTCTGTGAAGTGCTGCTTCAGCCTGTCGACCAGGGCATCGTCGACCTTCTGGTCGGTGTAGGTAATGCGCTCCGCATATTCGAGCGCCAGCCGCTCGGCTTCGCTGAACAGCTTGCTGTCGCGCCAGCTCGTGACGTCCGCGAGCTTCTCCAGTCCGCCTTCCGTGGTTTCCAGCACACGGCTGGAATTGATATCCATTCAAAACGGGCAGCCGTTTATGGTGGCGACGCGTACATAGAGCAGCGCCGGCAGCCCCTTGGGCAGCAGGCCCGACTGCTCGATCGATTGGCCGAGCAGGCCGGCGGCGCGCAGGATCGGCGGACAGTGCGCCATCACCTTGGTGGGATTGAGCAGGCCGCCGAACATCTCGCGCTGGCGGTCGAAGATCGCCTTCAAGGTCGGATCGCCGCCGTCCTCCTCGATTTCACTGACACGGGGCATCGGCACACCTCTGTTACTTCGCGAAGACGATAGCGCCGTCATCTCGCGCGACGCGAGGAAACTTTTCTCATGCCGACCCGAAGCAGGACGAGGCCTGAATCGCTCATGTTGAGCGCCCGACTGGCTCATTCCGGGTAGTTGATCTATGGAGAAAATGCCGACGAAGGGCATATTCATTTCGCGACAAGGGTAGAGGGCGTGGAAAGCAACGAATGAATGTCTGCAGGCCGTATTTCGTCGGTATAGGCCTGTGGCTCGCCACCGCCATGGCGGCTTCGGAGCAGGCTCGAGCGCAGTCGTGGAACCTGTACGACAACAGCGCCACGACCTATCAGGTTTCATTCCAGAACGGCGCGATGGGGCCCAACCAGCCTGGGACGATCAACATCAAACTGCCCGGCGGCACGGTAACCACGCCCGCCGCAGTCATCATGGATACCGGCTCGACCGGCATTGTCGTGGGAAGAAGCCATTTCAATCCGGCCGGCCTGACGCCGGTCGGCACCGGCAGCCAAGCCTACGGCAGCAGCGGCGTTTCACACACCGGCGTCTACTACAACACGACAATACAAATCTATGACGCGAATCCGGGCGTCGGCACCCTTCCCGTTGCCACCGCGACGAACGTCAGGGTGCTCTACATCGAAGACAGCCCCGACGTCTTCTACATGGGTGTCGGCTTCAATCGCGGCAACGGTGCGGCCACCCCCACGATGATCCCGGTGTCCGCCAATCCGTTCCTCAATATCGACGGCGTCACCACCAAGGGCTACGTGATCAGCAACACCGGGGTCACGCTCGGCATACCGGGCAGCGCGAACTCGGGCTTCGCCATGGTCAAGCTGGAGCCCAACACCATCGACTGGAACGTCGCCACCGGGACGGTGTCCATAGGCGGCATCAGCGGATACGGCACCATCCTGCAGGACGCCGGAATCAACTACGCGTTCCTGACACCGCCGTCCGGCACCGACCTTCGCAACGGCGTCCATGTCCGCGAAAACGTCGACATGAGTGTTTCATTCCCAGGCGGGTTCGCCTCTTACGGATTCAAGACCACCAACAATACTGCCAGTCCCTGCACGGCGCCCGCGGCAACAGTCACCCCTTGCTACGTGTACCCCGTACATGTCGGCAGCTCGTCCATCTTCCTCAATACCGGCCGCGAGTTCTTCGCGGGCTTCGACTATCTCTACGACTACGACAATGGCTATGTTGGCTATCAATGGACCGGCAATGTCGCCCAGACTGGAGGAACGACCGGCAGCTCGACGTCCGGCGTCGCCCTGACGGGCGCCGTGACACTGTCCAACGGCTTCTCGTCGACCCTGCCAACCTATCTCTTTGGCTCCACGAGCTTCAGTGTCGCCAGCGCGGGAACGGCCACGATCAACGCCGTCATCACCGGGCCCAACTGGCTGTCGCTCGAGTCTGGCACTCTCGTCCTCGGTGCCGCGAACACCTACAGTGGCGGCACGATCGTGAACGGCGGCAACCTGCAGCTCGCCACCGGCGCCTCCCTGCAGACGGGGAGCGCGCTCAGGATCACCGGCGGCACGTTCGATCTCAACGGCAACAACCAGACGGTGGGGGCCCTGTCCGGCACCGGCGGCACCTTGGCGCTGGGCGCGGGCACGCTGACCGCGGGCGATTCGCTCAGCACAACCCTCTCTTCGGCAATCACCGGCACTGGCTCCCTGGTGAAGCAAGGCACCGGTACGCTCACGCTGCTGGGCGCCAACACCTACTCCGGCGGCACGACCGTCTCGGCCGGCGTGCTGCAGGGCACCACCACCAGCCTGCAAGGCGCCATCGTCAACAATGCTTCGGTCGCCTTCAACCAAACGAACAACGGTACCTATGCCGGCAACATGTCGGGCGCGGGCAGCCTCACCAAGCTGGGGACGGGCACGGTGATCCTGACCGGCACCAACAGCTACACCGGCGGCACGACGGTGTCGGGCGGCGTCCTGCAGGGCCACACCACCAGCCTGCAGGGCAGTATCGTCAACAACGCCTCGGTCGTGTTCGACCACGCCAGCGCCGGCACCTACGCCGGCAACATGTCGGGCAGCGGCAGCCTCACCAAGAGCGGCGCCGGCGTGCTCACCGTGTCGGGCAGCAACAGCTACACGGGCGGCACGACCGTATCGGCCGGCACCTTCCGCCTAGGCAGCTCCACGGCGCTGCCGACGATGGGTGCGCTCACGGTGAGCGGCGGCATCTTCGACCTTAATGGCTTCAACCTGACGGTGGGCTCGCTGGCGGGCAGCGGCGGCACGATCTCGCTGGGCGGCAGCAATCTGATCGCCGACGATGC
>CAMAYC010000180.1 GCA_945862125.1 Reyranella massiliensis 521
TCGCCGAGTTCCTGGAATGAAAAAGCGCCCTTCTCCAGCATCGACTCGAACATGTTGGCGGCAGTGCTCTGGATCGACTGCAGCGCCGACTTCAGCGGCTCGGTCCACAGTTCGTTGGCCTTCCTGAGTTCCTCGCCCTGCGCCTTCAGCCGCTCGTTCTGCTCGATAGCCCCGCCACGCCGGTCGATGGCGGCCTTTTCCGCCGCGTTGCTCTCATCGAGGCCCTTGCTCTGCACCTCCTGCTTGAGCTTGATGAGTGCCAACTCGCGCGCGCGCGTCTCGACGCTGGCGTTGATGAGCGCATTTTCCGCCGCCAGCAGGGTGTTGGCACGCTCGAGCTCCTCGGTGCCGAGGTTGAAATCCTTGAGGTTTTTTAGGCGCTCGGCCGCCTTCAGCTGCTCTTCTATCTTCGCGGTGAGCGCGGCCACCTGCGTGGTGTTCCTGTCGGCCGTATTGCCGTAGGCGTCCTGTGCCGACTTCAATGCCTTGAAGTGGATTTCAAGGTCGGCCACGGCGCGGGCGCCGCGCTCGCTCGCCGCCGCATAGGCGTTGGCACCTTCCACGTCGCGCGCCGTGTCACGCATGAGCTTGGCGATGCGGTCGGCCTCGCCCTGGCCGGTGCCGGTGGGGGCCGGGTTGCTGACGCCAGGCGGCGGCAATTCGGAGGAGCGCGGCACCCAATCCACGACGCCGACATTGCGCCCGGTGGCCGCATCCATTTTCGCCAATTCGCGCCGTGCGCCACCAATGTCGCCGCGCCATTGATCGATGAGGCGGAAATCGGCGGCGCGGTTTGGGTCTTTCGCGATGCGCGCCTCGGCCTCGCGGATCTTGCTTTCGCGATCGGCGATGGTGAGGTTGAGCTTCTGCTCGGCATTGGAATCGTGGGTGAAAAGCGCGGTCCAGTCCGACCTGATGGCGCGGAGATAACCCGCGAGCTTGCCAAGCAGCGAGTTGATACCGTCAAGCGTGGCCGCGAGAGGCCCAGCGCCGTTCTCGGCAAAGAAAGCCCGCAGGGTGAGCTTCGAGCGTTCCGCCGAATCGGCGAGCCTGTCCAGCTTTGCCACCGTGTCCGCCTCGATGAAGGCGCCGGCGGCTTTGGCCCTGGCCGCCATTTCATCCATACCGCCCGACATATCCTTGAGCATCGGCAACATGCGGGTGCCGGCCTTGCCGAAGAAATCGACGGCGGCGGCTGCCCGGCGGGCGGGATCGTCGATCGCTGAGATCGAGGCCGCCACCTCCTGAAGCAGCGTCTCGGTCGGCCGCAGCCTGCCGCCAACGTCGAGCACTTTTACGCCTATGCGGTCGAGCGCCTCGATCATCTCCTTAGAACCGCCGGCCGCCTCGCCCATCTTCTGCGAGAATTTGGCCACGCCGGTTTCCAGCTGCTCGAGCTTGATGCCGTTTTGCACGGCCGAGAACTGAAGCCCCTGTAGGCCCTTGGCCGTCACCCCCAACTGCTCGGCGAGCTCATCCATGCCGGCGGCGGCATCGAATGCGCCCTTTGCCATTTGAACCATGCGCGCCGCAACATCGGCCAGGGCCAACGCGAGGTTCGCCTTGATGAGCGTGCCGATGCCGCCCAGCCCCCTCTCCATGCGCGCGAGCGCGGTATCCATGGAGGCGGTGCTGCGCTCGAGTTTTTCGAGCGCCCGCGTGGCCGCCGCCGAGCCATCGACCGCCTTCGAGCTGTCGACGATAATCCGAATGATCTTGGTTTCTTCGGCCATGGATCACCGCCTGCCGCGGGCGCGAGCAGCGGCCATCACGCGGCCTCCTGCCTACTATAGTTGACGGACTGACAACTGTGGTTTACAGATTTCCCGTGATCGAGATTGTCGAAACCGACATTTTCCAACGCTGGCTGACTGGGCTGAAGGATGCCATGGCGAGGGCCCGTATCCTCGCACGCCTGAAACGGGCCTCCCTGGGCAATGTCGGCGACTGGAAGGCGGTCGGCGGCGGCGTATTGGAGATGCGGATCGACCACGGCCCTGGCTATCGCGTCTACTTCGCCCGGCGCGGCGATCGTCTGATCATCATCCTGGCGGGCGGCACGAAGCGGACGCAGGAGGCGGACATCGCCAAGGCCATCGAGATCGCAAGGCAACTGGAGTGAACCATGGCAAAGAAGCCAAAGATCAGAAAATTCGACCCCGTGAACTACCTCAAGAGCGAGAAGGACCTCGCCCTCTACCTCGAGGCCTGCCTCAAGGAAGGCGGCGACGACCCAGGATTCCTCACCGCTGCACTCGGCGACATTGCTCGCGCCAAGGGCATCACCGAATTGGCGGGTAGGACCGGAATGACGCGAGCCGGTCTCTACAAGGCGCTGGGCAAGGACGGAAACCCCTCCTTCGGAGCGGTCCTCAAGTTGGTCCGCACCATGGGGCTGGAGTTTCGTATCTCGCCGCAGCGATAAAGGGATAGGCTTTTCCATAAATCCTTCTCCCGCTTCGAACAGGCAGGCGAGCGCACATTGATGCCGATGTCGCGCTTTTGGACGAGTCGATCCTGGTTTCGTCAGCCATGGATCACCGCCTGCCGCGGGCACGGTCGGCGCCGGCCTTTGCCGCCGCAGCCTGTTTCAGGACGTCGTCCTGGACGAACGCATCGTCGATCGCGGCGACGATCTCGGTGAAATCTGCGAGGCTCTCGCCCCGGTAACCATGCCGGTTACCTTCTTTCCTGATGCTGTCTCGCGGGATGGGCTGAGGCAGTTTTAGCCCGCCGGCCATGCCCAGGCTCAGCGCCAGGTAGGTACGATCGCGGGAGAGATAGGTGAAGGACTGCCAATAAGGCTCCGCCTCCGCCGTCAGCATTGGCCGGGACAGCAGGCGTTCATGCGCCCAGTCGTCGCCGCGCGCGGCCCGGTCCTGCCAGTCCTTCACCGCGGCACCGTGCTGGCTGTCCCAGCCGATCAGTTTTTTGCTTCGTCCACGACGGCCTCGATGCGCTGGCCGCGGAAGTTCTTGGTCTCGTAGACGATGGCATCGACCGCGGCATAGGCATCGTCGGCCGCCAGCAGGAAGGCCTCGCCGGCCTCGACGCTATAAGGCACTTCTATCCCCTTGCTGGTGATGCCACGCCAGTCGCGGACCAGCAGCTCGGCATACTTGCGCGCCAGGAAAGCCCTCACCCGCTCGTTCGTGGCCCGGGCGTTGCTGAGCCGGCGCAGTTCGGCCGCGATCTTCTCGCTCTGCGCTCGCCACTGCGGGTTGGCATCCGATGCCGCCCGCACGATCAGGGTGCGACCGCCCGGCAGGCCGAGCTCCGTACCGTCGCGCTCTAGGTCACGGTTACGCTGCAGGTCTTCGATGTTGTCGAACGCGTAGCCGCTCATGTTGCATCCCTTCTAGCGAGACCCTTTTCGATCCAGTCCTCGGCCGACTGGCCCTCGGGCACGTCCTCGACCACCTGTCCTTTGAGATAGATGACCTTCTTCTCGGACCCGACTTCGCCCTGCGGGACAAAGACATGGAAATTCTCCAGCACGAGATATCGCTCCATGGGCATGCTCCTCAGGCGACCAGACGGGTGAGTTTGATGGCGGCGGTATCGGTCGCGTAGTACTTCGCGAGGAAGTTCAGCGTGACCATATGGTCACCGGTGGCGCCGGGATCATTGACGTCGGGGTTCCACACGTCGGCGGCGCCCAGCACCAGGCGGTCCTTGAACAGCGTGGTGGCCCCGATCGTGAGATCGAGCGTCTGGCCGGTCTGGCGGGTCACGAACGTCGAGTAGTCGGTGAGCTGCGAGAAGTAGAACTGCACCTGTCCCTGCACGTTGAACAGGCCGAGCCCGGTGCCGAACGGCGACGCCGATCCCCACGAATACTGCTCGCGGACATTGTTCTCGATCCGCATGGAAAGGCTCATCACCTTGGGCGTCGCGATGCCGAACAGGTTGTTGACCACGATGTCGGCCGGGGTCGAGGGGTCATAACCCGGGGTCGGTGCGGCATAGGTGGAGCTGGCGATGGCCGTGGTGGCCGTTGCCTCGGCCAATGCCCGCAGCGCGAAGTTCATGGTGCCGGGCTGGCCGTTCTGGAACGAGATATCGACCGTGTCGACGATGCAGCCCGTCAGACGCCGGTAGGGATCCGTCGCCCCGCCCTCGTACTTTTCTTCGACCGTAAACGGTTTGAGGGTGGCTCCGTTCTTCAGCACGTCGGCGGCCCAGGTGCCGCAGAAAGCCGACTCCCAGAGGATGTCGGACGCGGCATCGCGCACCCACGGCAGCTCAATCGTCTTGGGGAACGACGCCAGCCCCTTGGTCATGGCGTAGGCCATGCGGTCCGATCGCCGCTCCGGAGAGCGCTGGTCGTTGCGCTGGGGCGCGCCGCTGACCCGGATATCACGCAGGATCTTGAAGGCAGGCGTCGCCGGCGTCGTTCCCTGCGTCGCCTCGGCGATGATCGCCGTCTGTTTCGTTGCGCTGTCCATTCAGGGCGCCCCCGGTGTTTGAGACATGAAAAAGCCGCCGGCTTACGGCGGCGGCGGTTCTCGCGATGTCGGCATCTAGCCCACGTTATAAATCTCGTAGGCAAGTGCGACGGACTCGACCCAGAGCCCGGCTTCGTCGTGGCCCCCACCCATCGGCGCCGTGCTGGTGATACGGACCGACCGCGATCCCGCCGCGAAGCGACGCATGCGGAACGCGGTGCGAATGGCGGCGGCGTAGGTCTCGGCCTGGTCGCGTTTGGTCGTGCCGGCGCCCAGGCGGGTGCAGATATTGACCGTCACCTGCCCCTCCTCCCGGTGCAGGTTTGCGGCCGGAGCGCCGAAGGTGACCTGCCTCTCGCTGCCGCCGGGGAATTCCAGTTCCAGGTAGCCCGTCGAGGCGTCGGGGTTCTCGGACGTATTGAGCGTGTCCTTGATCGGCCAGGGAATGGCCGCGGATGTGCGGATGGTCGCGAGTTCCGCCCTAAAGGCGTCGCGCAGCGTGTCGCCTGCCATGTAAGCGCTCCGGGTAAGGAGCGCCGGCGGGCGTCAGGCGCGGTAATCCGCGTCGAGAGCCAGCACAGCGCAGAATAAGTAGAAGTCTCAGGTCAGTTCGGCAGGCTGGTTGGCTTGATGAAAAACTGCAGCGCCGGATACACCTGATCGCGCTGGATGCGCCGGGTGCTGCTCCTGCCGCCCCGTTTGCCCCACACTTTGATCCCGGTGTTGAGGTTCACGTACTTGAAGTCGAAGAACAGCGCCTTGCCGAACCGGTTGACCAGGGCGCGCAGCACGACGCGATAGACGCCGCTCCTGGCCTGCCGGCTGAGGGCTGCCCGTTTGCCGCGGCCGGTGCGCTTGTTCGCTGTCGCCCCCTCGATCTTGCGGGCGTAGGGCTGCGGATTGACGATCTGGACACGATCGGTCGGCTGAACGTTGCGTAGTGCCAACCAGATATTGCCCTGCACCTCGGCACCATTGATCATCACGGTGTGCGAACTGACGTAGCGGCCCGTGAGCACCGGGCTCCTCTTCTGCAATTCGGTCAGCGCCCAGCGAACCGCCTCCGCCATGCTGGTGCGCGCCGCGAACTCGATCCTGCCGAACGGCTTGACCTGCAGATAGTCGCGCCGCGGCATGCCGTCGGTGACGACCACGGGCTGGCTGTCGAAACCGCGACGGACCTCCTCCTGCAGGACCCGCTCCGCCACGGCAATCGTGTGTTCCTTCACCCACTGACCGATGCTTCGGCCAAGCTCCGGTGCCGACAATCCCTCGACGATCACCGGCATGTCAGCCCGCCACCAGCAGTTCGTAGAGCACGACGATGCCGGCATCGCCGAGCGGACGGACGTCGAGGATCGACCTTTCGCGCCCGTCGATGATGATGCTGTCAGTGCGAACCGGCGCCTTGCTGGCCCAGGGAGACGCCGCCAGCTCAGTCGTGCCGATCTTCACCCGAAACTCCTGCTGGGCGGCGGAACCACCGATATCGGCGACAGTGCCCGGGAGCCGCTTACCCCTGAGGGTAATCGTCGACCCTTCGCCCTCCCGCTTCAGGGTCATAGTCTCGCCGTGTTCCTGCAGAATCGCATTCACTTCAGCGACGAGGTTCATCCGGCGCTCCAGTTCCTGTAGGGCGCCAGGGCGGCCTCGACCTGGGTCAGCAGGCCGGAGCTGCCGATGCTGTCGCCGCCGGCCACGCTATAGCTAGCGGCATAGACATCGGGGACATTCACGCTGCGGACCGCGGGATCGCGGGCGCGGGCGACGTACATGCCCTTCACCTGCTCGATCACGGCGGCCTCCAGATCGGGTGGAACGGCATTTGCCGTCGCCAGGGCCCAGCCGGCGACATACGTCACCACGATCTTGCCGCTCGACCAGGTAATCGGTGCGTCCTCGGCGAGCCGTTCGACCAGAGCGCCGCCCACCAGACGGTAATCTGTCCCGGCCGTCAGCGTGACCGCAGCCTCTACGACGCTGGTGATGGCCGTGACGGGCACCCGCCAAGGCAGGATGAGGACGGAGCCGCGGGGCCGCTCACCGCTGTCGACGAACCAGGTGGCCCGCAGGGTTTCCAGGCCAAAAGTCGGCATGGCGCCCGCGACGTCGCGAGCCAGACCGCAGCGGGCCGCCGCGAGCGCCGATACGCGCTCGATCATGGCCTCGATCAGGGCGGTATCCGTGGCAATACCCAGCACCGCCTGCACTTTTGCCGTCGTCGTCAGCATCCGGGCCGCACCACTGGCGGCAGCCGCAGTGACTTCGAGCATGGGCGCGGTCATGGCGGGATTAGCGGCGCCGGACGCGAGCCATACCGGGCTTTGTCTCCGCCCCCGCCGGTTCGGGGGCGATTTCCTGTGGGTCCGGCGCAGCATCCAGATCAGTTGCCCAGCCCGCGGCCACTGCGGCCTCGGCCAGGGAGCCCGTGATGATCTCGCCGACGGCGATCCAACGGGGATGAAGCGTCCCATCCTCGGCGCCGGGGAACGCCGTGGTGACTGTTGCACGCATGATCGTGGCCTCTGCATCAGGTGAAGAAAGAGGAAGCGGGCAACCAGAGCCGCCCGCCTCAGGTCATCGTCAGGCCGGCGGATTCGACGTCGGCGCGTTGCGCGGATGGCCCAGGATCCAGACGCCCGCGACAAAGGCATTGCCGGTGTTGGCCGCCGGCGTGATGGTCACCCGGGCGTACCGCTTGCTGGTGCGCAGGCCGATTTTGAAAACCTTGTCGTCGTCGCTGAACAGGAAGCTCGCCTGCGTTTCCAGGCCCAGCAGCTGATCGTCGGGAACGGCCGCGGCATCCGACAGGTTGGCCGCGTCCCCGTGCTCGACGAGGGTCGTGAACGTGGCATCGGCGTCGGCCAGCGCGCCGGTCAGGATCGCGAACTCGGCGGCATCGTAGCCGGCAAGGTCGGCGATCTGGGAGACGAACGGCGTGTTGTCCGCAACGGCGGCCGCGGGGCTGATGCCGCGCTTCAGGTGAATGTTGTTGTGCAGGTCTTGCATGGTGACAGTCCTTCAAATGCAGAATGAGAAAAGGCGCGCCTCATGGAAGCGCGCCTTCGATGGATGTCCGGTCCGTGCAGACCAATCAGGTCGAGCACTTCAGCTTGCGAATGGCCTCGGCCAGCGTCACCGCGCCGCCGACACGCTTCCAGAACAGGAAGCGGACATTGCCACTGGTCGCCTGGGTGAGATTGTCGCGCTGGAGCGACATGGCGAGGCGATCCACCAGCGTATAGGCCCGGGCGAAGTCGCCGTAGGCGATGGGATACGTGTTCGCCCCCTCGCTCGGCATGTCGGGGACTTCCACATACGGGTCGCCGTCGATGGTGTTGGGCTTGCCGAGCGCAATCCCGGGCATCCAGATGTACTGCTTGTTGCCATCTTTTAGCTTGCGGACTGAACCGAGGGTGGTGCGGTTCAGAGCCCAGGTGGCATTGCGCGTATAGGCCGTCTTGATGGCGTGTTTCAGGGTCAGGATGCCGTCCGCCTG
>CAMAYC010000181.1 GCA_945862125.1 Reyranella massiliensis 521
ATCCGACAGACGACGCTGCCGCTTCACTGTTTTGCCCAACCCTCACTGTGCCAAATTACTGCGAGCCTCAAAGCGCAGAAAGACCTCTATCCACAAGCTTTTCGCGCGCTATGATCTCCCCAATCACCCACTCGATTCCCGGAAGACCCCGAATGAAGATGCCGATGAAGGACGGCAATCGCGCCGACGCGATGGGCCGCGACCAGCAGGCGCGCGGCGGCCTCGGGGTTTTGTTCCGTCCGGCTTTGCAGCGACAATATGCTGACGATCATCTGGATGTTGTTCAGCAGCCGGTGATGGCATTCCCGGTTCAGGACCTCCTGCTGGCGGATCAGCTCGTCCTTTGCGTGCAGCTGGGTCTGGGCCTGGATGAGTTCCGAACGCAGACGAATTTCGCTTCCTCGATGCTCGCTGAGCGCGCGTTCGTAGCTCGCGATCGTGCGCCAGGCCGGGCTTGCCAGTCCGGGAGGCAGGGAGACGTCCGCGCTGAGCGGGACATTGGCATGGGGCATGACGCCCTCACTTCCCCAGCAATGTGCTGGAACATTATCTCCTGATGACCTGAAGCGGAAATCCGCCAGGCCACATCGATGCAGGTCCTGAGTGTCCTCCCGGCCGATCTTCTCGTCGGTCCGTTGCTCGTTGACGTTTATTTACTTTGCGAGGGAACCTATCAACGCGCCCAAATCCGCGTCGAGTCCAGACACAATGTCTTCTACCGGACGGTATATGTCCGGAAATCGACATAAGTGTTCAATATTGGACAGGTTCGGTTCCCTACTTTCGGCGACTGATCGCCGAACCGTCGCGACAGCTGCGCATTGCGCTACTTCGTCGAGAACCACGGAACGTCCGCCCTTCAATTCCGATCGGACGTCCCAGCGTCGGCTCGGCCCGACTTTCAGACAACTGTGCCGAACAGCCGCCCGATCGCGGCCGTGAGAGCCATTGCAAGCGCGCCCCAGAAGGTGACGCGAAGGGTGGCGCGCCAGACATTTGCACCGCCCGCGCGCGCGCCGATGGCGCCCAGCAGTGCAAGAAAGACGAGCGAGGCCGCGCTGACGGCAGCCACCAGCCAGGCGGCTGGTGCCACCACGACCATGAGCAGCGGCATGGCCGCGCCCACAGCGAAGGTCGCAGCCGACGTCAGGGCCGCTTGCAGGGGGCGGGCGGCGGTCGCGGCGGAAATCCCGAGCTCGTCGCGGGCGTGCGCGGCCAGGGCGCCCTTGGCCATCAATTGCTCGGCAACCTGGCGCGCCAGCACCGGCTCGACGCCGCGGCCGACGTAAATTTCAGCCAGTTCGTCTCTTTCGAATACGGGATTGGCCGCCAGCTCTGTGCCCTCGCGTGCCAGGTCGGCTTGCTCCGTGTCTGCCTGAGAACTCACCGAGACATACTCGCCGGCCGCCATCGACATGGCGCCAGCCACCAGGCCCGCCACGCCCGCAATCAGGACGTCGCCCGGCGCAGTGGCGGCTGCGGCCACGCCGACGATCAGGCTCGCCGTCGAGACGATGCCGTCGTTGGCGCCCAGCACCGCCGCGCGCAGCCAGCCGATCCGTTGGACGAGATGATTCTCGCGATGCAGGCGCAATCGCGTCATATGACGATCCTCCCGCTGCTCGGAGACGTCCCGTCGGCATGAGTACGCCGCCGCCGCCGCGGCATGAGGATGGCGCCGACGGACATGTGCTGTCTCCTCTGTGGCGCGACCTCTAGGCGAAGGCTACGGCGAAGCGCGCGCCGCCGCAGTGCGCACAGCTATCGATCCGGAGCTCACCGCCGATCTGCCCGACCAGTGCCTGCACGATCTGCATGCCGAGCCCCTGGGAGGCGGCAGGATCGAAGCCCTCGGGCAAAGTTGGCCCCTCGTTGCAGACCGACAGGATATGGCCGCCTTCCGCCCTCTCCTCCAGCCGTACGGTGATGACGCCATGGCCGTGCTTGGCGGCGTTGGTGATGAACTCGTTCACGATCAGGCTGAGCGGGATGGCCGTGGCAGCGGGCAGATTGCTTTCACAGCCCTCGACGACGATGGATTGCTTGCGACGATCTTCCGAAGCCAGCATGGAGGAATATTCGCGGCAAAGCTCCTCGAGGAACTGCTTGAAAGCGACGGACACCGAATCGTCGAGCGTATGAAGTCGCCGGTGGACGCGGGCGATTGTGGCCACGCGGTTGGCGGCTGCCGAAAGATGCTCGGCGGCGTCGGCATTGCACTCCGCCTGACTCTGCAGCGATAACAGGCTCGCGATCATCTGCATGCCGTTCAGCAACCGGTGATCGGCTTCCATGCTCAGAACCTTGTTAGTGTGGATTACTTCATCCTTTCGGCGCAGCAGTTCTTCCTCGCGGGCAAGCGCCTCGCGCAGTTGGCCCTCCCGGCAGCGGTTCTCGCTCAGTTCGCGCTCGTAGCTGGCAACCGAGCGAAGTTCATCCTTCCGGGGAGTTCCGCTACTCATGAAAATCTTGGAAAGCAGGGATTGCTGGAATGCCATGCGGCCGAACTTCCCCGTATGCCTCGATATCCGAAGCCAGGAACCCCTAACAGGTCTTGCAAGGCGCTGCTTGATCCAGATCAACAATGTCTGCTGTCGGACATTGTCCGAATCCCGCCGATCCTTGCGGCGAGGAAGCAGTTACAGCCCGCCCTGCCGGCAAAGCTACGTGTGGGCCTTCCGCAACGCAGAGTCGAGGAACAATGTCGGATGGCAGGCGTTCAGTTGGAGCAAGCGCAAGTTGCAAGCGGCTTTGGCGTCATTTGGTGGGTGCAATGCAATCGTTCATTCACCGAAAGAACCTCGAGAACTACCGCAGGCAGATTGCTGAGACGCCCGACGACGCGAGGCGCCTTTTGCTCGAGAAGCTGCTGTCCGAGGAAGAAGCGAACGAGCCGTCTGCCACAGATGAGCCGGAGGACGACTGAAGCGGGCCGCGCATTGCGTGTCGCGACACGACCAGAGAGGCGACAAGGCGATGACCAGGCGACAGCCGACGGAGACGCACGCCAACAGGTTGCTCGCACTGCTGCCGGCGAGGGACTACCGACGGCTGCACCGGCATCTCGAGCGCATTCCCCTGACCTACCGGCAGTCGCTCTACCGTGCGCGCCGGCCTCTCGATTTCGTCTACTTCATCGAGACCGGTGTCGGCTCTCTGGTGAACACCATGGCCAACGGCCAGGCCGCCGAAGTCGGCACGATCGGCAACGAGGGTGTGGTCGGACTGCCCTTGCTCCTGGGCGATGATCGTGCCCCCACCAGCGTTTATGTCCAGGTGCCCGGTGCCGGCCTGCGCATGCCGGCGGCACGGTTCAGTGCCGAACTGGCGCGCAGCGCCTCGATGCGCTCGGTGATGCATCGCTATGCCCATGCGCTCTTCAATCAAGTGGCGCAGTCGGCGGCGTGCAATCACTTTCATTCCATCCAGCAGCGCTGCTGCCGCTGGATTCTCATGACTCACGATCGCATGGAGTCCGACGAATTCCTGCTGACCCAGGAATTCCTGGCCATGATGCTGGGCGTGCAGCGCACCGGCGTCTCGGTGGCGGCGGGCGCCCTGCAGCGTGCCGGCTTGATCCGCTACCGCCGCGGTGTCGTCACCATCCTCGACCGCCGCGGCCTGCGGCAGGGGGCGTGTGAGTGCTACGGCATTTCCAAGCGCGAGTTCGATCGCCTGCTCGGCGAGCCGCCCGTGCGCGCGGCCAAGGCTCGCGAGGTCCGGCCACGCAAGAGGCGCACCGATGGTGTTTGACATCGGTCTGCTGCCGCCCGGCTTGCTCCCATCGGGACCGCGCCTTCCGCTGCGCCGCTTCTGGCGGAGTGCGCGAGGCTTCTGGAACGGCCCGACGGCGCGGCTGGCCTGGAGTCTGATGGCGCTGCTCGTCGTGATCACGGTGTTGCAGCTGCTGGTGCAGTACCGGCTCAACCTCTGGAACCGCGACTTCTTCAATGCGCTCGAATTCCGCGATGGTGCGGAGATCTGGCACCAGACCCATCTGCTGGCGCTGTTCGCGGTGATCAGCATCGCACTCGCCGTCGTGGCCGTCTGGGGGCGCATGACCTTCCAGCGCTCCTGGCGCGCCTGGGTCAGCCGGCACCTGATCGAGGCCTGGCTGGGTGGGGAACGCTACCGGCAGATCGAGCTGGTCAACGGCGAACACCAGAACGCGGAGTATCGCATCACCGAGGATGCGCGGCTGGCGACCGACGCGCCGATCGATCTCCTGGTCGGCCTGCTGGGCTCCGTGCTGATCGCGGGCACGTTCGTCGTCGTGCTCTGGAATGTCGGCGGTGCGCTCGATGTCACGCTCCTGGGGGCTGCCTTCACCATCCCGGGATACCTGGTCGTTGCCGCCATCGCCTATGCGGTCCTGACCAACGGCGCCTTGATGATCGTCGGGCGGCACATGATCGAGGTCATCGAGTCCAAGAACCAGGCCGAGTCGGAGCTGAAATATGCCGTCGCCCATTTCCGCGAGCGCGCGACCGCGCGCCTGTCGCTCGACGACATGGAAACCTCGACGGTTGGCGTCGGCCGGGCATTGGCCGCCGTCATGGGCCAGTGGCGGCTTCTGGCCTGGCAATACATGCGCACGACCTACGTCTCCCACGGCAACACGCTGCTGGCGCCGCTGGTCGGGCTGATCCTGTGCGTGCCGCACTATATCAAGGGCACCATGCTGCTGGGCGACGTCACCCAGGCGGCGGCGGCCTTCGTCGCCGTTCAGGGCGCCTTCAACTGGCTGATCGACAATTTCCCGCGCCTCGCCGAATGCCTCTCGTCGGCCAACCGGGTCGGCAATCTGCTGGCGGCATTCGACGGGCTCGAGGTCACGGAGGAGCCGATCGAGCCCGCCAACATTGAGGAAGAGCCGATGGCCTCTCGGCGGCCCCGATAAGCTGCTATAGGCACGGCCCGAACCCGTCCCCCCAATCAGAGGTCCTCATGAGCCACGCCCCCATGATCCATGACATCGTCGTCAGCCAGTTCACCAAGATGCTGAACAACCTGCTCGCCATCCTGGGCGAGGCGGAAAAGTTCGCCGCCGAGAAGAAGTTCGATGTCGCCATCCTGCTGCAGTCGCGCCTCTCGCCCGACCAGTTCAGCCTAGTGCAGCAGATCCGCACCGCCTGCGACACCGCCAAGCTCGGCGCCGCGCGTCTCGCCGACCGCGAGAAGGACGTGCCGGTGCATGCCGACACCGAACAGACGATGGCCGAGGCGAAGGCGCGCATTGAGAGCGTGATCGCCTATCTGAAAGGCTTCAACGCCGACGCCTTCGCCAAATCGGCCGAGCACCGCATCACCCAGCCGCGCTGGGCAGGCAAGACGCTGTCGGGCCAGGAATTCCTGGTCCAGCACGTCATTCCCAATTTCTATTTCCACGTGTCGACCGCCTACGCGATCCTGCGCCACAACGGCGTCGGCATCGGCAAGAAGAACTATCTCGGCGAGATGCCTTATCGCGCCGCAGCCTAGGGGGCGTTGCCGCCCGGCCGTGCCCGCCCGGGCATGGCCAGGGCCGCGGCGAACTCGCGCTTCAGCTCGTCGATGGTGAGCATGCCCGGCCGCGGCGGGAATTTGGAAACCGCCGCGTTCCGGCGGTTCTCGTCCGGCCACAGCGCCTGTCGGGCCCGGGTGCGGGCCTCGTTGACCTTGCCGCCGCGCAGGCTGGTGATCGCCGCCGCGAGGCAGCGCCGTTCCCAGTCGCCCAGCGTCACGACGCCGCTTTCGATGGCCATGAGGATCTTGGCGATGGCCTCGTGGGCCAGCTGCTTGGAGGCTTCCGGGGCGGCGCCTTCGGACGCCGCGGCGAGGGTCTTGCGCAGGGCAAGGAGTTTGGGAGAGTCGGACATGGGGCCATTATAGCCATCCGCCGGCCGCCGCACCCTCTATTGATTCGGCCCCCCCGAACCACCACATTGTCCGCGGACGGGACCCATTCAATCAGATCCCGTGGAGGTTAGACCTAGATGGCAAACCAGAATTTCAACACCTTCGGCCGCGTCGGCGCGGCGGACCAGGCGACGTTCGACGCCGGCCTGCGCGCCCACATGATCCGGGTCTACAACTACATGGCCTCGGGCCTGGCGCTGTCGGGCATCGTGGCGTTCGGCCTGTTCAGCTCGCCCCAGCTCGCCTCGATGTTCTTCCAGGTGAGCGGCGGCTATGTCGTGGGCCTCACCGGCCTGGGCTGGATCGCCACCCTGGCGCCGCTCGGCCTGCTGTTGCTGGTCTCGTTCCGCGCCGCCACCATGAGCGTGGGCGCCATCCAGGCCGTCTACTGGACGGTGACGGCCCTGATGGGCGTCAGCCTGTCGATCCTGCTGTTCACCTACACCGGTGCCTCGGTCGCGCGGACCTTCTTCGTGACCGCCGCCGCCTTCGGCGCGCTCAGCCTCTACGGCTACACGACCAAGCGTGACCTCACGGCCATGGGCAAGTTCCTGTTCATGGGCGTGATCGGCCTCATCCTCGCCAGCATCGTCAACATGATCTGGCCGTCGGGCACGATGAGCTTCGTCATCTCCGCCGCCGGCGTGCTGATCTTCTCAGGGCTCATCGCCTACGACACCCAGAAGATCAAGGACCAGTACTCCGAGGCCTATGGCACCGACACGGCCGAGAAGGTCGCCATCTTCGGCGCCCTCAGCCTCTACCTCGACTTCGTGAACCTGTTCCAGTTCCTGATGATGTTTCTGGGTCAGCGCCGCTAACGCAGAGGCCCACCGCAAAAGCAGGCGCCCGGATCGAAAGATCCGGGCGTTTTGCTGTCTGCGTTCTAAAGCGTGGACGCCAGCTTCTCGATCTCGATCAGGGCGTGCTCCATTCGCCGCTCGTCTCCCGAGCCGATCGCCAGCAAGCCCTCGTTCATCGCCGCCCGCCAGGTCGGGTCCCAGGTCGGATGGTTCTCCGACCGCATCGGCACCGTGCCGAGTTCGTAAATGCGGCGCGCGAGCCGCTCCGCCTTGGCCCAGGGGTTGGTCGCGTCCCGCATCTACCCGACGACCCAGGATTCATGGGGCCGCCCGATGGTGACGTCGTCGTGCGCCTCGTGATGCTGTGCCCGGTGCAGGTGATAGCGTTGCTGGTTCACCTCGACCATCGCATGACCGTCCTTCACCTCGATGAAGGTGCCGCCGAACGGATCGCCATCCGGCACGCTGCCATAGAAGGTGTCGCCGCTGCGCACCTTCGGCTCCTCGGCCTCGTCGAGCCGGTCGCGCGCGAAAACGAGCACGCTGCCCGACGTCAGGGCCGCATTGAGCAGTGTCGCCTGCCAGTTGGCCATCTCTCCCGTCTCCCGTCTCTCTAGGCCCCCGACTCTCTAGGGCAACGCCAGCGCGAAGCCCGCGATCAACGCCAGCGTGCCGCCGAGGCCGAGCACGATCGCCAGAATCGGCATATGGCCCACGAAGGCGAGCGCCAGGCAGACCAGCATCAGGATGATGTGCAGGATGGCGAACAGCACCAGCCGGTTGAACGCCGTGTAGGTCTGCTCGTGGGCGGGCAGGTCCGCTACGAGATTCGCATCCGCGTCATAATTCGCATCGGTCATGGTCGGCTCCCTTCTGCCGGGGCGCGGCCCCGATGGGGGCCTAACGCGCCGCCGGCGGGAGCGTTGCGTTGGTCGATTTCCACCTCACCTTGATTTTGCCACACCCCGTTGCTTTTCTTTTGGCGCTGG
Source organism: Reyranella massiliensis 521 (assembly GCA_945862125.1). GTDB lineage: Bacteria > Pseudomonadota > Alphaproteobacteria > Reyranellales > Reyranellaceae > Reyranella > Reyranella massiliensis_A. The sequence continues at coordinate 7,691 of CAMAYC010000181.1, forward strand.
GGACCGCCAAGGAGATTCGCCATGGCCAATGGTCTGCTGGCTGCGCTCAGTCCCAACGAAGACACCACCCTGCGCCGGATCGCCAACGGCGATGCCCATCCAAGGAGTTTGCGCGAAGCCGACGTCACGCGCCTGAAGCGCCTCGGCTTGGTCGAGGAATCCCGGACGGGTCTTGCGCTGTCGCTGACGGGCCAGCAACGCCTCGGCGGTGC
>CAMAYC010000182.1 GCA_945862125.1 Reyranella massiliensis 521
GGTGATCCAGACGGTGCGCGAGAAGTTCTCGTGCCGCGACTGCGAGAACATCGGCCAGGCGCCGGCGCCGTACCACGTCATGCCTCGCGGCTGGGCCGGCCCCAGCCTGCTGGCGATGATCCTGTTCGAGAAGTACGGTCAGCATCAGCTGAACCGCCCCGGGTTTGTCGGAGGCTCCAACTCTTGAGAAGGTGGAGCGATGACAAGCAAGACAGCGAACAAGTTTTCGCCTGAGGTCCGAGCCCGAGCGGTGCGGATGACCTATTGGCGCGCGATGCTGCCGGCTACTTGGGCGTCATTTTAACGCACTTAACAAGAAAAGCCCCGCGAGAGCGGGAAGCTGCACGCGGGCCTATTTTCGACAGCATCTCCAACAAGAATGTTTCGGGAGAACCGCCATCGCCAATTATCGGTATCGCGTCACTGGAACTGCTGCGGTGGAGCCATTGCGCCTGTCGCTTGGTATGAGTGCGACCGTGTGTGCTCAGGAGGTTCCCGGGGCCGTCCGCGGCGCATGCTCGCACCGATCAGGCATCGACCCACCCGCTCTCGACGAGCGTCTGCCGGGTCGGTGGGTGTTCGAGGATGCCCGAAACCTCCACGAGGTGGAGTGCGTTGCGCATGAACTTCATCGTGCTCTTGGCCGGTCGTTCGGTTCCGTAGGCGGCGGCGATTGCTTCACGGGCGATCCGCGTTGCCGTCTCGCCGTCGAAGCCGATATACCTCAGCAGGTCGGCCTGCGAGGCCTCGTAGCCGCCGGCCGTCAGGAGACTGTCCAGATAGTGCGGCACGAGCCGGCCCAGGGCCGTGCGCCGCGCCTCGTCGAGACCGTCCCAGACATGCCGGAACAGCTTCTGGAAGTAGATCTGGTGCCGGCCCTCGTCCATCATGTGCTCGCGCACGATGATGTGGAACGGCCCTTCCGGGTCAGTTTCCTTCGATAGACCGAAAAGTTCCTCGGTCACGAAATTCTCGGCAAAGCAGAGGACCATCGTGTCGGCGGCACGGGCCAGTTCCGGCGGTGCGCGCCGCCGCACAGCGGCCAGGCCGCCGATCAGCGGCATGTCGCTGTCGCCGGCCGGCCCCGGCACAACACCCGTATGCTTTTCGAGGTCGCCCAGGAACTCGCGGGCGACGTAGGCATGATAGGCCTCGTCGGTGCTGACTGTCAGCGCAACCTGAAGCGCCGACTCGGGCACGGGGGCGTCCGCGCCCTTGGTGACCAGCCTGATGCACAGATCGGTGATGACATCGACCTCGAGGATCGCCACGTGAAGCATGAAGGTGCCGGTGGCCCGGGCGAGCAGCCGGTGCCGCGCTTCGGGACCGCGCGCCACGACCTCGGCGTGTTTGAGGATTGGCTGCAACGCGGCCGGGAACAGCTCGTGCCGGGCAGCTTCCGCCGACAGGCGCGTGCGCGGCAGGTGCCTCACCGTCGCGCGCTTCTCCCACTGCTCCAGGTAGCGCCGGCAATAGTCATCGAAGTCGCTTTCAAGTGGCATGCTCCAGCCTTTCCTCGGTCGAATGGTGTCGTCTACATCCCTGCATGTACGGCCTCATCAGGTGCCGGGCGATGCAGGGGAGCGGCCGGCGTCGGCGGCGCCCGAATGGTCGGTGGCGAGCATCGTGTAGAAGGCCGGCACGACGAACAGGGTGAACAGCGTGCCGATCGACATTCCGCTGGCGATCACCAGGCCCATGCTGAATCGGGAGACGGCGCCGGCGCCGCCGGCGAAAAGCAGTGGCAGGACGCCCAGCACCATGGCAGCCGTGGTCATAAGGATCGGCCTCAGGCGGATGGTGGCCGCCGCCTCGACCGCCTCGCGTCGCGACTTGCCTGCCCTCTGCTGCTCGTTGGCGACCTCGACGATCAGGATCCCGTGCTTGCTGATCAGCCCCATCAGGGTGACGAGGCCGACCTCGGTGTAGATGTTCAGGCTGGTACCGGATACGCCCAGCGTTCCCAGCAGCGCCAGCGTGAACAAGGCGCCGGCGATCGACATCGGCACCGAAAGCAGGATGATCAGTGGGTCGCGGAAGCTCTCGAACAGCCCCGCAAGCGCCAGGTAGACCATCAAGAAGGCGAAGCCGAAGATGACGAGGAAGCCGCCGGATTCCTGCACATACTGGCGCGACTGCCCGGCGTGGTCGGTCGCGTAGGCGCGCGGCAGGGTCCGGTTGGCCAGATCCTTCAGGTAGGCGAGCGCCTCCTCCTGCGACACGCCGGGGGCGGCGACACCCTGGATGGTGGCGCTGTTGAGCTGCTGGAAATGGTTGATCGAGCGGGGAATGGTCCTCGTGCTGATCGTGGCGACTGTCGACAGGGGCACCATCGTCCCGTTGGCGGCGCGGATGTAGTAGCCGAGGACCTGGTCGGCGTTCAGGCGCGAAGGCTGCTCGACCTGCGGGATCACGCGGTAGGAACGGCCATCGAGATCGAAGTAGTTAACGTAGCCGCCGCCCAGCATGGAAGCCATGGCGGCGCCGATGTCGCTCATCTGCAGGCCGAGCAGGGCTGCCTTGTCGCGGTCGATGACCACGGTCGACATCGGCTGATCGACCTTCAGGTCGGTGTCGAGATAGAGGAAAAGGCCGCTGCGATTGGCTTCCATCAGGAAAGCGCGAATGGCACGGTCGAGCGCCTCGAAACCGTCCGTCGTCTTGACGACAAACTGGACGGGCAGGCCGCTGCTGCCGGGCAGCGGCGGCGGATTGAAGGCGACGACCCGCGTGCCGGCGATACCTGAGAGCTGGCGCTGCAGCCCGGGCAGCAGCTGCATGGCCGTCGTCGAGCGCTTCTCCCACGGCATCAGCACCAGGCCCGCGATCGACGAGCCGGGCATCTCGAACTGGAAGATGTGCTCGGCACCTGGCTGGCGGGCGAGGATGTCGTACACCTGCCCGGAGTAGAGCAGTCGCTGCTGCAGGCTGGCGTTGGGAGCGGCCGTGCTCATCGCCAGCAGCACGCCCTGGTCTTCTGCCGGCGCCAGTTCGCTGCGGATGCCGGCATAGAGGAAGTAGATGCTGGCGAGCACGATCGCGGCAAAAGTAGAAATGACGGGGAGGCTGTCGAGGCTGGCGCGGAGCAGGCCGGCATAGCGCCGGCGCAGCGCCTCGAAGACATGGTCGACCGTCGCGGCGAAGCGCCCTTGCCAGCCGCCCGCCGTTTCGCCGGGCGGGCGCAGGAGGCGCGAACAGAGCATCGGAGAGAGCGTCAGGGCGACAATGCCCGAGATGGTGACGGCGCCTGCCAGGGTGAAGGCGAACTCGGTGAACAGGGCGCCGGTGAGCCCGCTCTGCATGCCGATCGGGACATACACGGCGATCAGCACCACGGTCATGGCGACGATCGGGCCGCCGAGTTCGCGGGCCGCCTGCAGGGTGGCGGGCAGCAGGCCGGCGCCTTCTGCCAGGTGGCGGTTGACGTTCTCGACTACGATGATCGCGTCGTCGACCACCAGCCCGATGGCGAGAACCAGCGCGAGCAGTGTCAGCAGGTTGATGGAGAAACCCAGGACCACCATCATGGCGAACGCTCCGATGAGCGACAGTGGAATGGCGACGACCGGCACGAGGGTGGAGCGCAGCGAGCCCAGGAAGACGAAGACGACCAGCGTCACGATGGCAAGTGCTTCGATGAGAGTGTAGGCGACTTCCTCGATCGAGCTTTCGACGAACTCCGTCGAGTCGTAGACGATGTTGGTGGTAAGACCGTGCGGCAGGCGGGCGGCGATGCCCGGGAAGATCGCGCGAACGCCCTTGGCGACGCCGAGCAGGTTGGCGTTGGGCGCCACCTGGATGCCGACATATACTGCCGTGCGCCCGTCGAGGCTCGCCTGCGATTCGTAGTCGTCGGCGCCGAGTACCACGGTGGCCACGTCCTGCAGGCGCACGACCGCACCGTTGACCTGCTTTACGACCAGGTTGCGGAATTCCGCCACCGAATGCAGGTTGGTCGAGGCGTTGAGTGTGACCTGCACCATCTGGCCCTTGGTTTTGCCGAGGCCGGCAATGTAGTCGTTGGCGGAGAGTGCCTGTGCGACATCGGTCGCCGTGAGGCCGTAGGCGGAAAGCTTGCTCGGATCGAGCCAGGCACGCAGGGCGAAGTTCTTGGCGCCGAGCAGCTCGGCGGTCTGGACGCCCGGAACCGCCTGGAGCTGCGGGCGCACGACGCGCACGAGATAGTCGGTGATCTGGTTGGGCGCGAGCACCGCGCTGTCGAAGCCGATGTACATCGCATCGATCGTCTGGCCGACCGCGACGTTGAGCACCGGCTGCTGCGCGTCGGGCGGGAGCTGGTTGCGGACGGAGTTGACCTTGGTGTCGATCTCGGTGAGCGCCTTGTCGGCATCCCAGTTGAGCCGCAGGTTGATGGTGATGGTGCTGAGCCCGCTGCTGCTCGACGACGTCATGTAGTCGATGCCGTTCACCTGGGCGATTGCCGTCTCGAGCGGAGTGGTGATGAAGCCGGAGATGGTCTCCGGGTCGGCGCCGAAATACGCGGTCGTCACGGTGACGACGGCGTTCTCGGTGCTTGGATACTGCTGCACCGGCAGCGAACCCGCCGCGCGCAGGCCGAGCACCAGGATCGCCAGGCTGATGACCGTCGCCAGCACCGGACGACGCACGAAGATGTCGGTGAACTTCATGGGCTGCGGCTCTCAGCGCTCTTGAGGCCTGGGATCGGGATCGTCCAACGGCCTGACCGAATCGTCGATCGCGACGGAGGCGCCCTCGAAGAGCTTCATCTGTCCCGCCGTCACGACGGTGTCGCCCTCGTCGACCCCCTTCAGGATGGCGACCTGATCGCCGCGCGTAGGGCCGGTCGTCACGAAGACCTGGCGCGCCACGAGGCGTGGCCGATCCTTCGAATCGCGGCTCTTCTCGTCGACCACGAAGACGGTGCTGCCGTAGGAATTGTAGGTTATTGCCGTCTGCGGCAGGGTCACCAGACGCTGCGGCGCGCCGGCGTCGATCTCGACCGCCGCGAACATGCCGGGCAGCAGCAGACCGCCGGGATTGTCGAGGGCGGCGCGCACCTGGAACGTGCGGCTCGACGAATCCACCTTGGGGCTTATCGCGGTGATGCGGCCGGGGAAGACGCGGCCTTGCCAGGCGTCGATGCGTGCCCGCACCGGCTGGCCGGCCGCGATCTGGACGATGGCCTGCTGGGGCAGGGGAAAGTCCACGAAGATCGGGTCGACCGACTGCAAGGTCGCCACGGTCGTACCGGGAGCGAGGTACTGGCCGAGGTCGACCTGGCGGATGCCGAGGCGGCCGGAAAACGGCGCCCGGAGGTGCTTCTTTTCGATCAGGGCCCGCTGTTGGTCGGCCTGGGCGGCATTGCTCTTGAGCGTGGCCGCATCGCTGTCCAGGGTCGCCTGGCTTATCGTCTGGGCCTTTAACTGCCGGACGCTGCGATCGTAGTTGAGCTGGGCAAGCTGGGCGTTGGCCTCCAGCGACCGCAGCTTGGCGATGTCGTCGTCGGCCCAGAGCCTCAGCAGAACTTGCCCCGCCTGCACGCGATCGCCCGAATGGAAGCCGATTTCCTGAACGATCCCGGCCAGTTCGAGCGACAGGTCGGTGCCGTTGACCGCCCGCAGGCTGCCCACCGCCTCGAGCCTGGGCTGCCAGGTATCGATCCGCGCCTTTGCCGCCGACACCGTCTGGGCCGGCACGCCTGCCGCCGAGACAAAGGCGGCGCCCTGTCGCGCCACGTAGGCTTTCAGGCCGTAGAGAGCGCCCGCCGCCGCGCCGACGATGGCCATCATCCAGAACATTCGCTTGATCATCGCTTCTGCTTTCGCTCCGTCTCCACAGGTCCTAGCGGCCGGCCGCCGGCAGCCTGATGTCCTGCACCGGCGGCAACCAGAAGACGGCCGGCTTGCCCTCCGACTTCGGATCGATGTCGGTGCGGTTCCACCAGCCTCCGCCCAGCGCCTGGAACAGCGCTGCGGTGTCGCTGTAGCGCGCCGCCTGCGCGATGACGCGGTTGAGCACCGCCGTTCGGTAGGCCTTCTCGCTGTTGAGCAGTTCCGAATAGACGACGGCGCCCAGCCGGTACTGATGCTGTGCGAGAGCGAGGCTGGCGGCGGCGGCGCGCTCCGCGGCGGCCGCCGCGCGCAGGCCGTCGGCGTCGGCCTGCAGGGCGCGCAGCGCATTGGCGACGTCCTGGAATGCCTGGAGCAAGGTGCTGCGGTACTTGGCTGCTTCCTGATCGAAGGTGGCCTGGGCGGCGCGCTTCTTGTGTTCCAGCGTGCCACCGTCGAGCAGCGGCTGGAGGATGCTGAGGGCCAGGTTCCAGGCGATGCCGGTGGGCGGGACAATCTGGCCGAGGAATGCGATGATCTCGGCGCCGGCGTTCGGGCCGTATGTGCCGGTGAGGTTGAACTGCGGCATCTGGTTGGAGATCGCCACGCCGATGTTGGCGCTCGCCACGCGGAGCTGGGCCTGCGCCGAGCGTACGTCGGGCCGTTGTTCGACCAGGGCCGCGGGCAGGCTGAGCGGCAACTCCTCGGGCAGGTGGAGGTCGGCGAGGTCGACGTTCTCGCCCCTGTACTGGTCCGGCAGGCGGCCGATCAGTGCCATCAACTGGTTGCGCTGCTGCGCAAGCTGGCGCTGCAGCGGCGGCAGGGTGCTGCGCGCCTGTTCCAGCGCCGTCTCCTGCGACAGCACCTCGACGCGCGACGCGCCGCCCAGGTCGAACTGGGTCCGCACCAGGCGGAGCAGGTGGGCCGCGATCCGGATCGTCTCTTCGGTGGCGGCGACCTGCGCCTGCAGCGACGCGAGATTGATGGCGGCGGTCACGACGTTCGAGGTCAGGGTCAGATAGGCCGCCTCGAGCTGGAAGCGTTGATACTCTACCTGAGCAGCCTGCGTTTCGACCGTCCGCCGCACGCCGCCGAAGATGTCGAGGGCATAGGAGATGCTGAGCGAGGCGGAACTTACCGTATAGATCGCCGGAGGGCCGCTTAGCCCGCTGGTGACGGGCGTCACCTGCTGCTTGGTCGTCGAGGCGCCGGCGTTGATTTGCGGGAACAGGCCGCCCTGCTGGGCGTAGAGGGCCTCCTGCGTTAGCCGCAGGGTAGCCTGGGCTGCCGCGAGGCTGGGATTAGCCCTCAGTGCTTCCTCGATCAGCGCGTTGAGCTGCGAGTTTCGATACAGCGTCCACCACTGGCCGGGAATGTCGGCGCCCATGACGAAGCGTTGTGCAGCCCCCCCGGCGATGTCGGCCGAAGCGGTCGCCGCGAGCGGCTCGGGCGTGTAGCCGCCGGCATCGGGCTTGTCGGGCGGCTGAAAGTCGGGGCCCGACGTGCATCCCGTCACCGCGGCGGTCGCAAGGGCGACAAGCAGCAGTACCGTCGGCGTAACCACACCACGGCGGCCAGAGGTGGCGCGAGGCAGGCCGGCATGAAAGGCAACCTCGCAACTAATCGGCGGTCTGCCGGGGATGTCGTTGCTGATCAATTATCTCATCTGCTGCGGGAGCGACAATCCGACTGGCGGCAGGGCCGGCATCGCGATGGCGGGGTCGAGCGCCGTAGGATTTGCCGGTATCGAGTCCAAGGTGGAGCGAGCCCCTCCGGGTGTGGCCGGCGGCACGACCGGCTGGCCGTCGGATGTCACGGAGGCGGCGGCCGGGGGGGCACTTGACTCCCATGGTCCAAGGATCAGCGGCAGCCCTTCCTTGCCGCTGCCGATGACGACGATCTT
>CAMAYC010000183.1 GCA_945862125.1 Reyranella massiliensis 521
CGGCAGTTCGGCCGGCGCATCCATCATCAGGTCGACGGCCTGCTGATTCATCGGGAAGCAGATGACCTCGCGGATGTTGGGCTCGTCGGCCAGCAGCATGACGATGCGGTCGACGCCGGGCGCGGCGCCACCGTGAGGCGGGGCGCCGAACTTGAAGGCGTTCAGCATGCCGCCGAAGCGTGCCTCGACCTCTTCCTTGCTGTAACCGGCGATCCCGAAGGCCTTGTACATGATCTCGGGCTTGTGGTTCCGGATGGCGCCGGAACAGAGCTCGATGCCGTTGCAGACGATGTCGTACTGCCAGGCATTGATGGTCAGCGGATCCTGCGTTTCCAGCGCCTCGAGCCCACCCTGGGGCATCGAGAACGGATTGTGGCTAAAGTCGATCTTCTTGGCCTTCTCGTCGTATTCGAACATCGGGAAGTCGACGATCCAGCAGAAGCGGAACTCGTCCTCGGCGATGATGCCCAGTTCCTGCGCGACCTTGGTCCGCGCCTGACCGGCGAATTTCCATGCCTGCTCGGGCTTGTCGGCGACGAAGAACACCGCATCGCCGTCCTCGGCCCCGGTCAGCGCCTTCAGCCTGTCGAGACGCTCGCCGGCGACGAACTTGGCGATCGGACCCTTGCCGGCCCCGGCTTCGAGGCCGATGTAGCCGAGGCCGGGCTTGCCCTCGCCCTGCGCCCAGGAATTGAGCTTGTCGAAGAAGCTGCGCGGCTGGGCGGCAGCCTTGGGCGCGCGCAGCGCCCGTACGACGCCGCCGGCCGCCACGATGCCGGCGAAGACCTTGAAGTCGGAGCCGGCGAAAACCTCGGCCACGTCGACGATGCGCAGCGGATTGCGCAGGTCGGGCTTGTCGGTGCCATAGGTCAGCAACGCCTCGGCATAGGGAATGCGCGGGAACGGGTACGGCGTCACCTTGCGCGGCGTCTCGCGGCCGAAGCCCGCGAACTCCTCGAACACGCCGCCCAGCACCGGCTCGATGGCGGCGAAGACGTCTTCCTGCGTGACGAAGCTCATCTCGAAGTCGAGCTGGTAGAACTCGCCCGGCGCGCGGTCGGCGCGGGCATCCTCGTCGCGGAAACAGGGTGCGATCTGGAAGTAGCGGTCGAAGCCCGACACCATCAGGAGCTGCTTGAACATCTGCGGCGCCTGCGGCAGCGCGTAGAACTTGCCGGGATGCAGCCGGCTCGGCACGACGTAGGACCGCGCGCCCTCGGGGCTGTCGGCGGTCAGGATCGGCGTCTGGAACTCGATGAAATCCTGCTCGATCATGCGCCGCCGGAGCGAGGAGATGACCTGGCTGCGCAGCACGATGTTCTTGTGCAGCTTGTCCTTGCGCAGGTCGAGGAAGCGATACTTGAGCCTGAGTTCCTCAGGTGTGGTGTCGTTCTCGATGTGGACCGGAATTGGCAGCGGCTCGGCCATCGACTGCACGACCATGTCGGCGGCATCGAGTTCGACCTGTCCGGTGGCCAGGCGCGGATTGACCGTGGCGGCGTCGCGGGCCACCACCTTGCCGCTGACCGTGATTACGCTTTCGGTGCGCACCGCCTCGGCGGTCTTGAAGACGGGGCTGCTCGCGTCCACCACCACCTGGGTCACGCCATAGTGATCGCGCAGGTCGATGAACAGCAGATTGCCGTGGTCGCGCTTGCGCTGGACCCAGCCCGACAGGCGGGCTTCCTGGCCGACATTCTGCGGCCGGAGCGCGCCGCACGTATGGGTTCGGTAGACTGAAGACATTACATATTTTCCGGGTTTTATCGGCCCGGCAAAAGGCACGGATTGTCGGGCCAAGTCAAGGGAACCGCCTCTTTCCGAGGGGTTGTCTTTGCCCGTGGCGGCCCCGCCCGCTATAGATCATCCCAATGAAGCTCATCACCACGACCGACGAACTCGCCGCCTTCTGCAAGCCCTTGGCCCAGGCCGAATTCATCGCAGTCGACACCGAATTCATGCGCGAGCGCACCTACTGGCCCAAGCTCTGCCTGGCGCAGGTGGCTGGCCCGGAGGATGCGGCCGCGATCGACGCCCTGGCCGAGGGCATCGACCTCGCCCCGCTCGACGAACTCATGGCCAATCCCAAGGTCCTGAAGGTCTTCCACGCCGCCCGCCAGGATCTTGAAATCTTCTACCTGCGCATGACGCAGGTGCCGCAACCGCTGTTCGATACCCAGGTCGCGGCGATGGTCTGCGGCCATGGCGAGGCAGCGTCCTATGAATCGCTGGCCACCAAGCTCGCCAAGGCCAAGATCGACAAGTCGAGCCGTTTCACCGACTGGAGCCGCCGGCCGCTCAGCGAGCGGCAGATCACCTATGCGCTCTCGGACGTCACCCATCTCCGCGTGGTCTACGAAAAGCTGAAGCAGCAGCTCGAGAAGTCCGGGCGGCTGCCATGGATCACCGAGGAGATGGCCGTCCTAAACGACCCCGCGACCTACCGCGCCGATCCCGAGCAGGCCTGGCGCCGCCTGAAGCCGCGCGGCTCCTCGCCTCGCCTGCTGGCGATCCTGAAGGAGGCCGCGGCGTGGCGCGAGCGCACGGCGCAACGCATCGACATTCCGCGCCAGCGCCTGCTCCGCGACGAGCAACTGCTGGAAATCGCGAGCCACGCACCCAAGACGATCGAGGAACTCGGCATGACGCGCGGCCTCGGTCGCGGCTTCGCCGAAGGCTGGCAGGGCCGTGAACTCATGGAAGCCATCGAGCGGGCCCGCAGCCTGCCCGAAGCCGAATTGCCGGCGCGCGACAAGCCCACCGAGCAGCTCCGCGCGCCCGGCGCCGTGGTCGATCTGCTGCGAACCCTGCTCCGACTGAAGGCCGAAAAGGCCGGCGTCGCCGGACGGCTGGTGGCCGGCGCCGACGAACTCGATCGCCTGGCTGCCGGCAAGCGCGACCTGCCCGTGCTCAAGGGCTGGCGGCGTGAGGTATTCGGCGCCGATGCCGTCGATCTGATCGAGGGCCGAATGGCCCTGGCCCTCGCCGGTGACCAGGCCCGGCTGATCCCCGTGACGCCCGCCGGCTAGGCCTCTCAGGCCGAGACGATTGCCGACTTGAGGTCGAAGGCCTCGGCCGCTGTCTGCAGGCGCCGATCCGTGACATCGCCCAGCGCGCGCCTCAGTTCCGCCGGCACGATCAGCCGGAGATCGCGATCGGTGCGCCGGAGCGCGATCTGTGGCAGCAGGCCCGGGGCGCCGCCGGAGAGGTTGTAGGCCAGCCTGAGGCAAGCCCCCAGCCGGCGCGCAAATGCCTTGCCCTTGCTGTCGGAAAGGCGGAGCGCGGTATCCATCGTCGCCGCCTTGGGCTCGCTCTTGTAGCGATAGGTGAGCGCCATCGCGAGCACGGCGCGATCGCGATGGCTCATGCCAGGCGCCGGCAGATGCAGCACCCGGACATAGGCCTGCTCGGCACGATAGTCGGGATGGTCGTCCCAAGAGATATCGCTCAGGTGGCAGGCCGCGGTACGCAGGATGCGGTCTGCCGGGCTCTCGTCGGCAAAAGCCGGCGTGAGCCAGTCGAAGATCTCGGCAGGCGACAGGTCGAAGCGCCGCCAGCCGGCGCCCTGCTCCTCGGCGAAGGCGATCAGCGGATGCCGCGCCTGCTCGGCCTCGCTCAGCCGCACGTGGTAAAATCCCTCGCGCAGGCCGAAGGCCGAGAAGACCACCGTCTTTGGCTTCAGCGCGACCAGCAGACGGTCGAGCGCGAGACAGGCGAGCGGCAAAGTGTCGACTCGCCGGCGCGACACACCGGGCATCTTCTCCAGCGACTTGGCGCTCTGCACCGCGATCAGCCGGGCAACCGCCCTCGCCTCTTCGGCGGCGATCTCGTACTGGTGGATGATGTGCAGCGGATAGCCGGCCTGCTCCATGTGCAGCCGGGCGAAAGATCGCCAGGCGCCGCCCACCGCATAAAAGGTCTTGCCGGTCTCCTCACGCAGCCAGCGCACGCTCTCGATCGCGTCGACCACCGTGCGCTTCGGATCGCCCTTGCCCGAAGACATCAGGCGCAACGGCCCGACCGGCAGCGTGCTCGACTCGCCCAGTCGCCCGTCGCCCAGCGCCACCAGTTCGAGGCTGCCGCCGCCCAGGTCACCCATGACGCCGTTGGCCTCAGGCATGCCGCAGATCACGCCGTATCCAGAGTAACGCGCCTCGTCACGGCCGCTCACGATATGGGCCCTGATGCCCGGTCGCCGCTCCAGCTCGCGCATGAAGTCGGCGCCGTCGGCGGCGTCGCGAACCGCCGCCGTTGCCAGCAGGTCGAGCGACCTCACCTTCATGTTGTGCGCGAGCGTGGCGAAACGGTCGATGTTGGCCAGGGCCATCTCGACGCCTTCCGGATTGAGCCGGCCGGTGGCGTCCAACCCGCGGGCGAGGCCGCACAGCACCTTTTCGTTGAACACCGGCAGCGGCGCGCGGCTCGCCCGCTCGTAGACGACGAGGCGGATCGAGTTCGAGCCGACATCGATGATTCCGACGCGGCCCTTGTCAGTCGGATGAGGCGGAAGTGGCGCGCCCGCCGTCGGTTCACCGTCCATGCGCGCCCCCTCTACCGCAAACCGGACAGGATTGCAGCGGCGATACAGGCGCGACGAGGCGACGCGGACGGGGGATCAGGACTTGAGAACGAGCCGTGGGACCGCGCCGCTCAGTTTGAGGGCGCTGCCGCGGCCAGAGAGCGATGGATTGGTCATGAAATAGTGATGCGCGATGAAAGGTTCCTTGCCCGGATGGGGGCGCTTGTAGGAGCCGTCGGGCGTCATGATCCAGCTTTGCCCGTCGTCCTTGAGGTTGGCGACCATGATCTGGTCGAGCACCTGCTCGTGGACCGTCGGATTCTCGACCGGGCAAAGCAGCTCGACGCGGCGATCGAGATTGCGGGGCATCCAGTCGGCCGACGACAGAAACACCTTGGCTTTGGGCGAAGGCAGCGCCTTGCCGTTGCCGAAACATATGATGCGCGCATGCTCGAGGAAGCGGCCGATCATGCTGCGCACGCGGATATTCTCGCTCAAGCCCTTCACGCCGGGGCGCAGACAGCAGATGCCACGCACCACCAGGTCGATATGCACGCCGGCCTGCGACGCGGCGTAGAGGCGGTCGATCAGCTCGGAATCGACCAGCGAGTTGAGCTTGATCCACATTGCCGCGGGCTTGCCCGCCTTGGCATTGGCGATCTCGGCGTCGATCAGGCTGTAGAGCTTGGGCCTGAGCGTCACCGGCGCGAAGGCGATCTTCTCCATCTGCTCAGGCCGCGCATAGCCGGTCATGTAGTTGAACAGTCGCGCGGCGTCCCGGCACATCGCCGGGTCGCAGGTGAAGAACGACAGGTCGGTATAGATGCGGGCGGTGATCGGATGGTAGTTGCCGGTCCCGAAATGCACGTAGGTGCGGATCGACTGGCCCTCACGGCGAACCACCATCGAGACCTTGGCGTGTGTCTTGAGATCGATGAAACCGTAGACCACCTGTACGCCGGCGCGCTCGAGATCGCGCGCCCAGCGGATGTTGGCCTCCTCGTCGAAGCGCGCCTTGAGCTCGACCAGGGCGGTCACGGTCTTTCCAGCCTCGGCCGCCGAGATCAGCTCCTTGACGATCGGTGAATCGTGGCTGGTGCGGTAGAGCGTCTGCTTGATCGCCACCACCGCCGGATCGCGCGCCGCCTGGCGCAGGAACTGCACCACGACATCGAAGCTCTCGTAGGGATGATGGACGACGATGTCCTTGGCGCGGATGGCGGCGAAGCAGTCGCCGCCGAAATCGCGAATGCGTTCTGGGAAGCGGGCGTTGTAGGGCGCGAACTTGAGGTCGGGCAGATCGTCGACGATGACAGCCTTCACGTCGCCGATGTTCAGCATGCGATCGAGATGGAAGACGTGCACGGTGGGCGTCTGGTCCGGAATCTCGAGCTGGTCGAACAGGAAGTCGCGCAACTCGGCCGGCATGGCGCTGTTGACCGAGATCGAGATCAGGTCGCCACGGCGTCGGCGCTTGAGCGCGCTCTCGTAGAGCAGGACGAGATCCTCGGCCTCCTCGTTGATCTCGACGTCGCTGTCGCGGATCACGCGGAAGAACGCCTTCTCGATCACCTCATAACCCGGGAAAAGCCGCGGCAGGTAGATGTCGACCAAATCTTCCAGCGGCAGGAACCGGATCGCCGTTCCCGGCAGCCGGATGAACCTGTCGACCTGTGACGGCAACGGCAGCAGCGCCATCAGCGGACGCCGGTCGTCCTTGCGCTGCAGCTTCAGAATGGCGGAAAAGCCGCCGTTGACGATGAACGGAAACGGATGCGCCGGATCGATGGCAAGCGGCGTCAGGATCGGGAAGACCTGATCGATGAAATATTGATCGAGCCAGGTCCGCTCATTGGCAGTGAGTTCATCGGAACCGAGGACCGTGACCCCAGCCTCGCGCAACTCATCCTGGAGCGTTGCCCAGACGTCCTGCTGGTGCGCCATCAGGCTCGACGCCTGGTCACGAATCGCCAGAAGCTGTTCCGCAGGCGTCATGCCGTCGTCGCTCAGCAGCGTCGACCGCATCTGCAGCATGTCGACGAGGCCGGCCACGCGGACCATGTAGAATTCATCGAGATTATTGGCCGAAATCGACAGAAATCGGACCCGCTCGAGCAGCGGATGGCGCTTGTTGCTGGCTTCCTCGAGTACCCGCATGTTGAAGGCAAGCCACGACAGCTCCCGATTGATGAAGCGCCGTGGGCTCTCGGAGGTAACATCCAGCGCCGAGGCCGGGTCTAGTGTTGTGTCGAGGGCGTCCATCATTGCCCCAGGTGGGGCGCCTCCCGGAAATTGTTAACAGAAACGGTAACGCCTCTACATGACGGTGTCATGGCAATTCCCTAAACACTTGTTTTGAAAGCATTTTATGGGACAGCGCCCGTGAATACAATTCTCCTCCTGCGACATGCAAAATCAGCTTGGAACACTTCCGGGTTGAGCGACCATGAACGTCCGCTGAATCGCCGGGGCGAACGGGCTGCCAAGGCTGTCGCCGACCATCTGGCCCAGCGCGGGCCCCGCCCCGACCTGATCCTGTGCTCCACGGCCACACGTGCCCGCCAGACGCTTGCGCCCCTGATCAAGCGGCTCGGCACGCCGGCCCCGCCGCTATCGCTGGAGGACGATCTCTACCTAGCCTCAGAGGGCAGCCTGCTGGCACGCCTGCAGGCCTTGGCCGACGATGTCGCCACCGTCCTGCTGGTGGGCCACAATGACGGTATCTGGCAGCTCGCCGAGGCACTGGCGGGGCGAGGCCCACCGGCACTCCTCGCGGCCCTGCAAGAGAAATACCCGACCGGGACCCTTACCGTGCTCGATTTTCCGACCGGCCCATGGCGCGACCTCGCGGCCGGCTCGGGCGAACTACTCGCCTTCGTCCGACCGCGCGATCTGACCAGACGTTGAGTCTAGTAGGTGCCCGGGTACTGGCCGCCGTCCATCAGGATGTTCTGGCCGGTCATGTAGCCCGCGTGAACGCTGCACAGGAATGCGCACATCATGCCGAACTCCTCGGCCGTGCCGAAACGGCCGGCCGGATGCGCCTTGGCGGCCGTGGCGTACTCTTCCTCGAAACTGCGGCCGGCCTTCGCCGCACGCGCTTTTGTCGTGCCGCGCAG
>CAMAYC010000184.1 GCA_945862125.1 Reyranella massiliensis 521
GCCGGCACGCCGCCCGCCATCAGCGCCTCGGTGCGGGCGAGCTGGTCGGCCGAGGGCTTGTCCTTGCGCGGCAGCGTGTCGATCGCGACCCGGTCGTCGAGGCCGGCCGCCTTCACGGCCTCGAGATAGGCGGCGGGAGAGTCCGTCCACAGCAGGACCTGTGCTGTGTTGGTGGCGCGGTTGGGGGTCATGAAGGCGGCTCCCGGGGCGTCAGGTGTGAGGATGTGGCGGCACCCTAGCACGCCCGCCCGTCCGGACAGGGAAAAGGCCGGCGGAGTTCCGCCAGCCTGACCTGAAAATAGGCTGAAACCTGCTGAACTGTCAACTTTATGCTTCGAGGCTTTTCTGGGGCAGGCAAAGCCCCTGAAAGCACTGGCGCATTGGCACGAGCTGCATAGAATGCGAACCAAGAAGAACACCATTTTGGAGGCTACGTGTAAGATGACCAGGATTATCCTTCCCCGCCGTCGCGCTCTCATTCTCGCCGGCGGAACGCTGGCCGCGCCGATGATCGCCTCGGGCGTTGCCCGAGCGCAGGCCGACTGGCCGAACAAGCCGGTGAAATACATCGTCGTGTTCCCGGCCGGCGGGCCGACCGACACGCTGTCGCGCATCGTCTGCCGCGAGCTCGAGAAACTCACCAACCAGCAGTTCATCATCGAGAACAGGAGCGGCTCGGGCGGCGTCGTGGGCGCAGACGTGATCGCGAAATCGGCGCCGGACGGCTACACGATCGGCCTCTACACCATCGCCGCGCACGCCATCGCGCCGACGCTCTACAAGAAGCTGCCGTTTGACGCCGGCAAGGACTTCACCGGCATCTCGATCCTGTGGGAAGTGCCGAACATGCTGATGACGCGGCTCGACTTCCCGGCCAACACGGTGCCGGAACTGATCGCGCTCCTGAAGGCAAACCCCGGAAAGTATTCCTTCGCCTCCTCGGGCGCCGGCACCAGCCCGCAGATCACCGGCGAGCTGTTCAAGAGCATGGCCGGCGTCAACATCCTGCACGTGCCCTATCGCGGCAGCGCGCCGGCCCACCAGGACATCCTGGCCGGCCAGGTCGACATGATGTTCGACAACATCCCCGGCCCGCTCGGCCTGATGAAGGGCGGCAAGGTGAAGGCCTTCGCCGTGACCTCGGCCAAGCGCCATCCCGCCGCGCCCGACGTCCCGGCGATGGCCGAGTTCCTGCCCGGCTTCGAGATCACCTCGTGGGGCGGCTTCTGCGGCCCGGCCGGCCTGCCACCGGCCATGCTGGAAAAGAGCTCGGCCCTGCTGAAGCAGGCGCTGCAGAGCGAGGCGCTCAAGGAGGCGTTCGACAAGCAGGGCGCCCAGCGCATCTGGCTGAGCCCCGCCGACACCGCCAAGTACCGCGCCGACAACGAGGCGAAGCTGGCGCCCGTCATCAAGGCGTCGGGCGCGAAGGTGGAGTAGCGATCAACGGAACGACAACAGGCAAAAGACAACGGCGGCGGCCCTTTCGGACCGCCGCCGTTTTTCACGCAACAGGGCCAGACCGATGACGACGATCGATGCCTTCCGCAGCAGCGTCTCCGCGCCTCAGCCTCCGTCCGATCTCGCACCGGCCCTCCAGGCGCTCTGGTGGGCGCGTCGCGGCGACTGGGCGCGCGCGCACGAGTGCGTCCAGAGCCATGAAGGCGAACCCGACTGCGACCGGGTGCACGCCCACCTGCACCGGCAGGAAGGCGACATGAGCAACGCCGGCTGGTGGTACCGGCGCGTCGGCCGCCCCGTTCCTGCCGTGTCCCTGGACGCTGAATGGAACGCTCTGGCGGCCGAATTGCTGGCCCAGAAGAAGTAGCTCCGTCGGCTCGTTGCCGCATGCCTGCGAATTGTTTTTGCGACAGGCTCACGATTACGCTCACCGGATATGCCGCAATGTCTGCGCGTTTTGGCCTATACTCCTCCTTGAAGCGTCGGCCAGCGGAGGAGAGCATCATCACCACGACCGCCCGGTGCGATGTCCTCATCGTCGAGGACAACACCGTCCAGTGCCTCGAAATGGCGGATTATCTCCGCCGCGCCAACCTCACCGTCGAGTCGGCCTTCGATGCCGCGACGGCGCTCGGCAGCGCGGCCAAATTCGAGCCCCGGGTGGTGGTGCTCGACTACAATCTTCCGGACATGACGGGCGTGCAACTCGCCGAAGCGCTGCGCGCGCTGCTGCCGTCGACGGCCATCCTCATCATGTCCGGGCGTATCGACGGGCTTTCCGAGGAGACCCTGCAAGCGCTCGGCATCACCGTGTTCGTGAACAAGCCGGTGCCGCTGGGGCCGTTGCGCCAGGCCGTGGTGAAACTGGTCGAAGCCAGCACGAAGGGCGAGAACGCGCCCAAGGCCAAGGGCTGGCTCTCGACCGGCACGGGCGGCACCCGCCAGTAGCCCGGCCCTCCGGAGCTTGCCGGATGGGGACTTGACGGGACCAGGACGTCGCGTGGGAATCGGGCGGCAAGCACTTCAGCAAGACACCGGAGTCTGATCATGGCATCGAGCGAGCTCGCACGGCCCGAGGTGCCGAACTTCGTCGACCTGCTGCGATCCTTCCCCGGTCAGGCGCGCCTCGCCCTCGGAACGCGCGGCGTCCTGTGGGCCACCTTCGCCGGCGTCGTCGGCGTGGTCTGCTGCGTCGTGGCCTTCGCCGCCATCGGGCTGTCGCTCCATCGTTCCGACGTCGATCCGGAGCGGCGCAAGGCGCGCGACGTGCTGACGCTCGACAATGCAAGCCGCCTGCTGATGCGCAGCATCCTGGCAAGCTCCTCCGCCGGCCAGACAACCGGTGCGACGCCGATCTCCGGCGCGCCGTGGCGCAATTTCACCGAGTCGCTGGGGACGCTGTGCCGCGACTTCAACGTGGCGCCCCAGACGGCGCTCGGCCAGACCTGCGCCGCGCAGCCGGCGTTCGTCGCGTGGGTGGGCCTGGAACTCCGCGCCCTCGACATCGACCGAAGGCCGATCGATGCCGCCGCGCTGCGCCACCTGCTCCAGCTCCGGGACGAGATCACCGAGCTCACCCTGGCGACGACCCGCGCCGCCGACGACCTGATCGGCAAGCTGATCGAAGACTATACGGTGGCGCTGCTGGTGCTGACGCTCAGCACCACGGGCTTCGTCTGTGCCGGGCTGGTCCTGATCCTGCTCGTCGGCCGCACATCGATGGACTATCACGCACAATGGCGCCTCGCCGCCGAGGCCGCGCGGCAGGCCGGCGCCTCGCGCGACATGTTGAGCGAGGTCGTCGAGGCGCTGCCGGCCGGCGTCGTCGTCTATGATTCCACCGAGCATCTGATCATGTGCAACTCGGTGGCCCGGACCCTGACGCCGGCGCTCAGGCAATCCAATGCGATCGGCCGGACCTACTCGGAACTGGCGCACGATTCGGCGCGGGGGCTCGAGGCGGCCGGCATGGGGCCGCAGCCCGTGCAGGAGTGGATCGAGCGATTCCGCACCAGGACCACGGAGCGCACACGCCAGGCCGACGACGGGCGGTGGTTCGACTGGTCGGAAAAAGGCACGCCGAGCGGCCTCACCGTCGGGCTCCGGGTCGACGTCACCGACATCAAGAAGCACGAGTTCGCCCTGGAAAAGGCCCGCACCGAGCAGGCCAACGCCCGCGCGCACTATCAGTCCCTGGTCGATTCGATGGTCGACGTGGCCTATACGCTCGACGTCGAGACCGGGAAGTTCACCGTCGTCAACGCAGCCGTAGCCGATCTGTTCGGCGTGCCGCCGGAAAAATTCGTCGGCACCCACTTTCTCCAGCACATCGCCCCGGAGTCGATGGAGCGGGTGCGGAGCCAGACCACCCGGGAATACGATCCGCAAGACCCCGGCACCTTCTCCCGCTTCTCCATGATCACGGCCGGTGGCGCCGTGCGTCACGTCGAAGTGCGGGCCAGGCGCTGGCGCGACGAGCAGGGGCGCGTGGTCAGCACCGGCGTGATCCGCGACGTCGAGGAGCGGGTGCAGCTCGAGCAGCGGCTCGACTCGGAAATGAACCGCCTCCGCTCGATCGTCGAATCGGGCGGCGCGCTGATCGTGCTGGTCGACCGCGCAATGAACGTGGCCATGGTCAACAGCGGCTTCACCGCCCTCACGGGCATTCCCGCCGCCGATGCCGTCGGCCGGCCGCTGCAGGACATCCTGCCCTGCCCGCTCAAGCCCGAACGCACCAAGCGCTCCCACTTTGCCGTTCGGCGGCGCGATCCGTCGGGCCGCGAACGGCTGATCGCGATCACGGCGACGCCGGCAACCGATGCCAACGGCGCCGTGACCAACATCATGCTGCTGGGCGTCGACGATACCGAGCGCCGCGAGGCCGAGCAGGCCCTCTACAATGCCGAGCGCTTTGCGACCGTGGGCGAGATGGCCGGCACCATGGCGCACGAGATCAGCCAGCCGCTGCAGGTGATCAACATCGCGTGCGCTTCGGCGCTCGACGAGTTCGCCGTGGCATTGGAACGCGGCGATCAGCCGGACGCTGCCTTCGTGCAAAGCAAGCTCGACCGCATCGCCCAGCAGGTCGAGCAGGCCAGCCGCATCATCGGCGACCTGCGCGCCTTCGTACGCGGCACCTCGTCCGATACGCCCGAGCCGTTCGATCCGAACGAGGCCGTGCGCCATGCCATCGACCTCACCGGCCACGGGGTACGCGAGGCCGGCATGCTTTTTCAGGAGCGGCTGGACGCAGAGCTGCCCATGGTATTGGGCGATGCCGGGCATCTGGCCCAGGTGCTGGTCAACCTGATCAACAATGCCCGCGATGCCGGCGGCGGCGCCATTTCGATCGCCACGGGCACGATGCAGGAGAATGGCCGCACGTTCGTGCGGATCGCCGTCGAGGATTCCGGGCATGGCATTCCCAGCCACATCCTGGCCAAGCTTTTCACGTCGTTCGTCACGACCAAGCCGAGCGGCAAGGGCACCGGCCTGGGACTACGTATCTGCCGTCGTATCCTGGAAGAGATGGGTGGCCGCATCTCGGCCGCCAACCGCGCCGAGGGCGGCGCCCGCTTCGAGATCATCCTGCCAAGCCAATAGGCCATTCATTTGGGTGCGGGTAGCAACCCTTTGGAATATGCCGCGTTCAAGGTGGATCGTATTCCAGAAGGAAACCCCACCCATGCGCCTCCGCATCCTGACGACCGTGTCAGTCGGTCTTCTCGCCGCCGCCTGCCAGAACACGACGAACACCAGCGGCATCAGTGCCGCCACCGGCAGCGGTCTCTATGCCTCCTCCAACCAGGCCTGCGTCGACTACGGCTTCGTGCCCAACACGGCGGCCTACAGCCGCTGCGTGAGCAGCGAGCAGCAGGCCCGCGCCAGCTACCGCGCCACCCCGGGCTATGCCCCGTCGATGATCTCCAACGACGCGCGCAACGCCTGCTATTCCTACGGCCTGACGATCGGCTCGGCGCCCTACGACCGCTGCGTGGCGCGCGAAGTCGACGCCCGCACCTACCGTGACTCCGCCGCCGTTCCGGCCTATCGCGTCGATGCCCAGGGTTACCGGGTCGATGCCCAGGGCTATCGCGTCGACGCCAACGGCTACCGCCTGCAGACCTCGGCGGCGCCAGTGCCGGCCTATCGTACCGACCAATACGGCTACCGGATCGACGCCGAGGGTTATCGCGTCGATGCCAACGGCTACCGTTTGGCCGGTCAGCCCGCGCCGTACTATCAGCCGGCGTACCAGCCTGCTCCGGGCTACCAGCCGGCCTACTACCCGCCGGCGGAAGTCCAGGCGCAGGCGGTGACGCGCGACGAATTCGGAAACCGCTACGACTCGCAGGGCAACCGGATCAATGCGAGCGGCCAGGTCATCCCGATGCGCGAGAGCCGCTACTAGCTCACAATCCCGGACAGGCGCGCGATACGCGCCTGAGTGCTAGGGTGGAGAGGCCATGAGCCACTCCACCCAAATGCCCCGGAAAATCCTGATCGCCGGTGCCACCGGCCTCGTCGGCTATGCCGCGATGAAGCACTTCGCATCCGAGAAGGACTGCGAAGTTCTCGCCGTTTCACGGCGTCGCCCCGACGAGACGTTCGGCGCACGCTGGTTGCCGCTCGACCTCACCGATGCCGCTGCGTGTGCACAGGAGGCATCCGCCTTCGACGGCGTCACGCACCTCGTCTACGCCGCGCTCTATGAGCGGCCGGGGCTGGTCGCGGGTTGGCAGGAAGACGAGCAGATCCGCACCAATGAGCTGATGCTCAGAAATCTGTTCGGACCGCTGGAGCGCGCGGCGCCAGGATTGCGCCATGTGACGCTGCTGCAGGGCACCAAGGCTTACGGCGTCCATGTGCGACCGCTCCTGGTGCCCGCGCGCGAGAACCGCTCGGAGATGCACGAGCAGCCGAACTTCTACTGGAACCAGGAGCGTTATCTGCGCGAGGCGCAGAAGGGCAAGGCGTGGTCGTGGTCGATCCTGCGGCCGGTGCTGATCGTGGGCGATTCGGTCGGCAGCGCCATGAACGTGATCCCGGCGCTGGGCGTCTACGCCGCCATGATGCGGCGCGCCGGCAAGACCCGGCTGGACTATCCCGGTGGAGCCGGCCGCGTGGCGCAGGCGGTCGACGCCGACCTGCTGGCGCGGGCCATCGCCTGGTCAGGACAGGCCGAGACGGCGCGGAACGAGATATTCAATGTGACCAACGGCGACGTGTTCGTGTGGCCCAACGTCTGGGCCGCCATCGCCGACGCACTGGGCTTCGACGCCGGCGAGCACGTGCCACTGGCGCTCGACAAGGAAATCCGGCCGCGCGAGGCCGAATGGGCGGAAATCTGCGCCACCCACAAACTCAAGTCCGGCACACTAAGAGACTTCGTCGGGCTTTCGTTCGAGTATGCCGACTACACGATGGGTTTTGGCCGCGACAAGCCCGGCCCGGCCGCGATCGTATCGACCATCAAACTGATGCAGGCTGGTTTCACCGAGGTGATGGACACCGAGGCCATGTTCCGGAAGTGCTTTGCCGAAATGCAGGCCAAGCGGCTGTTGCCGCCGCGCCAGGGGGCGTAATCTTTCCCGGCATGACCAAACGCAAGCCGGCATGGCCGGCGGGCGCTGGCGGCCTCAGGCGCTTTGGTTCGCGACTGCCTTGAAGCGTTCCCACGGCCGGCCGGCGATCCGCTTGAGCAGGGAGACCGGGCCGCGCGTCCCGGACGCCGAGGCCGAGTTGGGGCTGGGGCGCGGGCCCTTGACGCGACCGACCCAGCGGTCGTCGGGCTCGTAACCCAGCGACTGCAGAAGTCTCGGGAACTTCCAGCGGAAGGCAGCGGCCAGAGTCGGCGTGAATTCGCGCTTCCACTGGGCGACGTCGCCCGAGCGGACATGCTTGTGGCCGCGGCCGAGGTTGCCGAACAGGCTGTACTGCCAGAAGCGCCGGCGGCAGACCTGCTGTTCGGCCGCATCGAAGCCCAGGAAATCCATGATCCCGGACCAGTACTTCATCTCGGTATCCAGCC
>CAMAYC010000185.1 GCA_945862125.1 Reyranella massiliensis 521
AAAGACTCATGATCTTCCGGACCGCGCGCGTCCCGCGCGCTCATGGACTCGCGTTCAATCGTTGTCGTCGCCCCACCAGTAGTCCTCGTCGAACTTGGCGAAGGGGTCGTAGTCGGTTTTGTAGAACTGTTGCTTCGGCGGCAGGTCCCAGGAGCCGCCGGTGACGGGATGGGCGAAGGTGAGCGCGAGCGCGTCGGCAAGGTCGGGCGAGGCGAGGCCGCGCTTTTTCATGTCGTCCTTCTTCTCGAGCTGGATCTCGTTCCGGCCGTTGAAGCCGTATTCGACGCCGCAGAGGTCGGCGCGCAATTCGGCATCCGGGGGCACGATGCCTTGCGCCAGCCAGTCCTTCATGTTGCCCCACATCTCGGCGCGCTTGTTGGCGTAGAGCGGCTTGGCGCCGGTAACGTCCCAACGCTCGGCGGCGCTGCCGAAGTTCACGCCGAACACGAACGGCACGCCCAGCTGGCGCAGGCGATCGACCACGCCGGCACCGACGCCGCCCTCGTCGACGAACACGGCGCGCACGCCTTCGGCCGCGGCCCGCTCGGCGACGCGGCCGGCCAGGGTCATCAGGTCGAGGCCCTGATGCTTCTCGATCGGCCACGAGCGCGCATCGCGGCCGCGGCGCAGGAAGATCACGCTGCGGTCGTCGCCGAAGCGCGCCACGTCGACGCCCATCACCAGCGGCAGGCGGGTGTCGGTCGTGGGATCGAGGAGGCGCGTCATGGCGCCCGTGACCCGCTCGCCGTCGATGAACTGCATGGTGCCGGCGCGCGGGAACTGGCCGCGCACGCGCACGCGCATGAAGTCGGAGTCCTCGCCGTAGTCGACC
Source organism: Reyranella massiliensis 521 (assembly GCA_945862125.1). Taxonomy (GTDB): domain Bacteria; phylum Pseudomonadota; class Alphaproteobacteria; order Reyranellales; family Reyranellaceae; genus Reyranella; species Reyranella massiliensis_A. Next base: position 833 of record CAMAYC010000185.1, read on the forward strand.
AGCCAGCGCGCAAGCTGGACCTTGTCGGTGAGCGAGACCTCGCGCGAATCGACCTGGCTCGTGTGCCAGTTCTCGCGGAAGCGGTTGAAGCACTCGAAGAAGCGGCCCTGGGTGCGGGTGGGGTTGCCGAAGGCGATCCAGATGATCTCCGTATCGGCGTCGGTCAACGCGCCTTCGGCGGTCTCCCAGATCGCGTCGGCGATGGCCGAGGCCTCGTCGAAGACGACGAGGATGCGGCTGCCTTTGTTATGGAGACCGGCGAAGGCCTCGGCGTTGTGCGCGGCCCACGGCACGAGGTCGATGCGGCCGGCGACGTCGTCGGCCGGTTGCGCCGCGAGCACCGATGCGCCGAGCTGGCAGGTGCCGTGGGTGAGCGCGAGGCGATGCCACTTGCCGAGTTCGGCCCATGTTTTCGTCTTCAACTGTGTCTCGGTGTTCGCCGTCACCACGCCGCGCGTCGAGGGCTGGGTGGACAGGGCCCATAGCAGCAGCCAGGCGACCAGCGCCGACTTGCCGACGCCGTGGCCGGAGGCGACAGCGACGCGGACAGGGCCTTTGCCTTCGCGCAGGCTTTCCCCAATCTGGCGCAGCACGTCGGCCTGCCATTTCTCCGGGCCGGTGTGGTTGGCGAGCGGTCCTCCCGCGACGCCCTCCCCACTTCCACCCCAGGGAAAGGCCCATTCGACGAAGCCCAGCGGATCGTGGCGAAGGGCTGTCAGCCGGCGGGCCATTTCCTCCAGAGGATCAGCGTTCATGACGGCCTCTCTTCGTTGATGGCAGCGGCGGCAGCGCCTTGCCCAGCGCCGCCATGCGGGCCTCAGCCTCGCGCAGGCGGCGGGCGAAGTCGGACATGCCGGCAGTGTCGGCGGCGGGCGTTGCCGGGCGGGCATAGACCTCCGGCCGGTGGGCCTTCAGCAGGAACTGCAGCAGGCGGCTGTCGGGCCGGCGCACGGAGCCGACCTGCTGGCCGCCTCGCCACACCGGCGTCTCGTCGCCCACGGTGGCGCGCACCACGGCGAAGTCCTGCAGCCGGTCGAGCCCGAGCTGCAGGGCCGCGTCCCAGCGGGCGGCGAAGTCCTTGTTGCGCCGGCGCAGCGTATAGAGCGTCGAGCGGTGAAGACCGGCGCGCTCGGCGGCGATGGCCACCGCGCCTGTTTCGGCCAGTTCATCCAGGAAGGCTTTTATGCAGTCCGGCGACGCCTGCGGCCGGCCGCGCTTGCGGGCGGAAGCGGACATGGTTGTCTCCCTTTTCAGGCATGAAAAAGCCCGCCGCGGCGGAAGGGCCGGGCGGGCTGGACGGGCGGACACGCGGTCCGCCAGAATAGGTTTTTTCTTAGCCTATTCCTGTTGAAGCTGCAACTTTTGCCGGAAAGAAAATATGAACGGGCGTTCAGGTCGTGGACGAACATGAGCGCGCAGGATGCGCGCGGTCCAAAAGATCATGAGTCTTCTGGACCGCGCGCATCCTGTGCGCTCATATGATCTACCCGCCGTATTGCAGCAGGACCTCGCCGTTCTTCTTGAGCCAGGTCTGCGGCCCCTCGATCGGCACGTCGCAGAGGGTGCGGGCGAGCGCCCAGAAGCGCGGGCCGTGGTTGAGATGCACGAGATGGGCGACCTCGTGCGAGACCAGATAGTCCAGCACCTCGGGCGGCGCGAACACCAGCCGCCAGGAGAACGACAGGGTGGCGTCGGGTCCGCAGCTTCCCCAGCGCGAGCGGCTGTCGCGCACGGTGATGCGCTTCACCGGCCGCTCGACCCGCAGCGCCTTGGCGTGAACCAGCGGCACCAGTTCGCTCCTGAACTCCGCCGTCAGCCAGTCGCGCAGACGGCGCGGCAGGTGCTCGGGCTTGCCCGCGACGTGGATCTCCTGCCCTTCCCGCCACACCGTGCCGCGGCGGTCGGTGCGGTGACGAATAAGATGCAGTGCGCCGAACAGCGGCACCTCGGCGCCGTCGACGAAGGGCCGGTGCGCCGGCAGGCGCTTCAGGCGGGCCGCGATCCATCCGGCCTGCGCCTGGGCGAAATCGACCGCCGTGCCGCGCCCCATGCGCAGCGGCGCCGTCAGCACGATGCGGCGCCGGGCGGCATCCACGCGCAGCGAGGCGCGGCGGGCGCGGGCGGAGCGCAGGAAAGTCAGCGGCAGCGTATCGCCGGCATGAGCAATGGTCAGTTGCTCCGGCTCCGGCACGGCTTTAGGCAGGATGAGACGACGCACGATGTCCGACAACGACATGGTGCGAATCATACAGCAGGGAGACTCCTGACGTGAGCCTCGATATCGCCCCCTTGGATATCACTCGCCTGCGCGCCGAAACCCCCGGCTGCGCCCATGTGCTGCATCTCAACGCCGCCGGTTCCGCGCTGCCCAGCCAGCGCACCCTCGACGCCACGCTTGGGCATCTGCAACTCGAGGCCGAGATCGGTGGCTACGAGGCCGCCGACAAGGCGCGCGATACGCTGGACGGATTCTATCCCTCGGTCGCCCGGCTGATCGGCGCCGAGGCTGAGGAAATCGCCTTCGTCGAGAACGCCACACGCGGCTGGGACATGGCGTTCTATTCGCTCGACTTCAAACCTCTGGACCGCATCCTGACCTGTGTCAGCGAATATTCGTCGAACTACATCTCCTATCTGCAGGTGGCGAAGAAGACCGGCGCCGAGATCGTGGTCGTGCCCGACGACAGGCATGGCCAGATCGATCTCGGCGCGCTCGAACGCGCGATCGACAAGCGCACGAAGCTGGTGTCGATCAGCCACGTGCCGACCCAGGGCGGGCTGGTGCAGCCGGCCGAGGCGGTGGGCAAGATCACCAACGATGCCGGCGTGCTCTACCTGCTCGACGCCTGCCAGTCGGTCGGGCAGCTGCCGGTCGACGTCCGAAAGATCGGGTGCGATTTCCTGTCGATGACCGGCCGCAAATACCTGCGGGGGCCGCGCGGCACCGGCTTCCTCTATGCCAAGGCACGCACCACGGCGCACATCGAGCCGGTGTTCCTCGACAACCATGCCGCCCGCTGGACCGACGACAACGGCTACACCGTCGTGGGCGATGCCAAGCGTTTCGAGAACTGGGAGCGCTACTTCGCCGGCGTCATCGGCCTGAAGGTCGCCGCCGACCAGGCCAACGAACTCGGCATGGACGCGATCTGGGCCCGCCTGCGCGAACTGGCCGACGGCCTGCGCGCCCGGCTGGCGACGCTCAGGGGCGTCACCGTGACCGACCTCGGCCAGGTGAAGGGCGCCATCGTGACCTTCGCGGTGGCAGGCGCCGATCACAATGCGCTGAAGATGGCGTTGCGCCAGCAGGCAATCAACGTGAGCGTGTCGACGCAGTTTTCCTCGCGTCTCGATCTCAAGGGCCGCGGATTGCTGAACGTGATGCGCGCCTCGGTGCATGTTTATAACACCGAGGAAGAGCTGGACCGGTTCGTGGCAGCGCTGGAGGCTGCAAGGTAGAGGCCCCTCAAATTTCGTCTCTGGCCAATATGGCCATACAATACCGCCAAATTGACGGGGAGCTTCGTCCAATGCCTGTGTTTTTCGTCTGCGCCGGCCTGATCGGCCTGTTGGCGGTGATCCTGACGGTGAACATCGCGCGCCTGCGCGGAAAGAAGAAAATCAACCTGGGCGACGGGGGCGACAAGGAGATGCTGGCCGCCGTCCGCGCGCACGCGAACCTGATCGAATTCGCCCCGCTCTGCCTGCTGCTGATCTATTTCGTCAGCGACTTCTACGGCTTCCGCGTCGTGGCCGGCCTCTCGGTCGTCCTGCTGGTCGCCCGCGTGCTGCATGCCGGCGGCATGCTCGGCCTCATTCCCCTGGGCCGGTTCCTCGGCGCGCTGGGCACGACATTGGTGCTGGCGGTGACGTCGGTCATGGTCGTGCTGGTGGGCTTCGGTCTCAAGCAGTACTAGGGCACGGATCCAGGGAGCACGGGCGGAACGATGGACGCGCCAGTCACCGTTCCGCTCTGGCTGTTCCTGCCGATCGCCGCGTTCGCGCTGTGGTCGCTGCTCGACCGGCTGCTGATCCCGAGCGGCCGCTGGTTCCTGCGGCGGCGCCTCAACCGGCTGATCGATCGGGTCAACCGGCGGCTCGCGGTCGAAATCAAGCCGTTCCAGCTCACCAAGCGCCAGGTGCTGATCGACCGGCTGGTCTACGATCCGCAGGTGGTCGCCGCCGCCAACGACTACGCCCGCGACAACAACATACCGCGCGAGGCGGCGATGACCGAAGTCCATCGCTATGCCCGCGAGATCGTGCCGACCTTCAACGCCTACATCTATTTCCGGGTCGGCTATTCGATCGCCCGCACGGTGGCACGCTTCCTCTATCGTGTTCGCCTGGGCTTCGCCGACGAGCGCACGCTGGCCGGCGTGCCGCCAAACACCGCGGTGGTGTTCGTCATGAACCACCGCAGCAACATGGACTATGTGCTGGTGGCCTTCCTTGCGGCGGAGCGGACGGCGCTCTCCTACGCGGTCGGCGAATGGGCGCGCATCTGGCCGCTACAACAGCTCATCCGCTCGATGGGCGCCTATTTCGTGCGCCGCAACTCGAACAACCCCGTCTACCGCCGCGTGCTCGAACGCTACGTCCACATGGCGACCGAGGCCGGCGTCGCGCAGGCGATGTACCCGGAGGGCGGGCTGTCGCGCGACGGCCGGCTGCGCGAACCCAAGCTCGGCCTGTTCGACTACATGCTGAAGTCGTTCGACCCGAAGGGAACGAACGACATCGTCTTCGTGCCGGTGGCGCTCAACTACGACCGCGTCCTGGAGGACCGCACCCTGCTGCGCGGGCTGGAGAAGGACATGCCCCGGCGCAGCGCCTGGTTTGCCGCCAAGACGGCCATCGGCTTCTGGTTCAGCCAGGTCGGCCTGATGCTGCGCGGACGCTGGTTCCGCTTCGGATACGCCTGCGTCAATTTCGGCGGCCTGATCTCGGCGCGCGACTGGCTGGCGACACATGCCGGCGCGTCAGGTGGCGACCTGCGCGGCCTCGACCGCGAGCAGCGTTTCGAGGTCGTCGGCCGCCTGGCCAGCGACGTGATGGGCGAGATCGCGCGCCTGGTGCCGGTGCTGCCGGTGTCGTTGATCACCACGATCCTGCTGGAGGCTGACGGGCCGCTCGACGAGCTGGAGCTGAAGACACGCGTGTCGAACCTGATGGCCCATCTCGAAGCCAGGGGCGCCAAGCTCTACGTGCCGCGCGGCGATCGCGACTATGCCTTCCATGTCGGCCTGCGCATGCTGGTGCTGCGCCGCCTGGTCGACGAGAGCGGCGAGGGATTGTTCGCCGCCGTCGCAACCGAACGGCCCCTGCTCGCGTACTATGCCAATGCCGTCGCCCACCTGCGCTGACCCCATCGGCCCGATCCTCACCGGCATAAATCCATGATCCTCACCACGCTCTGGCGAATCGCCTACGCCGCCGGCACCGGCTACTTCACCAACCGTCTGTCGACCTCGGCCGCGGCGATGGCCTTCTACACGATGTTCGCGATCGGCCCGATCATGATCTTCAGCATCGCCATCGCCGAGCCGTTCGTCGGCAAGCTGATGGCCCAGCAGGCGATCTTCGACGCGCTGGGCACCGTCGTGGCCCAGGACCAGCTCCAGAGCATCCGCCGCTTCGCCTCGCAGGATCTCTTCCGCGGCGGCGGGATCGCTGCGATCATCGGTGCCGCCGTCCTGCTCTATACCGGCACGCGCGTCTTCGTCGAGCTGGACGACGGTATCGATGCGATCTGGCGCAGCGGCAAGGCGCTCTACGTGCACCCGGTGCTGGCGAGCCTGAAATCGCGCCTGCTCGCGGTGGCCCTCATGGTGGTGCTGGGCGTGCTGCTCATCGCGGTCATCCTGGCGAGCGTGCTGATCTCGGCCTATGCCGGCGTGCTCGCGCGGTTTCCGATCCTGGGCGAATGGATCGGCCCGGCGATATCGGCGTTCGTGCACTACGGCATTCTCTCGGCCTTCTTCACCCTGATCTACAAGTGGCTGCCGACCGGCGGCGTGCCGTGGAAATACGCTTTCATCGGCGGCGCCGTGAACGCGCTCCTGTTCGCCGCCGGCAACCGCGCGCTGGTCTACTATTTCGAAGTGGTGCAGCTCACGTCGGCGTTCGGCGCCACGGCCGGCTTCGCCGCCATCATGGTGTGGATGTACTGGACGTCGCTCACCATCCTGATCGGTGCCCAGGTCGGCCGCTCGGCACGCGACGTCCTGGTCGACGACAGAAGCCGCGAGATGGTGGAGAACGATCTTTAGAATCGTCTTCTGGACCGCGAGCCTCTGGCTCGCTCATGAGCGAGCGGGACGCTCGCGGTCCGGAAGAGATGATCCTTAAAACATGGTGGCTAATACCCGATCCGGCGGCTTGTGGCCGTCGGCGAAGGTCTTGATGTTGATCAGCACCTTCTCGCCCATCTCGATGCGGCCCTCGAGCGTGGCAGATCCCATGTGCGGCAGCAGCACGACGCGATCGAGTTCGAGCAGCTTGGGATTGACCTGCGG
>CAMAYC010000186.1 GCA_945862125.1 Reyranella massiliensis 521
CGTCGACGATCATGCCGATCACCGCACCTTTGGCTTTGTGGCGCATCAGCGCCGCCAGCAATCCCACCGTGTCGGAGGTGCCGCCGGCGCCGGGATTGTCCTGCACGTCGGCCAGCACGATCGGCTTCTTCGCCTTCTTCGAAAGCTCGATGGCGCGCAACGCCGCCGCATCGGGATCGAGCAGCTCACCGTTGAAAGCCTTCTCCTGCGCCTTCACGGTGGCCGCGAGCTTGTCGGCGGCGGCCTCGACCGCCTCCTTGTCGTGGCCGTAGACCACCAGCGCCGGCCCGCACTGGGCAATGTCGGCCGGCGGGAAGCCCGGCGTGTGGGTCACGCTCACGATGCCCTGGTTGTGGCTCTTCTCACCCGCCTCGAGTTCGCCGACGAGATCGAAGATCGCCTTGGCCGGCTCGATGAAGGTGCACTGCCAAACGAGCGGAATGAGGAAATCGAGCTGGCGATAGGCGCGATAGACCGGGCGCTTCTCCTTCAGCAGCCGGTCGAGCAGTTCGACGGCGCGCTTGCCGGTCACCGCCATGTCGATGTGCGGATAGGTGCGATAGCCGACCAGCGCCGTCGCGAGCTTCGCCATCTCCGGCGTCAGGTTGGCGTGATAGTCGAGACTGGCCACGATCGGCAGGTCGTTGCCGACGATGCCGCGAATGCGGGCCAGCAGCTCGCCTTCGCCATCCTCGGTGTTCTCCGCCACCATGGCGCCGTGCAGGTCGAGATAGACCGCATCGAACGGCCCGAGCTTCTTCAGATCCTCGTCGAACAACGCCCACATTTTCTCGTAGGCATCCGCGGTCACGTAGGACGCCGGCGCCGCCGCGGCCCAGGCCAGCGGCACGATCTCGTGGCCGAGTTCGGCCAGGCGCTTAACGGCGCCCGCAATCGGAATGTTGAAGCCTTCGACGCCGGCAATCATCTCGGCGCCACGCAGCAGCGGCGGCCAGGCGTCGGCGCGTACGAACTCGTCCCATGTCGCCTGTTGCGGGGCAAAGGTATTGGTCTCGTGCTGAAATCCACCCACAGCAATACGCGCCATCCGAACGTCTCCCTCTTCACAACCCCATCGGCCGCGGCGACCATATCATCGCCGTGCGCAAAATCCCGCCCCTCCTCGCCCCGTCTCTCGTCGCGATGCTTCTCGTCGCTGCCTGCGATATGCCGAGCCAGTGGGAGAAGCCGGGGGTCGAGCGCGCCGCCCTCGACGGCGACACCCTGCAATGCCGTCGCGTCGGCACGCAGGAAGCGCTGCGAGCCTATGCGCCGCTGCTCGATTTTCCGTTCAGCAGTCCGCCCTTCTGGGCCGGTTCCTGGCGGCCGACCCGCGAGCTCGCGAGCCGCAGTGTGGAAGCCGACCGGGCCCGCGCCGAGACGTGGTTCGCCGCCGACTGCATGCGCGGCAAGGGCTACGAGCGTGTCGCGCCAAAGTCTTAGATCTTCAGCCCTTCCCGGTCGCGTCCTCGATGGCCTTGAGCAGCACCGGCCAGTATTCCTTGCCGTGGCCGAGCTCGACCGCTCGCTCCATCACCTCGCGGGCGACATCGGCGCCGAGTCCCGGCACGCCGTGCTGCTCGCCCATCTCGATGGCGTAGCTGAGATCCTTCAGCGCGTACTCGGTCGAGAAGGCGCGCTCGGGGAACACGCCCGGCAGCATCGCCTTCATGCCGTGGTTGCGGAGGGCAAAGGAATCGGCCGAGCCTTTGCTCAAGGTCTCGAACAGCACCTTGCCGTCGACTCCTTGGGCGCGGGCGATCGTCAGCGCCTCGGCCAAGGCTACCACGGTCTGGAACAGGACCATGTTGTTCAGGATCTTCACCGTCTGGCCCGCACCGGCGGCGCCGCAATGCGTCACCTCGCTCGCCATGTGGCGCAGCAGCGGCTCGATGCGCTCGAAGGTGAGCGGCGTGGCGCCGACCATGATGGAGAGCGTGCCGTCGATCGCGGCCTGGCGCGTGCGCGCGACCGGCGCGTCGGCGAAGGCGGAGGCTCTGCCCTCGAACTCCTCGTAGAGCCGCTGCGCGAGTTTCGGCGGCGCCGTGCTGAGATCGATCACGGTCCAGCCGAGCTTGGCCTTGTCGACCAGCCCGCCCTCGCCCAGGCAGACCTGTGCCACTTCCCTGCCGCCCGGCAGCGACAGGAAGATGGTGCGGCAGGTCGTGGCGATCTCGTCGAGCGAGGCGGTCTTGACGCCGTCGGCCTCGAGGCGCTTCAGCGGCGCCGGATCGCGGTCGGCGGCCAGCACCGTCATGCCGCTCTTCTTCGCCAGGTTGCGGCACATCGGCTCGCCCATGGTGCCGACGCCTATAAATCCGATCATGTCAGTCATGTCAGTCCACTATGAAGAGTTTGGCTCCGCCCGCGGTGCGCGAGCGGTGAGCGAGGTCGCCGTCGGCCACTTGATAGCTTTGGCCCGGCTTCAGCACGACGGTGCGCCCGTCGGCCAGTTCGGTATGCAGTTCGCCTTCCAGCACCAGCAGGACGTGGCCCTTGAGGCACCAGTGGTCGGCGAGGTAGCCCGGCGTGTACTCGACCATCCGCACGCGGATGTTGTTGAACGTCCTGGTTCGCCAGAACGCCTTGCCGGTCTCGCCGGGGTGTTCGGTGGGGGCAACGTCGCCCCAGTCGGTCGTCCCGAAGGGTATGTCGAACATCAGCATGCGTTCGATCTAGCACGATTCCCAATTTGCCGTACTGTGCGGGCCGATCATGCCGATAAAAGCCCTCCTGACCGTTGCGGTCCTTTTGCTCGGACTGCTGGGAATTACGGTGGCCTGGCGATTCACCGGCCTTGCCGAGGTCGTCACCGCCGACCGGATCCGGGACTTCCTGGCCAGCGCCCGGGGCGACCCCTGGGCGCCCCTGCTGGTCCTGGCGGCGTTCATGCTGGCTGCTGCCGTGGCCTTTCCCGTCAACGCACTCGTGCTGGCGACCGCGGCGGTCTACGGGCCCTGGTACGGCTTTGCCTATTCGGTGCTCGGCGTCTTCGCCAGCGCGTTTCTCGTGTATTTCGTCGGCGCCTGGCTCGGGAAGGCAGCCCTCGCGCGCCTGCTCGGTCCGAGGTTCCAGCATGTGCTCGAGGGCATCAGGGAGCGCGGCGTCCTGGTCGTCGTTGCCTTCAGGGTGGTGCCGGTGGCCCCGGGGACCTTCGTCAACCTGGCCCTGGGGGCGAGCGGCATCCGGCTTTCCGACTTCGCGATCGGCTCGGTCATCGGCATGACGCCGGGTCTGCTGCTGGTTTCCATCATGGGCGACCGCCTGGTCGCACTCATCGCCAATCCGACCCTGGGCGAGGTCGGCGTGCTGGTGCTGTGCATCGTCACCTACCTCGGCCTGGCGTTCGTGGCGCAGATCTTTATCTCCCGCCATCGCCGCCGCCGGCAAAGCTAGCCCCAGCCCGCCAGCGCCTTCTCCAGGCTCTCCGGTCCGCGATAGAGCATGGCCCGCCAGCCGGCCGCACGGGCGGCATCGACGTTCTCCGCCTTGTCGTCGACGAACAGGATCGACTGCGCCACCGCGACGCCCATGCGCGCCTGGGCATTGGTGAAGAACACCCGCTCCGGCTTGCAGACGCCCAGCGCCGCCGAATAGATGATCTCGTCGAAATGCGCCCCGAGGCCGGCCTGATCGCGCAGGTAGGCGACACGGTGATGCTCCTGGTTCGCGCCCGCGAAGCAACGGCCGCCGGTCCGTTGCCGCCAGGCGTCGGCCTGGGCCAGCACGCCGCGGTCGATGACGCTGTCCTTGTCGAACCAGTAGGCGACGAACGCCTCCAACCGGTCGGCAAGACCGAGCGGCGTGAAATAGTCCTGCAGCGCGACGTAGAGATCGAGCCGGCCGCGCAGCACTTCCATGAACTCGCCGCCAAAAAAGCCGCGCTCGATCGCCTCATAGTCGAGATCGAGGTCGGCCTTCAGCGTCGCGTACCAAGGGTGCGCCGATCCGGGCTGGGCGAGCGAGACGACGCCATCGATGTCGAGGACGAGGACAGGGCTGGAACTCATGGGTCGTCATGCTACAGCAAATTTCATGAAGCTCGTCGTCCCTGCCCTCGAATACCTCGACGCCTATGCCGACGCGCTCCGGCGCGGCTTCTGGTCGGACAATCTCCGCCGCGAGGAGTCCGCCTGCGAGGAACTGGCGATGATCGCGGCCGATCCGGCGGCTTTCGTGGCGGCGCTCGACGATCCAGAGGGCAAGCGCCCGCCCATCGAGCTGCCCGACGGCAGTAAAATTAAGCGCCTGCCGGGCTACCGCCGCTGGATGTGGGACGACGGGTTCTGCGGCAATGTGAACTTCCGCTGGCAGCCCGGGACTTCCGACCTGCCGAAACATGTGCTGGGGCATCTCGGCTATGCGGTCGTGCCGTGGAAACAACGGCGGGGCTATGCCACGAAAGCCTTGGCGTTGATGCTGCCGGAGGCGCGCAAGCTCGGCCTCGAACACATCGACCTCACCACGGATCCCGACAATCTGCCGTCGCAGAAGGTCATCACCGCCAATGGCGGCGTCTTGGTGAATCGCTTCCGCAAGGAGGCCGCCTATGGGGCCACCGAGAGCTTGCTGTTCAGGATCCCGCTCTAGCCCCCGACGCGGACGACGGTTTCGGCCATCGCCGACAGCAGCGACAGGCCGCGGGCCTTCAGGGCCCGGGACGAGTCCTTGCCGCCGATCTGGCCGTCCAGCAGCAGGCTGATGAAGCCATGGATCGAGGCGCCGGCGAAGTCGGCCATGCGCTGCTTGATCTCGCCCGAAGCGTGCGGAATGGCGGCCTCGACGGCGGCAGCGTGCAGGTTGCGCACGGCCTCGGCCGCGGCGGCCAGGGCCGGCGTTTCCAGCCGGTTCGCTTCCCGGCTGAACATGAGCTGGAACAGGGCCGGATTGCCGGCGGCGAAGGCCATGTAGCCCACGCCCTGCGCAACCAGATGGCTGCTGGCACCGCCCTCCGCCCGCGCAGCCTCGGCGGTCATGGCCGCCGCCAGCTCGTTGAAGCCCTGGACGGCAAGCTCCGCCAGCAGATCGTCGATCGACGCGAAATGATAGGCCGGCGCGGCATGGGAAACGCCGGCCCGCCGGGCGCATTCGCGCAGGGTGAAACCGCGGATACCCTTTTCCTCGAGCAGCGCCCGGCCAGACGACACCAGAGCCTCGCGGAGCTGTCCGTGGTGGTAGGGCTGGGCCTTGGGGCGGGCCATTTTGCCTCCAGCAAGATATTCGACGGCAAATCTTGACGATGGAAAGAGGCGGAAATCTGGCTGACTTTCCCCCAGCGCCTGTGGCTTTGTCGTGAGCTGGAATCGAGGGAGACGGGAAATGTCGTTCGAAGCCTGGGCCGCCTTCGCGGCAGCATCGATTGCCTTGCTTCTCATACCGGGGCCGACCGTCTTGCTGGTGGTGTCCTACGCCCTCGGCCAAGGCTGGCGGACGGCCCTGCCCATGGCTGTCGGTGTGGCCCTGGGCGACTTCACCGCCATGACGCTCTCCATGCTGGGGCTGGGCGCCCTGCTCGCCGCCTCGGCCACCCTGTTCACTGCCCTGAAGTGGATGGGGGCCGCCTATCTCATTTATCTGGGCATCAAGCTCTGGCGGGCCGGCGCCACGATGGACGCCCAGCCACGGACCGACGCGGTCTCGGCCGCCAGGATGCTGGGGCATGCCTGGCTGGTGACCGCGCTCAATCCCAAGAGCATCACCTTCTTCGTGGCTTTCCTGCCCGCCTTCCTCGACCCCAAAGCCGATTTCCTGACACAGATGCTGGTGTTCGAGACGACCTTCCTGGTCCTCGCCTTCGCCAATGCCTTCGGCTACGCGCTTGTCGCCGCCAAGGCCCGGCGCTTTGCCGGCAATCCACGCGCGATCGGCATCGTCAACAAGGTGGGCGGCGGCTTGCTGGTCAGCGCCGGCGTGGCGACGGTTACGCTGCGCGGCGTCGAGAGGTAGTGGCGAGCCCGGCTGGATTCGAACCAGCGACCACCAGCTTAGAAGGCAGGTGCTCTATCCCCTGAGCTACGGGCCCGAAATGTCAGAATAGCATGCCAGCACCGGCTGCGGCGTCAGTGCGTCCAGCGGCCGACCCTGGTGTAGGCGAAATTGTCGGCATAGGCCTTCGGTCTGATCGGCCGCGCGTGGGGCTGTTCGACCGTATATTGCCAGCCGTTCTTCTCGGCGTGGGCCTTGGCTTCCTCGAGCGTTGCGAAATGGAGCTTCACCTGCTCCATGGTGTCGCGCGAACTGGTCCAGCCCATCAGCGGGTCGACCTGCTTGGGCGATGGCTCGGGCTCGAGCACCCACTCGTGGGTGTTGCGCATGCCCGACTGCATGGCCGTCTTGGCCGGCTTGAAGATGCGAACCTTCATGAACTCCAATACTCCGCTCGCGGGGCCGTGGTCGGGGCGGCCGGATTCGAACCGACGACCTTCTGCGCCCAAGGCAGACGCGCTACCAGACTGCGCTACGCCCCGCCGCAAGGACTTTGCAGGCGGGGGACTTCTACCAGCGGCGGCGGTCCCTCGAAAGCGCAAATTCCGGGTGCTATACTGGGCCATGTTCGATCAACCCCCCGAGGAAGGCCGCCCCGGCCGCGCGCCGTCGGTCAATGTCCTGGGCGGCACACTGCGGCCCTGCTCCGTCCAGCCGATCACCGGCTTCTATCGCGATGGCTGCTGCAATACAGGCGCCGAGGATGTCGGCCTGCACACGGTCTGCGTGGTCACGACCTCGGCGTTCCTGGCCTTCTCGAAGGCCCACGGCAACGACCTCAGCACCGCCATGCCGCAATATGGCTTTCCCGGCCTGAAACCGGGCGACCGCTGGTGCCTGTGCGCCGCCCGCTGGAAGGAAGCACTCGACGGCGATGCCGCGCCCCACGTGGTGCTCGAGGCCACCCATGCGGCCACGCTTCGCGTCGTGTCGCTCGACGAACTGAAGAAGTACGCCTTCAAGCCGAACTAGAAGATCCCGTCGACCTCGCCATCGGCGGTCAAGCCGATGCGCTCCGCTGCCGGCACACGCGGCAGGCCGGGCATGCTCATGATGTCGCCGGCCATGGCGACCACGAACCCCGCCCCGGCCGACAGGCGCACCTCGCGGATCGGCAGCGTATGCCCGGTGGGCGCGCCACGCAGGTCGGGATCGGCGGCGAAGCTGTACTGGGTCTTGGCGATGCAGACCGGCAGCTTGCCGTAGCCCATCGCTTCCAGAGCCTTCAGCCGGCGCTGCGCCGCGCCGGCGACGGCGATGCCCGAGGCGCGGTAGATCTCCTTCGCCACGGTCTCGATCTTCTGCGCGAGCGGCATGTCGTCGGGATAGAGCGGCTTGAAGGC
>CAMAYC010000187.1 GCA_945862125.1 Reyranella massiliensis 521
ACCTGTCGCGGCGGCACGATGAACCGCGCGACGATCGTCGTGCCGGAGGCGCGCGACGCCATCCTCGAGACGAGGACCGGCGACACCACCTACGAACAAATCTCCCGGCGGTTCGTTTCACGGTGCAGCCCTCGGCCGGACGTCTGAGGCTTGGCGAAGCCTGCGGGCAGGGTACGCTGCCCCTCCCATCACCTATCGCACCGACCATCGCCACGAGCGGATTCCTGGCGATGAGCAGCCCAACCGATTGCGTCCCGCCAAATGTCTGGAGCAAGCCCTTCGCCATGCAGGCGTTGGCGAACGAGGTCAGGCAGAGCGCCGCCCTTCAGGGCAAGATCGCCGTGCCCTCCAGCGCGATGATTTCGCCATTCGCCATCGGTCGGGCGGTTTCAGCCGACCTGTAGGCCTTCATCCACTCCGCCGTTTCGACAAAGCCGTCGTCCCGCGCCATCAGATAGGCGCGGAAGAACTGCCCGTGTCCCACGGCGATCACGAAGCCGCCGTCGAACGCCAGCAGGCGGCGGTGAAAATCGCCGAGCCTGCCCACGAAAGCCCGGAAGGATTCGGCATCCGGCCCGTCACGATGGTCCGGGTCGCAGCGCCGCCAGTAGTCCTCGATCCACGGCCGGCGGATTTCGGGGGTCGTGCCGCGGCATCGGGCGGGGCTGAGATAGGTGAGCTCCTGGATCGGCCAGGTCTCGCAGGGCGTCGCCGGCCAGCGCGCGCGGATCGGTGCCGCCGTCGCCTGCGCTCGCAGGAACGGTGACACGATCAGCAGGTCGGGTTGCTGCAGGACGCGGCGCGCCACCTCGTGCGCCTGCTCGAGTCCCAGCGCCGTCAGCGGCACCTCGCCGTGCCCGACAGCGGGTAGGCCGGCGTTCGAGGTGCTTTGACCGTGGCGGACCAGCCAGGTCATTGCGGGCGGCATAGCGCCTTCCACTCCTTGGGATCGAAATAGTGTTCGGTCCAGTAGCGCACGACCATCAATTCCTTGAACGGCATCAGCCGGTCCGGCACGGGCCTGCCCATCGCCTCGTCCATCATCAGCTTGGGCATGTCGACGCCGGCGGCCGCCGTGAGCGGCAACGTGCCGGGATAGCGTGGGTTGACCTCGAGCAGCTTGAACACCCCGTCCGCTGCCCGCTTGAACTGTACGTTGGCCACGCCGCGGATGCCGATGATCTCCGCCGTCCTGACCGCCGCCTGGATGACTTCCGGCACATCGACGGTACGGGAGGCGACGGCAATGCCGGAATCGACCTTCATGCGTTCGCGCGGTACCGCGCCCACGACGATGCCGTCACGCCGGACATAGACGTCGACGGAAAACTCCTCGCCCGGCAGGTATTCCTGCAGCATCACCGAGCCGTCCTTGGGCTGCTTGTCGAGGTCCTCGCGGCGGTCGATCCGGGCGACGCCGCGCGATCCGGCGCCGAGCCGCGGCTTCACGAAGCGGGGAAAGGATGAAACGCGGCCGGCGGACTCCTGCGTCAGCGGCTCGTTGCCGGGAACCGGCACCTTGCCCGCGACGGCGTCGAGCAGCAGCTGCTTGTCGCGGCAGAGGCGCAGGCACTCGGCGGGCGAGATCGGCAGCGTGACGCCGATCGCTTCGAACTTATCGCGCGCCATGGCGACGGGAAACAGTTCGGCATCGACCGTGGGCAACAGCACCTCGATGCGGCGCGCCTTGCAGGCGTCCAGCAGCACATCGACCAGCCGCGGATCGTCGCCGCGCGGAATGATCAGGCGCTGCCCTTCCGGCACGAGATAGAGGCCGGTGGCCAGCGGGTCCATGTCGGCCATGTGCAGCTCGTGCTCGGCCGCCAGGCTCTTCCAGACACTGATCGCGGCCGCACCGCCGGCGCCGGTCATCAGCAGTCGCATCGATCAACCCTCTTCTTCTTCCGCCGCCGCTTCCGGCGGCGCGCCTTCCTTGCCGACGCCGGGCGGCAGGTCCCCGTCGCGCTCGCGGATGACCTTGAGCGGCTCGGCCAGCACGTAGCCGGCAAAGCGGCCCCAGTAGCGCGCCGTCGCCACGATCACGTCGCTCTGGATCGACTCCATGCGATCGACCTGGCTGTGATAGGCGTCGATCACCTTGATCTTCTGGCCGATGAAGTGGGTGATATCCACGAAACGGCGCGGCCGGAACTCCACCGTCGAGGACGGCGACTGGTAGCAGTAGACGTTGGGCACGTTGCGCGCCGCCACCAGGCTGGCGGCATGGACGGCGCGATGGTCCTGGTGCGTGTCCTCCGCGCAATGCGTGTAGACATGCGTCGGCTGCAATTCGCGGATCGCCGCTTCGATGATCGCGATCGTCGCCACGCCTCGCTGATGTGCGCGTCGCGGAGGCTGCCCAGTTGCAATGTCGCACCGAGGATATCGGCGGCCTTGTACGCCTCGGTCGCGCGCACGTTGACGTCGCCGCCCGCGGCGCCGCGCGAGAGCGTGAGGATGTTCAGCATGTCGCCCTTGGCGCGATGCCGGGCAAGGGTTCCGCCGCAGCCGATCTCGACGTCGTCCGGATGGGCCCCGATCGCCAGTACCCGCTTCTGCTGGCGCTGCCGGTTCACGCGCACCGCTTTTGCCAGCAGCAGGATCTGCTCGATGAATTCCTCGGCCGTGAGCGGCCGGAACAGAATTCCGTCGATCCGGCACTTCACGACCTGCCGCATGAACTGCGGCGTCTGGAGGTGGGTGACGACCAGGGTGGCGACCCAGCGGTACTTTTCCTTGATCTCCTTGAGGAGGGCGAGGCCGCCCGGAAGCTCGCCCGGATCGACGACCACCAGGTCGAAGTGCTCTGCCTCGACGAGGGCCGAGGCGGCTTCGGATGTCGTTGCGGTCTTGAGGTTCGCGATCGGCTGGCCCTTGAGGACATGCCGCGCCTTCTGGAAGGAAGTCTCGTCGCTGTCGACCAGCAGGATGCTCAACGGCTGCTCGGCCACCGTCCCGATGACGCTCAGGCGGGGTTTGCTGTGCTCTGAATGCTTGGCTGTCGGCATGGGATTTACCAGGTGAAACGAAAACCGGCGGTGACGCGTGTGTCGTAGTTGAGGGAGTTGTATCCGGCGGCGACCTGCAGTGCGATGCGATCCGTGAGCGGCAGGATCGTGCGCGCGTGCAGGTCGACGTTGTTGATCGTCGTACTGTAGCCGAAGCCGGCGACGACGAGCGTGTTGCCCGGGCCATAGTAGGTCACGTCGGCGACCCAGCTCCATATGTACTGGTAGTTGTTGAAGATGGCCTGGGCCGCGTTGTAAACGGTCCAACTCACGTCCCACGATGGCGACAGAGAGGCGCTCAGCCCCGTGCGAAACAGGCGGCCGTCCCACTGGTAGGCGCCGAACATCTGCCGGTAGCCGCCGACCCAGCGCAGGTAGTCGGTGAGGTAGAGGGTCAGGCCAGCGTCGAGCCAGTGCTCTGTCGGCAGGCTCTTGTGGCCGCGATAGTCGTAGGTCAGCGAAGAAGCGTATGTGAGGGGCACCAGCCGGTTCCAGCCGATGCGGATATCGTCCGACGGCAGGGTGGCGACGCCGACCGCCGTCAGCGTCTGGATCTCGTTGCCGAAGTGCGTCTCGCCGAGTTCCAGCGTGTCGAAGGCCGTCAGCCCCAGCAGCGCCGTGGCGCCGAAGCCCCAGGATGTGCCCGTCGCCGTCGTCACGAGCAGGCCGTTGGTGTCGAACGTGTAGCGATAGACGTCCTTGGCCTTGGCGAGGCCGATCTTGGCCTCGGCGTTGTTGGGGTCGAGGACGAGCACGTGCTCGAAGCCCTTGGTCCCTTCGACGCGATTGCGGTCGGCGAGCTGCAGCCAGGCGAGCCCGTTCAGCGCGTCGGGATCGTTGGGATTGGCCGCCACGAGCCGCTCGTAGATCGCGCGCGCCTTCTCGAGGCGGTTCTGTCCACGGTCGACGCGTGCCAGGCCCAGCAGGGCGGGGCGATTGTTGGGAGCGCGCACCAGTATCTCGTCATAGACCTTGGCCGCTTCGTCGCCATGCGCCGCCTCGAGCGTGAAGCCGAGTTCGAGCGCCGGATTGGGCGCCGCCGGATCCAGTTCGTGGGCCTTCCGCAGGTAGCCGATGGCGCGCTCCCGGTCGCCGGCGTCGCGCGCGATGACGCCCAGGAACATGTAGACGCGATAGTCGGTGGCGCCGGCCGCCACGCAGGCTTTCAGCAGCGGTTCGATCGTGGCGTCGGGGCGCGGCTGCTGGCCGAACAGCTTCTGCGCTTCGTCGATCTCGCAGCCCTGCTGCGGCCTCTGCTGGCCGTACGCCGTCGATAGAGGGCCGATACTGCAGACCGCCAGCAGCAGCGCGATGCCGATCCTGCCTCGAAAACTCACTCTTTCGTCCCTTATGCGCGGCCGCCGAATGACCAAATTACTCTATGCGACAACGAGGTAGATGGCCACCAGCAGGGCCAGGAAGGCCATGACGCCGATCTCGCTCCACAGGATGCGGGACTCGTTCGCCATATCCTCGGCCTGCATTTTGGCGAAGCCGCTGATCGGTGTCTCATCGGGAGGCGTCATGTCGGCAGCCTCGCCTTGCCCGACTTCATCGTTTTGTCCCATTTCAGGTCGGCGCTCCGGAGCTGCCCGATGATCGCGCCCAGCGAGATGGCGCACAACAGGGGGCCGTAGCCGACCAGCACCAGCAGAATGTTACGCAGCCACTTGGGCGCACCCGCCCGGTCGATGCGATAGACGCCCCAGGCCGCCAGGGTCGACAGCGCCGACCAGCCCAGCACGACCAGCACACCGATTTCCCCCCACGTCCAGCCGCCGGGCGAGGGCCACTGGTCCGAGGCGGTGAAGGGCGTGAGTTCCAGGATGGCCAGGATCATGACGCCGACCGAGAGCAGGCCCGGGAACGCCAGGCCCTCGAACCAGGCGCGCCGCGCCGCCTGCGGGTCGATCAGGAATGAATAGAGCGTCTGGAACAGATAGCTGACGAAGGTAACGCCCCACAGGATGCCGAAAGCGAGCGGCGCCCAGGGCGGCCAGAGGTAGAACAGCGCGATCAGGCCGACCGACCCCAGGATCATGAACACCGGCATCAGGGCGATGCTGAACCACAGCACGCCGAAGGCGAGGTTGCCGAACTGCGCGCTGCGGCTCGGCCGGAACCACAGATCGCGGAAGGCCATGGTGATCTGCAGGTTGCCGCGTCCCCAGCGCAGCCGCTGCTTCCATAGCGCCGTCAGGCTGTCGGGTTCCTCGGCCCAGACGATGGCATTGGGATCGAACAGGGCGCGTCGGCCGCAGATCTGGGTCTTGATGGTCGTATAGGTGTCTTCGGCGAGCGTGCTGGTGTCGATCCGGCCGCCGATCGCGATCAGGTTCTCGCGGCTGTGGAGCTGCGCGCCGCCCGCCATGCAGGGAATGCCGCCCGCCACGTTCTGCGCCCGCCGCGCCGCGGCCTGCGCCGTCACATATTCGAAAGCGATGAAACGCGACAGGAGACTGGCGGGCTCGCTGCCTTCCTTCACATAGGCCGTGACGCCGCCCACGTCGGGGTCGGCGAGATGCCGCGTCATGCGCCGCAGCGTCAGCGGCTCGAACAGCACGTCGGCATCCATGATCATGACGGCCTCGGCCCAGTCCTCGGCCAGGATCTCCTTGATGCCATGGTTGAGCGTATGCGCCTTGCCCTGGCCGCCCTTGGCGCGCCGGAGGTGGAACACCGAGCCCGGATACTGTGCCATCTTCGCGCGCATGACCTCGGGCGTGTGATCGGTGCTGGCGTCGTCGACGATGTAGAGACGCCACGCGCCGGCCGGGTAATCCATGTCCATCAGCGAATCGATGCTGGCGCCCAGCACGTCGGCCTCGTTCCATGCCGGCAGGATGAAGGCCACACGCGGCGTGTGGTCGGCACACTTCGGATAGTGGTTCCACACGCCGTGCAGGCCGACCAGCAGGAACTGCCCGAGCGTCGCCACGGTCGGCACCATGCCCAACAGCACGAACAACAGGCAGAGGGCGATCAGGGCGTCGGTCATGGGATTTCGTTAGGCCTGTGCCGGCGCATCATTCACGTCTTCGAATATGCCAGCATGTCACAAACCGCACCCGTCTACTTCCTGTCTTCGGAAGCGTTTCTTCGGGCTTATTGCAGGCCAGACGAGCCGACCTGCTGCTATATAATAGGTCTAACGCTTCCCCATGAGGACTCCCGCCATGAGCAATCCGACAGAGTACGTCCCGCCGAAGGTCTGGACCTGGAACAAGGCAAGCGGTGGACGCTTCGCCAACATCAACCGCCCGATCGCCGGCCCCACCGCGGAGAAGGAACTGCCGGTCGGCCGCCATCCGTTCCAGCTCTATTCGCTGGGCACGCCCAACGGCCAGAAGATCACCATCATGTTCGAGGAACTGCTGGCGGCGGGCCACAAGGGCGCCGAGTACGATGCCTGGCTGATCAGGATCGGCGAAGGCGAGCAGTTCGGCTCGGGCTTCGTTGCGGTCAATCCCAACTCGAAGATCCCGGCGCTGCTGGACTGCAGCGGTCCCAAGCCCATCCGCCTCTTCGAATCGGGCGCCATGCTGCTCTACCTCGCCGAAAAATTCGGTGCGTTCCTGCCGAAAGAAGGCGCCGCCCGTGCGGAATGCCTCAGCTGGCTGTTCTGGCAGATGGGCAGCGCGCCCTACCTCGGCGGCGGCTTCGGCCACTTCTATGCCTATGCGCCGACCAAGATCGAGTACGCCATCGACCGCTTCGCCATGGAGACCAAGCGCCAGCTCGATGTCCTCGACCGGCGCCTGGCCGAGAGCCCGTATCTCGCCGGCCCCGACTACACCATCGCCGATATCGCCGTCTGGCCCTGGTACGGCGGTCTCGCCAAGGGGCTGCTCTACGGCGCCGGCGAGTTCCTCTCGGTGCAGGATTACAAGCACGTGCAGCGCTGGGCCGATGTCATCGGCGCGCGCCCGGCCGTCAAGCGCGGCCGCATCGTCAACCGGATGCAGGGCGATCCCAAGAGCCAGCTCAGGGAACGCCACGACGCCAGCGACTTCGACCTGAAGACGCAGGACAAAGTCGAGGCTGCCTCAGGGTAAGACGGCGTCGGCCTCGATCTCGACCTTGGCGTTGGGATCGATCAGCGCCGAGACCTGGACCAGCGTCATCGCCGGGAAGTGTTTACCCAAGGTGGCGCCCCAGGCGGCGCCGATGGCGGCACCCGATGCATTGAACTCGGCGATGTCGGTCACATAGGCACGCAGCGCCACCAGGTGGCCGGGCTCGCCGCCCGCCGCCTTCAGCACCGCCACGACGTTGCCGAGCGCCACCTT
>CAMAYC010000188.1 GCA_945862125.1 Reyranella massiliensis 521
CACCGGATCGTCGCGGCCGGCGAGATCCTCGTCGGCGACGCGGCCGGTGTAGCCCACGATGTGGCTCATCAGCTCACCTTCGGGATAGTCGCGCGACTGGCCGAGATCGATGAACACGCCGGGCAGGTCAGGCGCGTTGAACTCGACGCGCGCCACGTCCTCCCACCCGAGGTTCTCGCGGACCACGACCGGCTGGGCATTGCGGCTGCGCCTGAGCTCGCGCAGCAGGCGGTTCCGCTCGGCTTCACCCAGGCCAAAGATCTGGTCCAGCCGCTCGACCAGCACGTCGACGCCGCGACCGCGGTCGGATGTGGCCATGGCGCGGAAATTGTTGCGGTTGACGGCCAGCGGCTGGCCGGTGCGGTCGAAGATCATGCCGCGCGACGGCGGCAGCAGCCTGAGATTGATGCGGTTTTCCTCGGCCAGCGTGGCGAAGCGCTGGCTGTCGAGAACCTGGAGTTGATAGAGCCGCCCGGCCAGTGCCGACAGCAGGATGCCCTGCACGCCGCCCAGCAACAGGGCGCGCCGGGTGAACAGGCCGCTCCGTTCGCCGTCGCCCTTGCGGAAAGGCTTCATGAGGTGGTCTCTCCCGGCCGCGCCGTGCCGCGCGATTCGTCGGGCACGTTCAGCGGATCGCGCGCGCGGACGCGGGCGAGCAGAGGGGCGAGCAGCGGGTAGAGCACGATCACCACGGCATATTGCATCAATGCGGGCACGGGATCGATGGCCGTCCAGGTCCACAACGCGGTGAAGAACCACATCAGGATCACGAAACCCAGCGCCAGGATGCAGAAACCAAACCACTGGAACAGGAACGGCACCCCCACCAGGTAGCGGCGGTTGTTGACCACGGCGGCCCGGATCAGCACGAACCCCAGCGCGCTGATGCCGACCGGCGCGCCAGGGCCGCCCAGCAGCAGGTCGAGCAGGATGCCCATGACCAGCAGGAGCGGCCCCGGCAGCCGCTCGGGCGTGGCCAGGCTGAACTGGAAGACGACCAGCGCCGGCAGGAGCGGAAGCGCCCCCGAGAGATAGGGCGCGCGCAGCGGCGCCAGGGTCAGCAGCACGAAGAACAGCAGGACGGCGCCAGGCAACGCCCAGCGTCCCCAGCGGTCGAGCATGGCGAGCAGGCCATCGGCTCTCATGGGACAGCTCTCATGTCAGCGGATCCTGACGCCGGCCGGCGGCGCCGCTGGCGCGACCGGGTTGCTGCCCACCAGGCCGGTGACGCCGTAGTCGACGACGCGCACGAACTCGAGCCGGGAAAAATCGGCGAACGGGCGGACGCGGACGCTGCCCTCGCCGGTCTCGACCACCTCGCCGATCGGGATGCCGACCGGGAAGCTGCCGCCGTGGCCGGAGGTCACGATGCGGTCGCCGCGCTGGACGCCGGCCACGCTCTGCAGAAGCGAGAGGCGAAGCTGCGGGGAATTGTCGCCGGCCAGGATGGCGCGCTCGCGCGTGCGCTCGATCAGCACCGGCAGGCGCGAATTCACGTCGGTGACGAACAGCACGCGTGCGCTGTTCTCGCCGACCTCGGCGATGCGGCCGGCCAGACCCTCGCCGGTCACCACCGCTTGGCCCGGCGCGACACCAGCCTTGCGCCCGACATTGAGCAGCGCGCCGCGCACATAGGCGCTGACGCTGTCGCCCACGATGCGGGCGGTGATGAAGGAGGCTTCCGGCCCCTCGCGGAAATTGGCGAGGCCGCGCATGCGTTCGTTCTCGTTCTCCAGCCGCCGGGCGGCGGTCTGCCAGGCCAGCAGCCGGACATTCTCCTCGCGCAGGCGGGCGTTCTCCTCACGCAAGCTCGCGAATTCCTGGAGGTCGGCGATGGTCCGGTTGGCGGCGGCGACGGGCCGGGCGATGGCTTCCAGCACGGGGCTGGCGAGGTCGAGGGCCAGCACGCGGGCATGCTCGACCAGGACGGTGTCGGCCTTGCCGACCAGCATGGCGCCGAACGAGGCGATCACGAGCAGGCCGAGTGCAAAGCGCTGCACGACCGTGCGCACCTGGCTCGCGACTACTTCGAAGTCGTCCCGGATCGCCATATTCTGCCCATTCTACCCCAAAGCGGGCGGGGCGTGTGGCCTCTTGATGCTGTTAGTTAGTACATCGACGACAGGACGCCGCGCAGCCTGCCGATGTTTTCCACGGCATGGCCGGTGCCGAGCGCCACGCACAGCAGCGGGTCCTCGGCCACCGAGACCGGCAGGCCGGTAGCCTGGCGCAGCACGGTGTCCATGTTCGACAGCATGGCGCCGCCGCCGGTCAGCACGATACCCTTGTCGACGATGTCGGCGGCCAGTTCCGGCGCCGTGTTCTCCAGGGCCACCTTGACCGCCTCGACGATGGCGCTCACCGGCTCCTGCAGGCTCTCGGCGATCTGCCGCTCGGTGATGACCAGCTCCTTGGGCACGCCGTTCATCAGGTCGCGGCCCTTGATTTCCATGGTCCGGCCCTCGCCATCCTCGGGCGGGCAGGCCGACGCGATGGCCTTCTTGATGCGTTCGGCCGAGCTCTCGCCGACCAGAAGGTTATGGTTGCGGCGGATATAGGCGATGATCGCCTCGTCCATCTTGTCGCCACCGACGCGCACAGAGCGTGGATAGACGATGCCGCCCAGCGACAGCACGGCCACTTCTGTCGTGCCGCCGCCGATATCGACCACCATCGAACCGGTAGGCTCGGTGACCGGCAGGCCGGCGCCGATCGCGGCGGCCATGGGCTCCTCGATCAGCCAGACCTTGCGGGCACCGGCGCTCTCGGCCGACTCCTGGATGGCGCGGCGCTCGACGGCGGTGGAGCCGGAAGGCACGCAGACCACGATCTGGGGATGGGCGAAGCTGCGCCTGTTGTGCACCTTCGAGATGAAGTGCTTGATCATCGCCTCGGCGACTTCGAAGTCGGCGATGACGCCGTCGCGCAGAGGACGGATCGCCTGGATGTTGCCGGGCGTTCGGCCCAGCATCATCTTGGCCTCTTCGCCGACGGCGAGGACTTGTCGCTTGCCGCTCTGCGTGGTCAGAGCCACGACGGACGGTTCATTGAGAACGATGCCCCGACCCTTCACATAGACCAGCGTATTGGCCGTGCCGAGGTCGATGCCCATGTCCGCCGAAAATAGCCCGATGACACGCGACAGCATTGAGTTAAGTCTCTGTGATTAAAGCGAAAAAGTGTCCGGAATGGCGTCTGCTCAAAGCCCGACACCGAGGTGCGGTCGGTTTAGACCGCCCGGCGGGGTCTCGCAAGGCGATTCAACGGGTTGCCTAGGCGTTCTAATGCTTCGCGGCGGCACGCTCGATCGCCTCGCTCACCAGGCGCTCGGCATCGGCCGGACCTTCCCAGCGCAGCCCCCTCACCCATTTGCCCTTCTCCAGGTCCTTGTAGTGCTGGAAGAAGTGGGCGATCTGCTCGCACAGCACGGTCGGCAGGTCCTTGTAGGTCTTGATGCCCGTATAGAACGGATGGAGCTTGTCGATGGGCACGGCCAGGATTTTCTCGTCCATGCCGGCCTCGTCCTCCATCAGCAGCACGCCCACCGGCCGGCAGCGGATGATGGCGCCCGGCACGACCGGGACCTGGCTGACCACCAGCACATCGCAAGGATCGCCGTCGGCCGACAGCGTGTGCGGGATGAAGCCGTAGTTGCCGGGATAGAACATCGCCGTATGCAGGAACCGGTCGACGAACAGCGCGCCCGATTCCTTGTCGAGCTCGTACTTCACCGGCACCCCGCCCAGCGGGATCTCGATCAGGGCGTTGAGGTCCTTCGGCGGATGCCGGCCGACCGAAATCTTGGAGATATCCATGTCCCCTCACCCGCGCTCGAGATTGCGTTCCTGCCGCTCCAGCCACGCGACCACGTCGGCCCGGCTGCCGGCTTCGATATGGGCCCATTGCGGCGACTTCATGCTCTCACCGCCGGCATCGCGCCAGTATTCCTTGACCACCACCAGTGTCCAGCCCGGCTTCGCCGCCCTGGTGCCCCTGGTCACTTCGATGGTGAAGCCATGACTGGCGCCGGCATAGCTGTGGCGTTCGCGCTGCCACTCGACGCCGTCGATGCTCCAGCTCGTCCGCGGCGTGCGCGAGGTGCCGGCCTCGAGCAACCGGTCGACGATGCGGAAGAACGACGCGTCGCCGATCTTGCGCAACTCAGAGCCCCATCAGCTTGGCGATGGTGTTGCGGTGGATGTCGTTGGTGCCGCCGCCGATCGAACCGACGCGGACGTCGCGGAACAGGCGCTGGATATCGTGCGCCATCGTGTAGCCGGCGCCGCCCATGATTTCCATGGCGAGATGGGCGCATTTGAATTCGCCGTCGGTGCCCTGGATCTTGGCGATGGCCGTCTCCTCGACCGGGTTGAGCCCGGCGTCGAGCATGTCGGCCAGACGATAGGTCAGCGCCTGCGTCGTCTTGAGCATGATGCGCATGTCGGCGAACTTGTGCTGGATCGCCTGGAATTTCGAGATCGGCTGGCCGAACTGCACGCGCTCCACGGCGTAGGCCTTCGCATACTCGATCGCGAAATGCATGTTGCCACAGGCTTGCGCGGCCAGGCACAGGCGCTCGAGGTTGAGGCCCTTCATCAGGCCTGACCAGCCGCGGTTCTCCTCGCCGATCACGTGGTCGGCCGGCACGAACACGCCGTCGAGGAAGATCTCGTTGGCATGCGTGGTCCGCCGGCCGAGCGTCTCCAGCGGCTTCATGGTGAGGCCGGCCGCCCGCGCATCGACCCAGAAGAGCGTCACGCCCTTGTGCTTGGCTTCGCTGTCGGTCTTGGCCACCACCATCAGGTAGTCGGCGACATGCGCCGCGCTGATGTAAAGCTTCTGGCCGGTGAGCCGGTAGCCGTTGCCGTCACGCACCGCGCGCGTTTTTATGCCCGAGGCGTCGGAGCCGGTGTCGGGCTCGCTGAGCGCAAAGGCGGATTTCAGCCTGCCGGCGCAGATCTCCGGCAGGTAGCGCCGCCGCAGGTGTTCGCCCGCCGTGAGCTGCAGGTGCATGCCGCCATAGACGACCGTCGGCAGATAGAGCGACGACGCGCCGCTGTAATGGCGGGCCAGCGACTCGACCAGCACGACCAGATCCTTGCGGGAGCCGCCCATGCCGCCATAGGCGGGATCGTAGGGCAATGCCATGTAGCCGGCCTCGGCCAGCGCCTTGAAGGCGGCATGAGGGAATTCGCTGGCGGCATCGAGCCGGCGGATCTCCTCGACCGGCAGCACGCGCGCCAGAAGCTCGGCGACGTTCTGCCGGATCAGGAGTTGTTCGTCGGTGAGGCCGAAATCGTCGAGGCTCAATCGAACACCACGACGCCGCGCGCCACTTCGCCCGCCATCATGCGCTTGAAGCCGTCGTTGATCTCATCGAGTCTGTAGGTGCGGCTGATCAGCCCGTCGATGTTCAGCCGCTTTTCCATGTAGTGGTCGACCAGGATCGGGAAGTCGAGGTTGGGCCGCACCGAACCATAGAAGGTGCCGCTCATCGTCTTCTCGCCGAACACCATCATCATGGGCGAGTATTGCGCCCGCACCGTCGCCGCCGAGATGCCGACGGCAACCGCATGGCCGCCCGGCGCCAGCGCGTCGAAGGCAAGCGCCTGGGTCTTGTCGATGCTGACGGCATCGAAGGAATAGTCGACGCCGAGGCCGCCGGTGATCTGCTTCACCTTCTTCACCGGATCGTTGTCGGTGGCGGTGTTGATCACGTGCGTGGCGCCGAACGTCCTGCCCATCTCGAGCTTGTTGTCGAGGATGTCGGCCGCGATGATGATACCGGCGCCCGACAGCAT
Source organism: Reyranella massiliensis 521 (assembly GCA_945862125.1). Classification (GTDB taxonomy): domain Bacteria; phylum Pseudomonadota; class Alphaproteobacteria; order Reyranellales; family Reyranellaceae; genus Reyranella; species Reyranella massiliensis_A. Next base: position 5,802 of record CAMAYC010000188.1, read on the forward strand.
GGCACCCTGGATGGCGTTGAGGCCGACGCCGCCGCAGCCGATCACCAGCACGGCGGAGCCCGCCTCGATCTTGGCGTGGCGCGTCACGGCACCGACGCCGGTGGCCACGCAGCAGCCGACCAGAGCGGCCTGCGGCCACGGCATGTCCTTGCGGATCGGCACGACCATTTCCTCCGGCACGACCACTTCCTCGGCGAAGGTGCCGATGCGGGCCATCTGGTTGACGCCCTGGCCCTTGTGCTTGATCCGGAGCGTGCCGTCGTAGAGCGAGCCCGGCGGCACCGCGGCGCGGCCGATGCAGAGCACGGTGCGGCCCTGGGTGCAGTAGCGGCAGCGCCCGCAATGCGGCCGGAAGGAAAAGATGACGTGGTCGCCCGGCTTCACCGTGGTGACGCCGGGGCCGCATTCCAGGATCTCGCCCGCGGCCTCGTGGCCCGGCACGATCGGCATCGGCGAGGGCCAGTCTCCGTTCATGACATGCCAGTCGCTCTGGCACACGCCCGAGGCCTTCATCTTCACGCGCACTTCGAGCGCCTTGGGCGGGTCGAGCTCGCACTCGACGATCTGCAGCGGCTCGTTCGGCTTGAAAAGGACGGCGGCCTTCATGATTTTTCCTCCCACGTCGCTTCCAGTCTATATCATCGGGTCATGAGCAAAACCCTCCTGATCACCGGCGGCGCCTCGGGCATCGGCGCCGCAACCGCCCGCCTCGCCGCCACGCGCGGCTACCAGGTCGCCATCAACTACCGCTCGCGCGACGCGCAGGCGAAGAAAGTGGTGGCCGACATCGTCGCGGAAGGCGGCAAGGCCATCGCGCTCCCCGCCGACATGGCGCGCGAGGCCGACATCGTCCGGATGTTCCAGGAAACCGAGAAGGCGCTGGGGTCGGTCACCCATCTGGTGAATAGCGCAGGCTTCAGCCAGCGCACCAGGGTCGACGAATACGATGCGGCCCTGCTGGAGAAGTTCTTCGCCATCAACGTGATCGGACTGATGCTCTGCTGTCGGGAGGCCGCCAAGCGCATGTCGACAAGGCACGGCGGCAAGGGCGGTGCGATCGTCAACGTGTCGTCGATGGCCTCGACGCTCGGCGGCCGGCTCGGCTCGTCGGCCTATGCGGCCACCAAGGGCGCGGTCGATTCCTTCACCAAGGGCTTTGCCCGCGAGGTCGCGCCCGAGGGCATCCGCGTGAACTCACTCAGGCCCGGCATGGTGATGTCGGAGATGACCGAGGGCAGACTGAAGGACGCCGCCTTCCGCGCCAGCATCGAGGCGTCGATCCCGATGCGGCGCGTCGGCGAGGTTCACGAGATGGCGGGCGCCATCTTGTATTTGTTGTCGGACGACGCTTCGTTCATCACCGGCGCGATGCTCGACGCGGCGGGTGGGGGCTATGTAATTTAAGGCAGATCGAGGATCCCTCGCTGCGCTCGGGATGACACACAAAAAAGCGGGACCCGAAGGCCCCGCTTTTCACCTGTATGGTGTGA
>CAMAYC010000189.1 GCA_945862125.1 Reyranella massiliensis 521
GCGCAGGGCGAGGAACTCAGGAAGGCCAACGAACTGTGGACCGAGCCGCTGAAGTCGGCGCTGCAGTCGATCCAGAGCACTGCCGCCAACATGTTCGAGTCGATGCTGGAGAAGGGCGCTTTTTCATTCCAGGAACTCGGCGACCTGACGAGGAAACTGGTTCGCCGCATGGTAGCGGAGTTCGCCGCCCTCGCGATCATTCGGCCGATGCTGGGCGGGGTGGTTGGCGGGCTTTCGGCCATTGGCCTGGTGAGCCCGGCCACGGCTTCCAGTCTCGGCTACGGATCCACGGGCGGCAGCGGCGGCGGCTTCTCCATGCCGGGCTTCGGTGGGCTCGGCAGCGGCATGGGCAGTTTCGAACTGCCGTCGTGGCTCGGCGGCGGCACCATCGGCGAACTCATGGCCGCGACGCCCTTTGCATCGGCAGCACCGGCCGGCGGCTTCGCCAGCATCGAGGCGCTGATGGCGTCGGGGCAGGCAGGCTCCAGCGCGGGATGGGCGGCGGGCGGGTTAGGCGGTGCGGTGCAGGGTCTTTCCGTTGGCAGCATGCTGGGGGCGGGCCTAGGCATCGGTATGGGGGCTTACAGCCTGGCCACGTCGAGGAACACCGCGCAGACCATCGGCGGCATCGGCCAGATGATCGGCGGCGGCATGATGCTGATCCCCGGCATGCAGATTCCCGGCATGGTCGTCTCCGCCTTGTCGGCGATCCTTCCCAGCCTGTTCGGCGGCGAGGAATACAAGTGGGCCCCGCTGGCCGGGGCCAGCACGCGGTTCGATCCGAGTGCCGGCGGCTACGTTCAGTCGGGCACGCAGCAGAATGGCGGCGGCTCGATCAACGGCCAGTTTGCCGGCATCGGCGGCACGCTCGATGCGTTCTTCAACGCGGCCGGCGGCCTCACCAATCCCGGCAACGCTTTCGGCGCTGCGGTCTGGAACAACCAGCGCGAGGGCACGACCTCGACCTACCTGCTCAGCCCGACGCAGGGCTCCAACCAGCAGACCTACAACGAGAGCGGCGACCCGGCGAAGGCCATCGACCGCCTCATAGCCAAGGTTTTCTATAACTCGATCCAGAACAACGCAGCGATGAACGCCTCGCCCACGTTGCGCACGGCGTTCGCCAACCGGGAGCCCACGACCACCGCGCAAATTTCCAGCCTGTTCGATCTCATCAAGGCCTACGACCAGCTGGGCAAGGAGACCTCTTCGGCCGAGAAGGCGCTGAAATCCATCAGCGACAGCTTCGCGTCCCTGACCTCGGGCGCCAACGAGTGGGGCCTGGCGCTGGCTCCCATCCTGGCCGAGCAGGGGAAGCAGACGAAGCGGGCCGCCCAGGATTTTATCGACGCCATGCTGGACCCGATGGCGGTGCAACGCCGTGCGCTCGACGACCAGGCGAGGGACTCCATCGCCACCCTGCGCCGAATACTCGACAACCCGGAGGCAATGGCCGCCGTAGAGCGCATCGAGGGCTGGCGCTCCCTAGGCGACAACATCATTGAGACGATCATCAACAAGAGTGAGAAGATTAAGGAGCTCAAGAGCAAGGCCCAAGAGAGCAATCTGACTGCCAAGGAGAAGAAGCAGCTCACTGAGGAAGAGAAGGAATACAAGTCGAAGCGCAAGCTCGTGCAGGAGAAGCTCATCAAGTTCGCGACCCGCATCCCTGCATTCATGTACCTCACCGACTTCCGAGAGAACACGCTTCGTGACGTGATCACTAAGCTCGAACCAGAACTGTTCCTGACGGTCACCGGGCTCACGGTGAAGGACTTCCACCTCCTTGTGAGCCTTAAGGTTTTCAACACTGAGCAGATGAACCAGGCCGTCTTCGCCTTTCGTCGCTATGAGGATGCGTCTCTCCGATATACAGGCCTCGATAGCCACGAGGGTCTCACCCACTACGGCCTCTATGACACCGTGGTGGAGCGAACAACCTCGTGAAGGGAATTGGATGCTCTCTAGAGTTGAGGATGAATGATGCCTCTAAAAGAGACTGAAAGCCGAGGCATTATCGTCGGAGTCGGCAGCATAGATTGCAATTGCTCGTCGGGGTAAATGTGAAGGCAGGTGGGCAGTAGCGCCTACCGTTTAGCCAAGACGGAGCGGAAGCATGGGGCGCAGGGCTTCAGAAGCCGCATTCACAAACGTGGCGACGCAATTGTTCGCTGAGCGAGGCAGAGGTGCTGGAGAACCACCGGAAGAGCAAGGTGCGGGCCCGTGTCGAGCACGTGCTCGGCGCGCAGGAGAATGCGCCTGGCGGGCAACTTGTCCGCACGATCGGCATCGTGCGCGCGAAGATCAAGATCGGGCTCCAGAACCGCGTCGGCGCCCCATAGCTTCACCGGAAGTCGACGGCATGCTAGCGTTCAGATCGTTCCAAGGGGGGGCCATCCGGAGAATGTCGGTCCAACGAAACGGAGCAGCACAATTGAAGCGGGGGCGGTCCCAATTAGAGAAAGTAGTCGTGTCACAATGCGACTTCATTGGTGCTGCGTCCGCTCTTCCAAGGATGAAGAGGGGGCCACGCGGCAGTTTCGGCAACAGCATTCCAAAGGATACCCTTCTCTATTCACACGGCGGCCAACTCGTAGTGTTTACACCGGCGAAGAAGACTCTGATGGGTATGGCTGGCGCTTGGACTATTTGCCTCTCGATCGATGCTCGGCGATTAGCGCTAATATGCGCCAAATTGAAATCCAAGGACTTTTTGGAGCTGAGCTACGCGGCTGGATTGCTCGTTCTTGACGATCCAACTTTTGCGGTACCGGGCCAAGTCGTTGAAAGACCGGATCAAGGGAACCTCGAAGAATAGGCCAGCCCGCGACCTGCTGGCCATGGTTGGCGGCGTTTCTTGGTTTCCGCGCGGTTTGGCGGGCACCGACAGCGCCGTGTCGCTCTCTTGACGCCAGTGCCGGCACTTAGCGGACAGATTCCTCCTGTCCTGCAGCTGTCCCTGCGCAAAAAGCCATCCGGCCATGGAATCGGATTGCCGATGAAGGCCACCGTTGATGATGTTCGGTGATCGAAGAGCACGCCGCTCGCTAGCGAGGTGGACTTCCCGCTGAGCCCGCCTGCCTCCGAGCGCCGCAATTGCGGACCGCGACGACGCCCGGCACCGCGACGGCGGTACAGGTTCAATCGCTGCAAGAAGTTCAGGCCGCGCGACCCTCGTAGCGATGCTGCGGGCCGGGGCGTTGCCGGCGCAGGACGGTTACCTGATGTCGCAGGGCGACGAGTTCGAGTTCCAGCGAGGCGCGACTACGAACCCGGAACGAGAGCAGGGAGCCGAGGGCGGACAGAAGCGTGAGCATGCTGATGACGGTATGACTGTGGCACGAGAAACGCTACACTTGCTAAGCATTTTCGACTTTTGAGCATGCACAGCTCGTTTCTGCAAAATCACATGCACGACACCGCCGCCGTCGACATGTTCGTCGTCGTGACGGCGACGTTTCAGCTGCTCTACGCCCTGGTCGTCCTCGGTCACGAGCGAAGAAAAGTCATCCACTTTGATGTCACCCCGAATCCCACACAGGCCTGGCTGGCCCGCCAGATCACCGAGGCCTTCCCCTGGGACACCGCGCCTCGCTTTCTGCTGCGAGACCGCGACGCTTCATATGGGCCCACCTTCTGCGATCGTGTCGAGGCGATGGCCATCGAGCAGGTCATCACAGCGCCGCGATCGCCGTGGCAGAACGCCTATGTCGAGCGCATCATCGGCTCGATCCGCCGCGAATGTCTCGATCACGTCATCGTTTCCGACGAGCATCACCTGCGCCGTGTGCTTTCGGTATACTTTGAGTATCACCACCGAAGCCGCACGCATCTCTCGCTCGGCAAGGATTGCCCCGAGCCTCGTCCTGTACAGCCGCCCTCTGCCGGCAACGTTGTCTCCTTTCCACAGGTCGGAGGCCTGCACCATCGCTACGAGCGTCGCGCAGCCTGAACCGTTTGCGGTGACTGAACCTGTGCCGCCGTCACGGTGCCGGGCGTCGTCGCGATCCGCAATTGCGTCGCTCGGACGTTGGCGCGCCCAGGCCCCATGCCGGGAAGCCGCGCCGCAAGAGAACGGCGCTCTATTCGATAGCCGAATTTCGTCGACCGCAGTCTTCATCGACAGGATTCCTAGCCGAAGGGACTTTTTAGCATGGACACCCAAAAGCCGCTGCCGGCGCCGGCCAAGCCGCGCCGAAACCACGATACATCGGTTTCCTTGGACAGCAGGTCGCTAACAGGCCAATTCTTCGAGGTGCCTTCAGACAAAGGAAAAACTTAATGGGCGACGTCGTCTTTCGTAAAGGTGAGCGCGTGCTGTTGCGTCCCCTAGAGCGGGCAGACATCCCAACGCTTCGGCGCTGGATGAATGATCCGGAAACAACTCAGTACCGATTGATGCGGGCCTTCCCTCTCATGGAAAAGGCCGAGGAGGAGTGGGTGGACAAGCTGTCGGGTTCAACGACGGATTTTGGCCTCGGCATCGTGACAATCGAGGACAGCAAACTCATCGGTTGGATCGGTTTGCATGAAGTTGATTGGGCACATCGCACGGCCACCACCAGCACAACGATCGGCGAGACGGATCACCTCGGCAGAGGCTACGGCACCGAAGCGAAGATGTTGCTGCTCGACTTCGCCTTCAATGCACTCGATCTGTATGCTGTCCGCTCACGCGTGATGGATGACAACAAGCGCAGCCTCGCTTACGCCAGAAAAAATGGCTACGAGGAAGTTGGTCGCCTTCCAAAGTGGATCCGCCGACAAGATGGAGAACGTTGCGACGAAGTAGTGCTTATCGTAACGCAAGAAAAATGGCGACCGCTGTGGCAAGAGTACCTCAAGAACAGAAAAACTCCTGAGTAGTGGGAGTCTGAGATGGTTGCTGTGGATCGGCAGCTGTTTCGGACGCTCGGCGTGCTGAGACGGCCTGTGCTTACTCAAAACTCCAAAAAGCCGATAAAGCATAGAGTTTTCGGCACCGCAGTCATAAGGTTATCGGCATGCTCACGCTTCAGTCCGCCCTCGGCTCCTTGCTCTTGCTCCGGGTTCGTAGTCACCTCACCCTGGAGCTCGAACTCGTCGCCCTGCGACACCAGTTGACCGTCCTGCGGCGGCAACACGCTGGCCTGCACCATCGCTACGAGCGTCGCGCGGCCTGAACCGTTTGCGGTGACCGAACCCGTAGCGCCGTCACAGCGTCGGGCATTGTAACGATCCGCAATTGCGTCGCTCGATGCAGACGCCCCAGAGCCCATGCACGGAGACCGCGTCGCAAGAGAGCGGCGCGCTCTTCGATTACCGAACATCATCAACCGTGACCTTCATCGGCAAACCGATTTCATGCCAGATGGATTTCTGAGCACGGACACCCAGGATTCACAACCAACTGGCATTGTCGATGACTTGTTCAGAGTTTCCCTAGGCGATTCCCGGCGGCTTCTTGGCCCAGTCATAGCCCTGCCGCGCCTTACCATAGGCATATTCGAACAAGGCACGCATGTAGACAGGATCGAATGGTGCAGGAAGCGGCGCGTCGAAATCACGCTGGATAAAAGCAAGGTTGTAGCCAATGGCGTCCCTTACGGCGTCCTTGTAGATGTTCATCACGTCGTTGTAGCCACCGGTCGCGATCATGGTCGAGATGGCACGCCCCGCTATGTTCAACGTCCGCCGCTCGACGCCTGACCAATCGGGATCGAGCCGCCCATTGCGAATGACGTAGGCATTTGCCGACAATACGGGCTTCCCGGCCGCTATCCGCTCCCGCCGCTGAACGGTAAGCGCTGACGGATAAAGGAAGGTCTGTGCGATCGTGCCACCATCTACATGCATTTCCTGATAGCGCTCATCGCCGACAGAGACGTCGAACATCGTCGGCGGAAAAGCCCCGGGAATCGCCGCAGAGGCCAGCAGCACCCGCCGAACGGTATCCAAGGATCGAGGGTGACCACTCTTGGCGATGGCACCGATGTTCCAGATTACGGGCTGCTGGGCATCCAGATCTGTCGTAGCAATGAACAACAACTTGCCGGAATCGTAGGCTCGAGCAATGTCGGCCAACATCGACTCGTTCACATAGCCGGAGATCAAACCGAACAGCGGGGCATTGTCGGCCATCGCATCGCCGAACAGCGCGACCATCAAATTGCGCGCCTTTAATATCTGCTCAGCCGACACGTCCGTGTAGACGCGGCGCAATTCCCTGTCTCTGGTCGATCCCAGAAATGCGAATGGCGCCGTAAGGGCCCCGGTACTGATCCCGGTAACGAGATTGAAGTCAGGTCGCGTCCCCGCCTCGGTCCATCCGCACAGGAGCCCGGCCCCGAAGGCACCAGCCTCTCCTCCCCCAGAGATAGCAAGAGCTTGCCAACCGGGCAGTTCATCCGGAGATCTGGCTCCCCTCACGTGCGCCTGCCGCATGACCGCCGCTATGAACTCGGCTTCCAGGGGTTTCAGGTCGTGCACCGGGTAGAACCGCTCGTTGGCAAGACCAAGGACGGTCGCTTCCCACGCCCGTCCCGCCGGCACCGGGGCGCCGCGCTCCAGGCTCGCGCAGCCCGGAAGCGCGGAGCTCATTGCCCCGCTGACAAGATATCGGAGCGTCCGGCGCCGATTGATGAAACCGATCATCCCGGGACTACTTGAGCAACTTCAGGCATTCTCCTGCGGCCTCCGCAGCGGGCCGCGCGACGGCCTGTGTCATCGATCCGTTCATGACCATGGGACGCACTACGGCCGAAAGGGCATCCTTGATAGTGGTAGCGGGTTTCACCGTAGGTGCGGTTTTATCATAGATCAGTTTGGCATCACTGGACAGGCCGGCCGAACATACCGCCGCCGAAGCTTGGTCCGCTAGAACCGCGGTGGGAAGGACAAACAGCATCGAAGCGCAAATAAGACCGATCTTCATTTTCCATATCCTCGTCGGAGGAGGGGATGTCCCGCTCTTTGTTGAAAATAGCTCAGCAAGCATGCTCAGTTTTTGAGCCTATGCGGCCTTGGCGTGCAGTTCAAGGTTTGGGCTGATGGCGTGCCTGGCCTGATGGGCCAGGAGAGCCGCCCGCAGGACTGGCAGTTGCCT
>CAMAYC010000190.1 GCA_945862125.1 Reyranella massiliensis 521
CCGATCGTGGATGAAGCTGCCCTGATCGCGGCGTTGAAGAATCGCACGATCCTGCATGCCGGCCTCGACGTCTACGACAAGGAGCCGATGTCCGCCGACCACCCCTTCACCAAACTCGGCAACGTCACGCTCATCCCGCATCTCGGCTATGTCGTCGAGGAGAGCTATCGCCACTTCTACGAGGGCACGATCAAGGACATCGAGGCCTGGCTGGATGGCAAGCCGATCAACCTCCTCAACCCCGAGGCGCTCAAGTAGGCTTTGGCACCGAGGGTGTTTGCGCGCGAATGACGATCAGCCAGACGGCGCCGGCGAGGATCACGCTAGCAGCCAGCCACTCGGCCGTCGTCAGGCCGGGCGGTGACAGCCAGCCGAGACGGGCGAGGATCGCTTCCAGCGCGATGGCGAAGAACGGCATGGCCGTGAGCGCAATCAGGTAGGTCTGCACGCCCGAGTGGTTGATGGTCCAGAAGCCCAACCAAGTCCCCGGCGCGCGGAACACCACGCCCGCCAGGATCGCGTAGAGCCAGAGTTCGATGCGGCCGAAAGCGTCGCCGCCGCCGGCCCACGGCGAGGCCATCGCACCGGCCAGGCCCGCCAGTGTCCACACGAGGATCAAGGCGAGCGATGCCGCGACCAGGATCTCGCCGGTGAAGCGGCTGCGGGCTGCCGGATCGGTGGCGCTGTTGCGCGGGTGATAGGCGATCATCCAGGACGCCGCGACCGCCACCGCTTCCGATGCGACGAGCCACACGACGCCTTTCCAGGCGGCGTCCGCCCCCAGCGCCGCGGCGAAGGCGGCGATGCCGATGGCGAGCAACGCGAGGCCGGGCCAGTCGCGCCGCGCCGGCGCCTGGCGCGTGAGCGCCCAGCCTGCCAGGGCGCCGATCAGCACGCTCATCGTGGAGAGCAGCGTGCTCTGTGTGACGGCGAGCCAGACGATTGCGGCAGCGGTGCAGCCGTTGATGATGACGCGCATGAAGGCGTAACAGATCGTCCATGGCACCAGGAGGTCGCGCCAATTGCCCGGTGTCCGCCGCCCGACCCACAGCATGGCAAGACCGGCACTCAGGAGCTGGACGAGCGTGTAGGCCCAGGCGTCGAGCTGAGCGCCGCTCACCACGTGACGTGTCAGCAGCAAATAGACGGACCACAGGAGCGAATTGCCCAGCGCGATCGCCAGGACATGGCCGGTCATCGTCGGCTCAGGTGCGGAAACGCAGCAACAGGTGATTGACGCCGTTCAGCTTGACGTAGAGGTCTTCGAATTGCGCGTAAAAATCCTCCCACTGCGGCAGCCCACCCTGGGCCCCGAGCGAGGTGTAGATCTCGGCGACGGTCTTGCGCCCGTCGATCTGCGAGATGATGCGGGGCGCAAGCGCTGGCAGCTGCGCGCGCCACGGGAAGCCATCGAGATTGGCGATCAGGGGCGAACCGGGCTGCAGGCCGGCCGCCAGCTTCTGCGCATCCATGTCGCGCAGCACCGGAATGGCCGACGTATCCTCAGGCCGCGCCACCGTGTCGAAACCCGCACGCGTGGCATAGAAGACGTGGGTGCGAAGGTTGCCGGCCAGCCGTTCGGCGAAGGCCGCGCGCTCGAGCAGCGGCAGCGAACTCATCTGCCGGGCGATCACCGGGTCGCTCATGTAGGTGGCGGGCTCGTAACGCACCGGCTCGAGGAAGGCCACGACCCGCAGGCCGGCCGCCGCCGCCATGGTGCCGATGTCGGGAACGGTAAAGGCGCGATCGCAACTATGCAGCACCAAGTCGTAGAGACCGGCGTCGCCGCCGGTGACGTGGTCGTTGAGATAGGGATTGCGGCGGAAGAGGTTGGTGGTGGGCAGGAAGCGGATCAGCCGCTTGGCCATCGCCAGCCGGTCTTCGACCGCCATCGACGGCGGCGCCAGCGTCCGCAGCATTTCCTGCAGGGGGTAGACGCCGCTGCGGCCGTATTCGCCGTAGAGCATCACGCCGATCCCGCCGTCTGGCTGCAGGACGCTCACCAGGGCGCGCATGCCGGCGGCTGGATCGGGCAGGTGGTGCAACACGCCGGTGCAGTCGATGTAGTCGAACTGGCCGATGTTCATGGCCGGCAAGTCGAGCAGCGATCCCGTCAGGAACTGGATGTTGCGCAGGCCACGCGCCTTGGCGCGGCCTTCGCAGATCTGCCGCGAGGCAGTCGACAGGTCGAGATAGACGACCTCGCCCGGGCAGCGCCGGTCGGCGAGCTGCTGGGCCAGCATGATGCAGGCGTCGCCTGTGCCGCCGCCGGCCACCAGGGCGCGGAAGGGCCGCGTGAAATTGAGCCGGCCCGAGAAGAGGTAGTGGTTGATTTCCAGGACGTGACTGGGCGTCCCGGTGATCAGCCGGATCGCCTCGTCGCGGGGGTCGCGGGGCGGGTAGGGCAGGGCCTCGTATTGTGCGCGAACGTCTTCCAACGGCGAAGGAACGGTCATTATGGCCTTGTTTCACGGCGAGCGGGCCGCTACCCGGGGGACAGCAACGCCCGCATCGGATTAGTGCAACAAAACGACCGGTCATGAAAGGCTATTTCGGCATTGGAATCGAAGGTGCGAGCAAGGCCGTGAACGTCGGCACCTTGTTCCGAACGGCCCATGCCTTCGGGGCGTCCTTCGTGTTCACGGTGCGGGCCCAGTACAATCCGCGGCAGGGTTCGGCCAGCGACACGTCGGACACGCCGCTGTCGGTGCCGACCTATCATTTTGCCGATCTCGAGGCCTTTCGCCTGCCCCTCGGCTGCCGGCTGGTCGGGGTCGAAATCACCGACGACGCCATCGACCTGCCGAGCTTCCGCCATCCGCGCCAGGCCGCCTATATCGTGGGCTCCGAGCGTGAGGGCCTGTCCGCTGGAATTCAGTCGCGGTGCGATTATGTGGTCAAGATCCCGACCCGCTTTTCGGTCAACCTGGGCGTCGCCGGCGCCCTGGTCATGTACGACCGGCTGCTGACCCATGGTCGCTATGCGCCCCGGCCGGTGGCCGAGGGGGCGCCGACCGAGGCGCTGCCGCTGCCGGTGTTCGGCGACCCGGTGTACCAGCGCCGGGCGCGCATCCGTCAAAAAGCGCTGCCAAAACAGTAGATTGGCGGGCGCCGGTTGCGCCTGGGGGCGGCTGCGCCTATCTCAGCCGCGACATGGCCCTCCTGCCCACCGAACCGCTTCAGATCCTGGAGCCCCAGCCCGCCGCGCACGGCCGCAACGACTTGCGCCGCAGCCTGGTCGGGTTGTCGCGCGACGACCTCAAGCAGGTGCTCGCTGAGGCGGGCCTGGAGCCGTTCCGGGCGCGCCAGCTCTGGCAGTGGATCTATTGGCACGGCGTCACCGACTTCGGCCTGATGACCAACATCGCCAAGAAGACGCGCGAGCAGCTGGCCGAGCAGTTCGTCATCGACCGGCCCGGCATCGTCACCGAGCAGCGCTCGGTCGACGGCACGCGCAAATGGCTGCTGCGCTTCGCCGACGGCAACGAAGCGGAGACCGTCAACATTCCCGAGGAGGACCGCGGCTCGGTCTGCGTCTCGAGCCAGGTCGGCTGCACGCTCACCTGCAGCTTCTGCCACACCGGCACCCAGCCGCTGGTGCGCAACCTCTCGCCGGCCGAGATCGTGGGCCAGTTCATGGTGGCGCGCGATAGTTATGGCGAATGGCCGACGCCGACGGCGGATGCGCAACGCATGCTCTCCAACATCGTCATGATGGGCATGGGCGAGCCGCTCTACAATTTCGACAACGTCGTGACCGCGCTCAAGATCGTCATGGACGACCAGGGTATCGCGCTCAGCCGCCGCCGCATCACGCTCTCGACCTCCGGCGTCGTGCCGATGATCGCCAAGGTCGGCGAAGCGCTCGACGTCAATCTTGCGGTGTCGCTCCATGCCGTGAGCGACGAGGTGCGCGACACGCTGGTGCCGATCAACAAGAAGTGGCCGATCGCCGAGCTGCTGAAAGCCTGCGCCGACTATCCCGGCGCCCGCAACAGTCGGCGCATCACCTTCGAATACGCCATGCTGAAGGGCATCAACGACAGCGACGCCGACGCCCGCGAGCTGGTGCGGCTGCTGACGCCGATCCACGCCAAGGTGAATTTGATCCCGTTCAATCCCTGGCCGGGCGCGCCCTACGAGTGCAGCTCCAACAATCGCATCCATCGCTTCGCCGAGATCGTGAACGACGGCGGCTTGAGCGCGCCGGTGCGGACACCGCGCGGTCGGGACATCTTTGCCGCCTGCGGTCAGCTCAAGAGTGCCAGCCTGCGCGGCCGGCGTGAACGGGTGCGCGACCTTGAGGCGAAGGCCGGAGAGTGACAGGTCGACTCGATCTCAAAACTTTCTCATGAACCAGTGCCGCGTATGACCCGGCGGAAAGCCGTCGATGCGACCAAATTCGGTGTACCCGTGTCGGCAATAGAAAGCGGGCGCTTGAAAACTTGCGGTGTCGAGATAAATCCCGACGCAACCGCGGGTGCGGGCAATCTCTTCAGCCTTCACTAGCAAGCGCGAACCGATTCCCTGGCGGCGGTAAGGTTCCGCGACGCTCAGGACGTCGATCGAACACCAAGACCAATAGGTTTGTCCCCGCACGCCGCCTTGTACTTTGCCTGTGGCGTCACGCGCGAAAAGCCACAGTGGCACGGGCTTCGCCGGGCCGACATGCCCGGTATTGTACGCATTCAGCAATGCATTCAACGTTGCGAAGGGGTCTTCGGCTGATTGGGTGATTTCGTCGAGCGAGAGGGGAAGGAGCGTGGTGGACATCGGACTCGCCAAGCTTCTAGTGGGCCGCGTCCTAGCGCGTAAACGCGGTTGCCCTCGAGAGGAAGGCGCGTTCGCTGGCGACAGCTTTCAATCCAAGCGCTTCGCACGAAGCCGCGAGGTTGTCATTCACATAGTCGGCGTAATAGGGCTCATGGAAATAATGCGGGAAGAGGTCGAGCAGGCCGTCCCATTCGGGCCGGTCACCCTTCTGAAGTGAATCGACAATCACGACCGTGCCGCCGGGCTTCAGCACGCGTGCCATCTCAGCCAGAGCCTGCGCGCGAATCTCCTTTGGCAGCTCATGCAGCAGGAACGAGGAGACGACGAGGTCCAGACTCGCATCGTCGAACGGCAGAGCTTCCGCCGCAGCCTCATCGAGCTTCACGCGCGCCGTGCGGCCGATCAGGCGGCGCGCTTCTGCGAGATAAGGCGCGCTGAGATCGACACCGGTGAGCTTCATGCCGGGCCAGGCGCCGTGCAGGGTTGCAAGCAGGCGTCCCGTGCCGCAGCCGACGTCGAGGCCGCGCACCTCGCGCTGGTTGCGACCCTGAAGCCAGGTCGCGATCGGTGCCAGCGCGCGGCGGCGCATGGCGTCGGCGGCGCCGGTGAAAAGCACCTCGACCTGCGTGTCGTAGAGCGCGGCCGAGTGATCCGAGAGCCAGCCGTCGCTCTGGAAGTGGAAGTTCTGCCGGTAGTAGTCGGGCAGGCCGTCGGCCTGGGTACCGGGCGGCAGTTCATCGTCGAGCGTGCCGTGCCGCCGCGCATCGACCTGCGGCAGGTCGCGGAAATAAAGCAGGCTCCGGCGCAGGAATTCGGCGGGCTCAGGTCCCAGGCCGCGCGGTGCCGGAAACAGGCCGGCGGCGATATCGCGCCATTCGCGCTCGAACAATGCGCGCATGTCGGCGGTCAGCTCGGCGCGGGTGGGCGTGGGCCCGATGGGAAAGTCGGGCTTGGGCATCGGCTTCAGCAGGCGCCGGCCCGCGGCATAGTGGCCGGCATACCAGGCCACCCGCGCGGTCTGGCGGGCGGCGTAGGTCAGGCGATCGAGGGTGGTGGCCATGATGAACTAATCTAGGGACACACTATAGCAACTTTGCGGCCGCTTGCCCGGACGGGGTCGGTCGCTATATTCGCGCGCTTTCACGGATCTGACACCGACGGCGGCGAGGCGAGCCATGAGCATTACTTATACCGGCCCCCACAAGAAGGGCGACATCAAGAAGGTTGTCCTGGCCTATTCGGGCGGGCTCGACACCTCGGTCATCCTGAAGTGGCTGCAGACGGCCTATGGCTGCGAGGTCGTGACATTCACCGCCGATCTCGGCCAGGGCGAGGAACTGAGCCCCGCCCGCAAGAAGGCGGAGATGCTGGGCATCAAGCCCGAGAACATCGTCATCGACGACGTGCGCGAGGAATTCGTGCGGGACTTCGTCTTCCCGATGTTCCGCGCCAACGCGCTCTACGAGGGCCAGTATCTTCTCGGTACCTCGATTGCGCGGCCGCTGATCGCCAAACACCAGATCGACCTCGCCATCAAGACTGGCGCGGATGCCGTCTGTCACGGCGCCACCGGCAAGGGCAACGACCAGGTCCGCTTCGAACTCGCCTACTATGCACTGAAGCCCGACATCAAGGTGATCGCACCGTGGCGCGAGTGGGAGCTCACCTCGCGCACCAAGCTGATCGAGTTCGCCGAGAAGCATCAGATCCCGATCGCCAAGGACAAGCGCGGCGAGGCGCCGTTCTCGGTCGACGCCAACCTCCTGCACTCCTCGAGCGAGGGCAAGATCCTGGAAGATCCCTGGGAGGAAGCCGACGAGAGCGTTTACCAGCGCACGATTTCGCCGGAGGCCGCGCCCGACAAGGCGACCTACATCATCGTCGACTTCGAGAAGGGCGATGCGGTCGCCATCGATGGCAAGAAGATGTCGCCGGCGACGCTCCTCACCAAGCTCAATGAGCTCGGCAAGGCCAACGGCATCGGCCGCCTCGATCTCGTCGAGAACCGATTCGTCGGCATGAAGAGCCGCGGCATCTACGAGACGCCGGGCGGCACGATCCTGCATGCCGCGCACCGCGGTATCGAATCGATCACGCTCGACCGCGGCGCCGGCCATCTCAAGGACGAGCTGATGCCGAAGTACGCCGAGCTGGTCTATTTCGGCTTCTGGTTCTCGCCGGAGCGCGAGATGCTGCAGGCGCTGATCGACAAGAGCCAGGAGAACGTGACGGGCACGGTGCGGCTAAAACTCTACAAGGGCAACACGACGGTGGTCGGCCGCAAGTCGCCCTACTC
>CAMAYC010000191.1 GCA_945862125.1 Reyranella massiliensis 521
ACGTAGAGCGCGATCAGCTCGGCATCGAGACCATCGGCGGTGCGCTTGGCGGCGCGCACGGCGTTGGCGGCCCCCGGGCTCGGATCGAGACACACGATCACCCGCTCGCCGGCCGCCCAGGGGCCGGTGATCGCGTGCTCGCGCATATAACTCAGCATCTGGTCGTCGACGCGCTCGGCGGTGCGCCTGAGCGCCAGTTCGCGCAGCGCCGTCAGGTTGCCGGGAGAGAAGTAGCGCCGCACCGCGCGCTCGGCCTGCTCGCGGACATAGACCTTGCCCTCGCCCAGCCGCGCGATCAGGTCGGCCGGCGTCAGGTCGATCAGTTCGACTTCGTCGGCGGTGTCGACGATCCGGTCCGGGACGGTCTCGCGGACACGGATGCGCGTGATGCGCGCCACCACGTCGTTGAGGCTCTCGATGTGCTGGACGTTGAGCGTCGAATAGACGTCGATGCCAGCCGCCAGCAGCTCCTCGACATCGAGATAGCGCTTGGGGTGGCGGCTGCCCTCGGCATTGGTGTGCGCCAGCTCGTCGACGAGGACCAGCGCCGGCCGGCGTTTCAGCACGGCGTCGATGTCCATCTCCTCGAGCACGCGGCCCTTGTAGTCGACACGCCGGCGCGGCAGGATTTCGAGCCCCGCGAGTTGGGCCTCGGTCTCGGCGCGTCCGTGCGTCTCGACCACGCCCACCACGACGTCAATGCCTTCAAGCTTGCGGCGCCGGGCGGTCGACAGCATCTCCCAGGTCTTGCCGACGCCGGGGGCGGCGCCCAGGAAGATCTTGTGCTTTCCGCGCGTCTCCTTTTCCGCCGCCTTCAGCAGCGCGTCGGGTGACGGGCGGGTGTCGTCAATCGAACCGGCCATGGCGCCCGATCATTGTCACCGCTTCGGCAGCGCGTCGAGGGCGAGATTGAGATTCAACACGTTGACCCTAGGCTCGCCCAGCACACCCCAGACGCGGCCTTCCGTGTATTGCGCCACCAGGCGCTGCACGTCGGCTTCGGAGAGATTACGCGCCTTGGCGACCCGCGCCACCTGCCAGGCTGCCGCGGCCGGCGAGATGTGCGGGTCGAGGCCGCTGCCTGACGTCGTCACCAGGTCTCCGGGCACCGGCTTGTCCTTGCTTCCACCCAGCTTGCCCACGTCCTCCTGGACGCGCTCGACCAGTGCCTTGGAAGTCGGCCCGAGATTCGAACCCGCCGAGTTGGCCGCATTGTAGGGCGCCGGCACGGACTTGGTAGCATCGTTGGGATCGGCGCCGGTCGTAGCCGACGGACGGCCCTGGAAGTAGCGGTCGGCGGCAAAATTCTGCCCGATCAGCGACGAGCCCACGATCTTTCCGTCGCGCACAATCAGCGAGCCGGATGCCTGATTTGGGAACACGACGCGCGACGCGCCGGTCATGACCATCGGATAAACGAGGCCCAGCAGGACGGTCATCGTGAGCAGGATGACGAGCGAAGCTCGGAAATGGCGAAGCATGGTCTTATCCTCAGGCGAGGCCGGTGGCAGTGACAATGACATCGATCAGCTTGATGCCGACAAAGGGAACGATCAGGCCGCCGACGCCATAGAGCAACAGGTTGCGGCGAAGCAGTGCCGCGGCGCTGCTCGGCCTGTACTGCACGCCACGCAGCGCCAGCGGGATCAGGGCCACGATGATCAGCGCATTGAAGATGATGGCCGACAGGATGGCGCTCTCGGGCGTGGCGAGCTGCATGACGTTCAGCAAGCCGAGCTGCGGATAGAAGGCGATGAACATGGCCGGGATGATGGCGAAGTATTTTGCTACATCGTTGGCGACCGAGAAGGTCGTGAGCGCGCCGCGGGTCATTAGCAGCTGCTTCCCGATCCCCACGATCTCGATCAGCTTGGTCGGGTCGCTGTCGAGATCGACCATATTGCCGGCTTCTCGCGCGGCATTTGTGCCTGTGTGCATGGCGACGCCGACATCGGCCTGGGCGAGCGCCGGCGCGTCGTTGGTGCCGTCGCCGCACATCGCCACCAGCCTACCGCCGGTCTGTTCCTTGCGGATCAGCTGAAGCTTGGCCTCCGGCGTGGCCTGGGCCAGGAAGTCGTCGACACCCGCCTCGGCCGCGATGGCCGCGGCGGTCTGCGGATTGTCGCCGGTGATCATGACGGTGCGGATGCCCATGCGACGCAGTTCGGCGAAGCGCTCGCGGATGCCGCCCTTCACCACGTCCTTCAGGTAGACGATGCCCAGCACCTGGCCATTGCGCGACACGGCGAGCGGCGTGCCGCCCTCCTTGGCGATGTAGCTCGCGATGCGCTCGATCTCGTCCATCGGGGGCGTGACTCCCAGCGACCGCGCATGAGCCACCACAGAGTCGACGGCGCCCTTGCGGATCACGGCACCTTCGACATCGACGCCGCTCATGCGGGTCTGGGCGGTGAAGGCCACGAAATGTCCCTTGATCTCGGCGGTACCGATGATGCGCAAGGCGTACTTGTCCTTGGCGAGCACGACGATCGAGCGCCCCTCCGGCGTTTCGTCGGCCAGGCTGGCGAGTTGGGCCACCTTGGCCAGCTCGTGCTCATCGACGCCACTCACCGGAATGAACTGAGTCGCGTGCCGGTTCCCGAGCGTGATGGTGCCGGTCTTGTCGAGCAACAGCGTATCGATGTCGCCCGCCGCCTCGACGGCGCGGCCGGAGGTGGCCAGCACGTTGAAGCGCACGAGGCGGCTCATGCCGGCAATGCCGATGGCCGACAGCAGTGCCCCGATGGTGGTGGGAATGAGCGTCACGAACAACGCGATCAGCACGATCACAGAGACCGAGCCGCCGGCATAGGCGGCAAAGCTCGGGATGGTGACCACCGCCAGCACGAAGATGAGGGTGAGGCCGGCCAGCAGGACGTTCAGCGCGAGCTCGTTCGGCGTCTTCTGGCGTGCGGCCCCTTCGACGAGCGCGATCATGCGGTCGAGGAAGCTGGAGCCCTCCTCCGCCGTGATCCGCACTTTTATGCGGTCCGACAGAACCTTGGTGCCGCCGGTCACGGCCGAGCGGTCGCCGCCCGCCTCGCGGATGACCGGCGCCGATTCGCCGGTGATCGCCGATTCGTCGATGGTAGCCACGCCCTCGATGATTTCACCGTCGCCCGGGACGATGTCGCCGGCCTCGACCAGCACCACCTGGCCGATCTTCAGCGCGTTGGCACGCACCGGCTCGAAGATGTCGCTGACGCCCACCAGGACCTTGGCGATCGTCTCGCTCCGCATGCGGCGCAGCGTCTCCGCCTGGGCCTTGCCACGGCCTTCGGCGACCGCTTCCGCGAAAGTGGCGAACAGGAGCGTGATCCAGAGCCAGGCGACGATCTGGATCTCGAAGCCCAGGCCCGGTGCGCGCACGACGATGTCGCGCACCATCAGCACGGTGGCGACCAGCGCCACCAGCTCGACGGTGAACATCACCGGGTTCTTCATCAGCTCCCGGGGATTGAGCTTGGTGACGCTCGCCACCAGGGCGGGCTTCAGGATGGCCGCATCGAACAGCGACTGCGACTTGTCATGTTTGGTCATGAGGATGCCCCTTAGAACAGCGTGCCGGCCAGCATCGCGAAGTGCTCCGCAATGGGACCGAGCGCGAGCGCCGGCAGAAAGGTGAGCCCGCCCACGATCAGGATGGCACCGACCAGCAGGCCCACGAACAACGGGCCGTCGGTCGGGAAAGTGCCGAGCGAGACGGCGGACTTGCGTTTGGCCGCGAGCGAGCCCGCCACCGCCAGCATCGGCACGATGATGGCGAAGCGGCCGACGATCATCGCGACGCCAAGCATCGAGTTGTAGAAGAGCGTGTTGCCCGTCAGCCCGCCGAAGGCGCTGCCGTTGTTGCCGGCCGCCGAGGTGAAGGCATAGAGAATTTCGCTGAAGCCGTGCGGCCCCGCGTTGGCCGGACCGGCGAGGCCGGCCGGCAGTACGGCCGCCAGCGCCGTGAAGCCCAGGATGGCGAGCGGCAGGCAGAGGATCGCCAGCATGGTGAACTTGACGTCGCGCGCCTCGATCTTCTTGCCGACATATTCCGGCGTGCGTCCGACCATGAGGCCGGCCAGGAAGATCGCCAGGATGGCGAACAGCAGCATGCCATAGAGGCCGGCGCCGACGCCGCCGATGATGATCTCGCCCAGCAGGATATTGACCAGCGGGATCATGCCGCCCAGCGGCATGAAGCTGTCGTGCATGGCGTTGACGGCACCGCAGGACGCGGCCGTGGTGATCACGGCGAACAGCGCCGACAGGGAGACGCCGAAGCGCACTTCCTTGCCTTCCATGTTGCCCAAGCTATTGTCCATGCCGACCGCGGCCAGCAGCGGATTGCCGCCGGCTTCCGCCCAATAGGCGACAAAGACGCCGGCCAGGAACAGCACGCCCATGGCGGCCAGAATCGCCCAGCCCTGGCGCTCGGAACCGACGGCACGGCCAAAGACATTGGTGAGCGCGGCGCCGATCACGAAGATCGACAGCATCTGCACGAGGTTGACGAGCGCTGTCGGATTTTCATAGGGATGCGCGGAGTTGGCATTGAAGAAGCCGCCGCCGTTGGTGCCCAGCATCTTTATGGCGAGCTGCGAGGCGACCGGCCCCTGAGCGATCGTCTGTTTGGCGCCTTCCAGCGTCGTCGCCTCGACATAGGCATTGAGATTCTGCGGCACGCCCTGCCAGACGTAGAACAGCGTCAGCACGATGCAGAACGGCAGCAGGACGTAGAGCGTGACCCGCACCAGGTCGGCCCAGAAGTTGCCGATGCCCTTGGCCTCGGCGCGGGCAAAGCCGCGGATAATGGCCACGGCCAGCGCGATGCCGGTGGCGGCGCTCAGGAAGTTTTGGACCGCGAGCCCCGCCATCTGCGACAGGTAGCTCATCGTCGATTCGCCGCCGTAGTTCTGCCAGTTCGTGTTGGTGAGGAAGCTGACGGCGGTATTGAAGGAAAGATCCGGCGCCACCGCCGACATGTCCTGCGGATTGAGCGGCAGCACGTCCTGCAGGCGCAGCAGCAGATAGAGGAAGGCGAAGCCCACGATGTGGAAGACCAGCATGGCGCGGCAATAGACCCACCAGCTCTGGTCCTCGGCGGGATCGATGCCGGCGAGGCGATAGAAGCCGCGTTCGACCGTCCCCAGCACCGGCGACAGGAAGGTGCGTTGCCCCTCCATGACGCGGCTGAGGTAGCCACCGAGAGGTCGCGTGAGCACGAGCAGGATCGCGATGAAGAGGGCGATCTGCGCCCAGCCGTTGAAGGTCATGGCAACCTCGGTGCTTCCCTAGAATTTTTCCGGGCGCGCCAGCGCGACCGTGAGATAGACGAGCAGGATCGCGACCAGCGCGCCGCCCAGGAGGTAATCGAGAATCATGTGAGCCTCAGATCCTGTGGCACAGGCGTTCGTAGGCGATCAGCAGGCAGAACAGGGCGAGGCCGCCGCCGAAAAAGGCGATGTCGAGCATGGAACTCTCCTTCGCCGGCATAGAAGGCCGCTGGCGCATAGGAATTCGAGCCGTCCGGTCGCCCGGCGGCATATGAACGGCATAGGAATTCTAGTGGTGCGGGCCCCTGCGCGGCCCGCGCCGCGTCAGACGGCCATGCGCTGGTGCAGGTCGAACATGATCCAGAAGCTGCCGCCCACCATGATGAAGATCAGCACAACAGTGAAGACGATGGCGAGCAGGTTTTCCTTCGGCGTCGTGGTGAAGTTGATGTGCAGGAAGAATTTCAGGTGGACCAGGATCTGCAGGATCGCGGCGGCGCCGATCAGCATCATCGCGCGCTGCGGCGGCAGGGCATGGGTGATCACCACGTAGAAGGGGATGGCCGTCAGCACGACGGCCAGCACGAAGCCGATCAGGTAGGAGCGGAGATCGTGTCCGGAATGTTTTTCCATCACAGCAGCCCCGGCAGATAGACGATCGAGAAGATGCCGACCCAGGCGATGTCGAGGAAGTGCCAGAACAGGCCGAGGCGGAACAGGCGCGAGGTCACGGGCACCGAGAGGCCCTTCAGCATGATCTGGCCGCACATGATCAGGATCCAGGTGAGCCCGACGCTGACGTGCAGCCCGTGGGTGCCGACCAGGGTGAAGAAGGCGGAAAGGAAGCCGCTGCGGTCGGGACCGGCGCCGATCTTGATCATGCCGACGAACTCGCGGATTTCCAGGAACACGAAGACCGCACCCAGCACGAAGGTGACGAGCAGCCAGGCGATCACCGCGCCGCGGTTGCCGGTTCGGGAACAGAGCGAGGCGAAGCCGAAGGTGGTGCTGCTGACCAGCAGCAGCGCGGTCTCGATCCCGGCGTTCTTGAGATCGAACAGATCCTTGCCGCCGGGGCCGCCGGCGGTGTTGTTGACCATGATGACGTAGGTCGCGAACAGCAGCGCGAAGATGACGGCGTCGCCCATCAGATAGAGCCAGAAGCCGAAGGCACGCTGCTCGTGGGTGGCGGCGGCCTCGCTCTCGTGGGCGGTCACAGCAGTGCTCATGTCCGGCGTCCCGCCTGGCTTTCGAGGGTACGGAAGCGCGCATCCTCGATCTGCTTCACTTCGGCGGCGGAGATCTTGAACTCCGAATCGTCATCGGACGAGCGCGCGATCATGGCGACCCACATGGCGAGCCCACAGGCCACCGCCAGCCACCAGATGTGCCAGATCATGGCGAAGCCGAACGCGAAGGCGAAGGCGCCCATGGCGACGCCCACCATCGAGTTCTTCGGCATGTGGATGTCCTCGTAGGCGTCCGGCCGCGCCCTCTCGACGCCGCGCTCCTTCATGTCGAGCAGGGCCTCGCGGTCGCGCACGACGGGCAGCACGGCAAAATTGTAGGCCGGCGGCGGCGAGGAGGTCGACCATTCGAGCGTACGGCCGTCGAACGGATCGCCGGTGACGTCGGCCGTCTTCTTCCGGTCGCGGACGCTGACGTAAAGCTGCATCACCATGCAGACGATGCCGAGCAGGACGACGAA
>CAMAYC010000192.1 GCA_945862125.1 Reyranella massiliensis 521
CAGACGCGGCTGGCCGACGGCACGGTGCAGGGGCCGGCCGAGGAATTCCTGGCCCTGGTGCGCCTGCAAGTCCGCGCGCGGTCGGCCAGCGGCGAGCAGGGTTTTGGCCAGGAATGCGACGTGCGACCGCTCAATCCCGGCCTGATCGAAGCCGCGGACCAGCTCGCGCAGTCGCTCGAGCAGATGCTGGTGCCGGTGCGGCGCCTGCGCCAGGCGCTGCGGGCCAAGCTCGAGGCCGAGGCCGAAGCGCTCGACTCGGGCCAGCGCGCCAACCGCTGCGAACTCACCCTAGAAGCCTGGCGCGCCATGCTGCGCGGCCTGCACAACGACCCCGATCCGGCCTTCGTCGACTGGTTTGCCGTGGAGCGCGTACAGCAGCGTGAGGTCGACGTCGGCATGTACCGCCACTATCTCGATCCCACCGAGCCGTTCGTGAACTCGGTGATCCGGCCGTCGCATGGCGCGGTCATTACCTCGGCGACCTTGCGCGATTCGCTGGGCGTGCCGGCCGCCGCCAACGACGAGGCGCCCGACCTCAACGCCGACTGGGCGGTGGCCGAGGCGCGCACCGGCACCAAGCATCTGCTGCGGCCGGCGATGCGCGCCTCGATGGCCTCGCCCTTCGACTATGCCCACGCCACCAAGGTGCTGATCGTGAAGGACGTGAAGCGCGACGATTCCGACCAGGTGGCGGCGGCCTACCGCGAGCTGTTCCTGGCCGCGGGTGGCGGCGCCCTTGGCCTCTTCACCGCGATTGGCCGGCTGCGCGCCGTGCACCAGCGCATCGCACCTGTGCTCGAGGAGGCGGGCCTTCCGCTTTACGCGCAGCATGTCGGCGGCATGGATGCGGCCACGCTGGTCGACATTTTCCGGGCCGAGGAACATTCCTGCCTGCTCGGCACCGATGCGGTGCGCGACGGCGTCGACGTGCCGGGACGCTCGCTGCGCCTGATCGTGTTCGACCGCGTGCCGTGGCCCAGGCCCGACATTCTTCATCGCGCCCGCAAGGCTTCGTGGAAGGCAGCCGGCGCCGGCGCCACCGCCTACGACGACATGCTGGCGCGGCTGCGCCTGAAGCAGGCCTTTGGCCGGCTGATCCGCCGCGGCGACGATCGCGGCGTGTTCGTGATGCTGGACTCCCGCCTGCCGACGCGCCTGCTCGGCGCCTTCCCGCCGGGCGTCGAGATCGAGCGTGTGGGGCTGGCCGAAGCGGTGACGAAAGTGCGGGCGTTTCTGGACACGACAGGAGACGCCTGATGGCAAAGCAAGCTGGATTTGCCGACGCCCCGGTGTCGGGATAATCCTGTCGGAAAATTCAAGGCATTGATCGGCAAGGCTTTTCGCCGGCCGTTTTCCGACACCTGCGTGTCGATAAAGGCACTACCAGTCGTCGCCGACGGCCTTCTTCACCGTGTCGAAGATCAGCCGGTTGCCGGCTTCGGTGAAATGGACGTCGCCGGGAATGAAATACCTGCCGATCGCCACGCCGGCCGGCTCGCGGAAGAACGGTGCGAAGCCGTCGACGAAGCGCACGCCGCGCGCCGCCGCCCAGCCCTGCCAATGCCGCACCTGCAGACTGTCGCGGTCGCCCACCGCGACATTGTCCGGCCAGGGATAGACCACCAGGGTCACGCGGCACTTCCAGTCGCGGCAGATATCGACGATCCGCTCGAGATTGCCGCCCGCCACTTCCAGGCCGCGCCGGCCCCAGTTCTCCAGCAGCACCGGATCGAACGCCCAGCGCGCACGGGGCCGGCCGAACGACGCCTGCTGGTTGAAGGAAGAGGCAACGGAGAGGTCGTGAACAAGATGAACGACCGCGAAGTTGTTGACGAAGAACCGTCCGATGTCGTCCCACGGGATCGAAAAGCCGGCCGGCCGGGCATGGGCAACGGCGCCCTCGCCCGAGGCGCGATAGACGTTGGCGTCGTCGTCGATGTCCGAGAGGTCGAGGAAGACGAAGATCTCGGCCGGCGTCACGCCCAGCCGCTCGGCCGAGGCCCGGATCTTCTGGTGATAGATCGCCGGGCTGTAGGAGGCGACGCCGAGATTGTAGACCGCCTTGCCCTGCTTCCCCGCATCGCAGGCCATCAGCCCGACGAAGCTCTGCTCGTAGGTCGAGCCCAGCGCCTCGGTGAAGGAATCGCCCACCACGAAGATCGCCTCCTGCCCCTTTACCGGCTCCTCAGGCGCGCAGGTGCCGGTGCGGAAGCCGAAGCGATCGGTCTTCCACGGATACCAGACCCGGCCCCAGACGCGCGTGATTTCCCGGTCGGGGACGAGATCGTGGTGATGGGCGGCCGGCCTATAGACTCCGGGCCGGGCCGCCTCCGCCCAGGATTTCTTGAGGCCGGAAAACAGCGTCGCGGTCACAATGAAATCCAGCGCCAGGGTGATCGCCACAATGGCAAGCGCCTGACCCATAAATCGCAGAACAGATTTCAAGACAGGATCCTTGTTGGTCCGGCGCCGCCGGATGGTACGGTCTGGTCTCCCAGGAGGAAACCAAATGAAACTCGGCCTCGCCATCGGCTATTCCCGCGCCGCCCTCGACATCCCCGTGAAGCTCGTGCAACGCGCCGAGGAGCTGGGCTACGACTCCGTCTGGACCGCCGAAGCCTACGGCTCCGATGCCGTCACGCCGCTCGCCTTCCTCGCCGCCCACACCAAGCGGATAAAACTCGGCACCGGCATCATGCAGCTCGCCGCCCGCACGCCCGCCAATGCCGCCATGTCGGCCGCCACCGTCGATGCCATGGCTGGCGGCGGCCGCTTCCTCGCCGGCATCGGCGTCTCGGGCCCGCAGATCGTCGAAGGCTGGTACGGCCAGCCCTGGGGCAAGCCCTACTGGCGCATGCGCGACTACGTGGCGATCATGCGCAAGATCTTCAAACGCGAGGGACCCGTCAGCCACGAGGGCCGCGAGATCTCGCTGCCCTACACCGGGCCCGGCGCCATGGGCATCGGCAAGCCGCTGAAATCCATCCTGCACATGAACCCCGACATCCCGATCTATCTCGCCACCGGCAACGAGGCGACGGTGAAGCTGACGGCCGAGATCGCCGACGGCTGGCTGCCGATGGGCTTCATGCCCGGCGCCATGGACGAATATCGGCCCTGGCTCGAAGAAGGTTTTAGGCGCGCCGGCAATGGCAAAAGCTTCAAGGACTTCGCCATCGCCGCCAACGTCCATGTCGAGGTAGACAACGATGTGAAGGGCGCGCTCGCCAGACTGAAACCCGAGATCGCGCTCTATGTCGGCGGCATGGGCCACAAGACCAAGAACTTCCACAACGACATCATGGTGCGGCGCGGCTTTGGCGACGCGGCCAAGCGCATCCAGGAACTCTATCTCGCCGGCCACAAGGACGAGGCCATCGCCACGGTGCCCGACGAGTGGGTCGACATGAAGTCGCTGGTCGGGCCGCCCGCCCGCATCCGCGAGCGCTATCGCGCCTGGGAGGATTGCGGCGCGGATACGCTCAATGTGCGGTCACGCCAGCCCGACGCGATCGAGGTGATGGCGCAGGCGGTGCGGTTGAACTGAGCGCTGGAGCGCTTCGCGGTGTCACACTAGGCTGGGAAAAACCCGCTGAAACGTCAAGCTTCAGTGTTCACTACTTCGACCACCGAGCCGGGCGAGTGCCGGACGCTGATGACTCGCGCCGTCCTACACTAGTTAATACTCGCTATTCAAAGATCGCACTTATGCACGCGATGCGTGCTACTGTATGCGCAAGTAAACGCTTCTACCGATACAATCGCCGCAGCCACGCATCACATCAACACTTACGAGAATACAAGAGTGTCCTAAACTTCAGGGCCAACATTTCGAAAGATCTGGCTCAACGTGCTGACAAAGAATTCTTACTTACGTTCTTAGAGGATCTCATTGAAGGCTTCGAGTACCCATTGAATGGACTATTCCCGCAACTAGTTGGACTCATAAAAGGAGAACTCCTGGGCGACAAAACAGCGGAGATTGGCATTACAGGTCACCTGTAGCCTACCGGATGGATTGCTCCGTCAAATCGGAGCCGTCGTCACTCGAAGCGATTCGAATGAACTTCGACGCTCCCGAGCATTGCTACCCGTGGCGGCTTGATTACAAGCCGCGGCCTGCCGCTCATGGGGCCGAGCTTAAGCTCGGCCCTACGGCGTCAGCC
Source organism: Reyranella massiliensis 521 (assembly GCA_945862125.1). Lineage (GTDB taxonomy): Bacteria > Pseudomonadota > Alphaproteobacteria > Reyranellales > Reyranellaceae > Reyranella > Reyranella massiliensis_A. Next base: position 4,167 of record CAMAYC010000192.1, read on the forward strand.
CGCGATGGCGGCCCTGATGCGATCGACCGCGGCATCGGGCGCGGTGAGCACCGGTGTCCCGACCGCGGCGGTGACGGCCGCCAGCGCACGCGACGTCGAGAAGTGCGCGAGCATGATGGCGTCGCAGTGCGCGAGCTCGGGCGCCCGCGCCGCGATCAGCGCGTTGTGCCGGTCGGCGTCGCCCTTGCGCAAAGCGTCCATGGCCCCCTCGACGACGATCGTCTCGAGCGTCGCCCCAGCACCCGCCTCACCGACGAACTGCTCGAACTCCTCCGTCATGGTCAGCACCGACGGCGCGAAGGTCGCGAGCATGCCGATCCGTTTCCCCCTGCCGATCGCCTCCCGGAACATCGCTTCGTTGGGCTTCAGCACGGGGACCGGCAGTTCCCGCGCCATGCGCTCGATCGCCGGCCCGAACGCCGAGCAGGTGACGAGGATCGCCTCGGCCCCGAGGCGCTGCGCGTAGCCGCCGAGCTCGACGAAGCGCTCGAACATGCGCGGCGTCAGCTCATGGTCCCTGGCGCGATCGACCGACAGCGAGGCGTCGAGCAAATCGACGGCCTCGGCCTCGGGCCAACGCGTGGCGAACGCGCGCTGGATGGGTTCCACGGCGACGGGCGTCCCATGCAGGAGGACGACGCGGGGCTTCTTCGACATGCGACGGTCTTTCCAAAGGAGAGCGTTTTCAGGAATGCGGCAGGCGGGATACCAGACCACCATCGCCATAGGCCTTCGCCGCGGCGGGCGATGCGAGCAGCGCCATAAATGCGGCGGCACCGTCGGGGTTCGCGGCATCGGCAAAGATGGCGGCATCGAAGGTAGAGACGGTCTGGACCTCCTGGGGAAACGGACCGGCGACGGCAACGCCGGGGACCGACATCAGTTCGCTCACCTGCTGGATCGCCATGTCGGCCTCGCCGCTCGCCACCTTCTCGCCGGTGAAGCCCATCGGGATCGCGACGGCGCGCGCCAGGACCTCCGCGGCAATGCCCAGCCGCTCGACCAGCGCGGTGAAGTAGATGCCGCTCGCACCTGCCCGGGAGTAGGCCACCGCCCTTGCGCCGACCAGAGCCCGCTTAAAAGCCTCGACCGTCGAGACGTCGGGTTTCGGCGCGCCCTCGCGGACGCCGACGCCCAGGATCGAGTCGGCGAGACAGACGCGGGTCTCGGGACGCACGATGCGGTCGGCGCAGAGCTTGTCCATGGAGCCGTCGATGGCGATGACGACGTCGGCACGCTGGCCTTCGGCGATCGACTTCATGATGGCGGTGGTCGGACGCCAGTCGATCTCCAGGCGATAGGGTGAGGCGGCCTCGAAGGCCGGCTTCAGCCAGCGATTGACGGCCACCTCGAGAGCGAGACCGCTCATGACGGCGACAGACGACGATGCCACTGGACTTCACTCCCCGCACAACGGACACCGCCAATATAGCGTGAAGCACCCGTGGAGGGCGGCAAAAGTTGATCTATCGACTTTCCGGCTGAAATCGAATCGCTTTCCTCCCCATTCAAATGGGGAGGTGTCCGCGAAGCGGACGGAGGGGTCATGACCCCATCGCCCTCGTAAGACGAGGGCACTTCCCCCTCTGAAGGGGGAAGCGAATGATTCAGACGCCGATGGTTCCTCCCACCCCAGGCCCGCAAACAGTAAGTCCTTGAGTCCCATGAGCGCGCAGGATGCGCGCGGTCCGGAAAACTCATGATCTTGCGGACCGCGCGCGTCCCGCGCGCTCATGAGACTCTTGCGCCCGATTTCGACCACCAGCTCCCGGCAAGACAGCGTCAGTAACCCGCGGTGCGGTCGACGATCTCCTTGAGCGGCTTGCCGTCGAGGAAGCGTTCGAGATTCTCCACGAACAGCCGCGCCACGAATTTGTCGCGCTGCGGATGCGGGCCGCCGATGTGCGGCAGCACGACGATGCCCTCGGCCTTCCAGAACGGATGCTCTGCGGGCAACGGCTCCTGGCGGAAGACGTCGAGGATGGCGCCGGCGATCTTCTTGTTCTTCGCCGCCGCGATCAGGTCGGCATCGACGATCGTGTGGCCGCGGCCGAAGTTGATCAGCCAGGCCGTGGGCTTCATCGCCGCCAGGCGATCGGCGTTGATGAAGTTGTCGGTTTCCCTGGTGGCCGGCAGCAGCAGCAGCACGAAGTCGGACTGGGCCAGCACCTCGTCGGTGCGTTCGGCCGGAAACACCTGGGCGACGTTGGCCATCTCGCCCGGCCGGCGCTTGGTGCCGATCACGCGCATGCCGAAGGCCGCGGCGAGCCGCGCCACCTCCTGGCCGATGACGCCGAGGCCGAGGATGCCGAGCGTCTTGCCGGTCAATGGCTGCGGCACGGTGTTCACCCACCTGGCGCTCTTCTGGTTCTCGACCGCGATGTGCACGGGCTTGGCGGCATAGAACAGCGCCGCCATGATGTTCTCCGGCATCGATTCGGTGTGCGTGCCGCGGGCGCAGGTGAGCGTGAGCGCCTGGGGCAGGTCGGGCAGCGCCATCCAGCCTTCGACGCCGGCGCTCATCGCCTGGGCCCAGCGCAGCTTCGGCATCGACGGCAGCAGGCCCGCCGGCACGCCGCCCGCCATCAGCGCCTCGGTGCGGGCGAGCTGGTCGGCCGAGGGCTTGTCCTTGCGCGGCAGCGTGTCGATCGCGACCCGGTCGTCGAGGCCGGCCGCCTTCACGGCCTCGAGATAGGCGGCGGGAGAGTCCGTCCA
>CAMAYC010000193.1 GCA_945862125.1 Reyranella massiliensis 521
GCGCCGTTCGGCCATTTCGGATCGGGCGGGTTGGCGCCGTATCCCGTGAAATCGCGCGTTGGCTGCCAACTCATGTCGGTCTCCTTACCAGTTCAGCGCCCATCTGCCGGGCAATGTCGGCGATCTTCTCGTTGTGCGGCGACATCGAGATCCTGGCGACCCCGGCGCGCAGGCAGGCCAGGGCATAGCCCGGCGCGTCGCCGCAATCGACGATCAGGGTGAAGGCCACGTCGGGAAATTCCGCATGCGCGCGATCCTGGAGTGCCGCCAGGTAGCCTGCGCCGTAGGTTGCGGCCGCGTTCTCGGGTGTCAGCAGGACTGGTGATTGCTTCGCATCGCGCGCAGCCGTCAGCACGGCCTTCGTTTGCCGCCAGTCCCTGATCAAGACCACGGGTCTCATGGCTGCAATAATACACGGTGTCGTCCCGAGCGCAGCGAGGGACCTTTCCTGTTGCCTCAATGATCCCTCGCTTCGCTCGGGATGACAAAGGCCTGTGGGCCTTTGTCACTCATTCAGTCCCTTGCCGGCATAGGGATGGGTCTTGATCCAGTGGCGGGCGATGTCGACGCGGCGGGTCACCCAGACGCCTTCATGCTTCTGGATATGGTCGAGCAGCCGCTCCAGCCCGACGGCGCGCGCCGGATGGCCGATCAGGCGCATGTGCAGGCCGACCGACATCATTTTCGGTGCGTTGGCGCCTTCGCGGTAGAGCATATCGAAGGCGTCGCGCACGAAGGAGAACCACTGGTCCGAGGTGCCGATGGCGGCGCCGAACTGGCCGTCGTTGTTGGTGACGGAGTAGGGCACCACGAGCTGGGCCTTGCCGTCGACCGTGACCCAGAACGGCAGCTCGTCGCCGTAGTAGTCGCTGTCGTACAGGAACCCGCCTTCCTCCATGACGAGGCGCCGCGTGTTCACGCTGGGCCCATAGCGGCAGTACCACCCGAGCGGACGCTCGCCGGTCATCTTCTGGAGGGCGGTGATTGCCTTGCGGATATGCTCGCGCTCTGTGGCTTCATCGAGTTCGTAGTGCTTGATCCAGCGCCAGCCGTGCGAGCAGACATCGAAGCCGGCCTTCCGGATGGCAGCGGCGGCCTCGGGATTGCGTTCGAGCGCGAGGCCGCAGCCGAAGATCGTCATCGGCAGACCGCGCTCCTGGAAGAGTCGCATCAGGCGCCAGAAGCCGACCCTGGAGCCATATTCGAACAGGCCTTCGGCGGCGAGGTCGCGGCCCTGGATCGATTGACCCATCCGGCTGGCATCACTGAGGCCGATCTCGGTGTGGCCTTCGCCGTCCTGTATCGAAGGCTCCGAGCCTTCTTCGTAGTTCATGACGAAGTTGACCGCGATGCGGGCGCCATTCGGCCATTTCGGATCGGGTGGGTTGGCGCCGTAGCCGATGAAATCGCGGCGGACGTCGTAGGGCATCGCGGGCTCCGGATCAGGGAATGCGGATGGTGAAGGGCGGCACCGGCACGAACTCCTCGTCACCCTTGCCGCCGTCGCGCCACATGAAGACGGCGAAGCGGCCGGGCCGGTCGAGCACGGTAAGGCCATGGTGCCAGGTGTCTGGCCGATAGGTGACGCCTTGCTTGCCGGTGGCGATGAAGGCCCGTACCCCGGCGAGGTCGGGGCCGCCGGCCTTGGCGTGCGGCGCCACGACGATCAGCCAGCGGCCGACGTCGAGCGGCATGAAGGTCTGCGACGAGAATTCGTGGCGTTCGAGAAGTTCGGCCTTGAGCGGCCGGTCCGGCGTCTCGGCCTTCAGGCTGACCGAGAGGCTGGCATGCGCGGTCGGGCGCAGGTTGCCCAGCGCATCCTCGTAGTAGGTGCGGCCGGCGACGTCGGGCACGGCGATCACGTCGCCGAACGGGGCGAAGGCTTCCTGGGTCAAGGGCTGCGGGACGATTTCCATGATGACTCCCTATTCGCGCATGCGGCGGGTGAGTCCCACCGTCCATTCCATGACCAGCATCAGCAGGAAGGCGGAGGTGATCAATACGCCCGACACGGCGGCGATCCGGGGATCGAGCGTCGATTCCATCATGCCCCACATGCGGATCGGCAGCATGTCGGTCCGCGCGGTCGAGAGGAAGAGCGAGACCGGCACGTTGTCGATCGAGGCCATGAAGGCCAGGAACGCGCCGGCGAAGATGCCCGGCGCGATCAGCGGCAGTGTCACGCGGCGGAGCGTGTAGAGCCAGCTCGCGCCCAGGCTTTGCGAGCAGTCGTTCAGCGCCGGGTCGAGCTGGGAGAGGCTGGCCGTCGTGGTGCGCAGGATGAAGGGGATGGTCACGATCATGTGGCCGGCGATGATGAGGTTCAGCGAGGGCCGGAACCCGATCAGCGTGAAGTACATCAGCGCGGCCAGGCCAAAGGTGAGGCCGGGCAGGACCAGTGGCGAGAGGAAGAAGCCGTCGGCGATCCGCGCCAGCCGGTGCCGGTTGCGGGCGATGCCGAGGGCCGCCATCGACCCCAGCAGCATGCCGAAGGCGGTCGACCAGGCCGCGACCTCGAGCGAGTTCGACACCGCGCGATGGATCTGCCGCGACTTCGATGGATCGAACAGGGCTTCGTACCATTGCAGCGAGAAGCCGGTCGGCGGGAACTTGAGCGACCGGCCTTCGGTGAACGACGTCGTGAGCACGATCACCACCGGCGCCACGATGATCAGCAGCGCGAGCGTGGCCAGCGTGCCGATCACCAGCCCATAGGAGAGGTCGCCGAAACTGCGCCGCCTACCCATGGACATATCCTCCGGAGCGGCGACCGAGCCAGGACAGCGCGCTGACGACGGTGAGGACCGAGATCAGCAGCGTGATCGAGACCACGGCGGCGAACGGCCAGTTGAAGACCACCAGCGATTGCTGCCAGATCAGGAGCGGTAGATAGATGAGCCGCACGCCGCCGATCACGGTCTGTGAGATGAAGGCGGTGGTCGAGCTGGCGAACACGAGCAGGCAGCCTGCGACCAGCCCCGGCATGCTGAGCGGCACGATCACGGTGAAGAGCGTGCGCCAGCGCGAGGCGCCGAGGGCTGCGGAGGCGTCGCGCAGGTTGGGATCGAGCCGCGACATCACGCTGATCAGTGGCAGCAGCATCAGCGGCATTTCGATCTGGGTCAGGGAAATAACGAGACCGAGCTCGGTCTGCAGCAGCCGCAATGGCTCGGAGATGATCCCGAGCTGGATCAGCAGGGTGTTCACGACGCCTTCGCGGCCCAGCACCACGATCCAGGCGAAGGTGCGAACGACCACCGACAGCAGCAGCGGCATCACGATGATGAAGATCAGTACCTTCTGCACGCGCGGTGATGCGTCGAGATAGATCAGCGCCAGCGGGTAGCCGATCAGAATGGTGGCGCAGACCGTCTTCACGCCGAGCATCATGGTATCGAAGATCACCTTGTAGCTGAACGGGTCGCCCAGGAACTTCGCCCACTGGCCGAACCCCGGCTGGGTGATCTTGTCGTCGTTGAAGAAGCTGACGCCGATCAGCATGAGGAGCGGCGCCAGGAAGATCGAGGCGAAAGCCAGCGCGAGCGGCAGTGCGAGCTGCCACTCCGCCAGCTTCTTCACTTCGCCATTTCCTTGTTGAACTTCTCGATCCAGCCGGCGCGCAGCGGATTGATCTTCGCCCAGTCGTGCCGGATGAAGCTCGACATCTCGTCGAGGCTCTTCATCGGCAGGTAGTCGGGCAGGGGAACGTCCTTGTTCACCGGGATGAAATTGTAAGGCGGCTTGGTGAGCGCCTCCTGTACCTCCTTGCCGGCGACGATATCGATGTACTTGTAGGCGTTCTCGACGTCGGTCGCGCCCTTGGCGAGATGCAGCGTCGTGAGGAAGGTGATCGCGCCGGTCTCGGGCTTGACGAACTCGATGTCGACGCCGCGTCCCTTCAGCGTCGCGACGGTCTGGGTATTGGTATAGATCACGTCGCACTGGCCTTGCTGGAACAGGCTAGGCATGGCGGCCGGCTGGCCGACCGCGGCGATCTTCGGCAGCACCTTCTTGAGCTCCGCGAGCGCCGGTTCGATGTTGGTCTCGGAACCGCCGAACACCTTGGCGATCTCGATCAGCGACACGGTTCCGAACGTGGTCTGGAAACCCGTGATACCGAGGCGCGACACCCACGGATCGGTGAAGAGATCCTTCCAGCCCTTGGGCGCCGGCACCTTCTTCGGATTGTAGGCAATGCCCACCACCTGAGCGTTGACGCCGATTCCCCACTCGTCGACCAGACCGGCCGGCAGCTTGGAGACATTGGAAAGCTTCTTGGCATCCAGCTTGTCGAAGAGGCCGTCCTGGATCGCGGTGATGCGCGGACCCGGATCGAGCACGAACGCGTCGAACGGGGGCGCACCACGCGCCGCCTTTGCTTTCGCGACCTGGTCGACGGCGAAGAGGGGCTGCAACTCGAGGTCGACAGCGTCCTTCTTCTTCAGCGCCGGCGCCACGATGGCGCGAAAGGCCTCCTCCCAGGTGCCGGGGTAGATGGCGGCGGCGACACTCCCCTTTGCGTAGGCGAGGGTGGGGAGGAGGGAGGCGCCGCCCAGGGCGGTGGCGCCGGCCAGCAGGCTTCTGCGATTGAACATGAAATATTCTCCGTGGCTTTCAGGTGGAACGCGGGAACAGGGTGGGACGGGCGTCGGCGGCCAGCGTGCAATAGATGCGGGCCGAGTCGGATGGCGTGGTGCGGCGGGGTTCGACGATCTTGAGCGAGGCGCCGTCGGCGGTGCGCGCCTCGTGTACGAGCTGTGCACCGATCGGCAGGCTGAGGCCGGGGACGATCTTCCAGGCGTCGGGGCCGGGGACGGACGAGAGCGCGAGCTGCTCGGGGCGGACCGATATAAGCACCGGCGCGCCGACGCCGATCCCGGCCGGCGCCGAGAGGCTAAGGCTGGCGCCGGCATCCAGCGCGACGGTCGCCGTGCCGTTGCGCAGGGCGGCGACCTTGCCGTTCATGAGGTTGGTCGTGCCGATGAAGCCGTTGACGAAAAGCGTCTGCGGCCGGTCGTAGATCGCGACCGGCGTGTCGAACTGCTCGACCTGGCCCTTGTTCATGACGGCGATCCGGTCGGCGACGCTCATCGCTTCGTCCTGGTCGTGCGTCACCAGAATAGTCGTGAGACCGAGCGTCCGCTGGAGGCGTTTGACCTCGATCTGCATGTCGAGACGGAGGTTGCGGTCGAGGGCGGCAAACGGTTCGTCAAGCAGCAGGATCGACGGTTCGACGGCGAGTGCACGTGCAAGCGCCACCCGCTGCTGCTGGCCGCCCGAAAGCTGGCGCGGCAGGCGCTCGCGGAAGCCGCCGAGCTGGACGACGTCGAGGAAGCGCGAGATCCGCGCCTGGACCTCGGAGCCGCGGACGCCGCGCGCCCGCAGCCCATAGGCCACGTTCTCGGCCACGGTCATATGCGGAAAGAGAGCGTAGTTCTGGAAGACGATGCCGATATTGCGCTGGTTGGCGGGCAGGTGATCGATGGTGGCGCCGTCGACCCGCACGCGACCGGCGGCCTGGCGGACGAAACCCGCGATCACCCGCAACAGGGTGGTCTTGCCGCAGCCGGACGGACCCAGCAGCGCCACGACCTCGCCAGGCTCGATCGCCAGGGTCACACCGTCGACCGCCAGCGCCTGACCGTAGCGCACGGTCAGGTCTTCGACGTCGAGTGTCCGCCCAGCCGGGGTCGATTGCATGCAGCCCTCCTCGGCAATACGAGGCAAGCGGCGTGCCAAATGAAAGGTATCGCGGTGAGCGGAAATCGAGGAATGGCTGGCCGGAGTGGCCCGTTTTGTGCACATATGAAATGAGAATGTGCACATTATTCCGCCAAGGCTGACCGATGGCCGCGCTCCGCAAGAAGGCGCAGCCCCGCCGCCCGAAGGGCAATGTCGCAATCGACAGGGCCGTCTACGACGCGATCCGGCGCGCCATGCTGATGGGGCGCCTGCTGCCGGGCACCAAGCTCCGCGAGCCGGCGCTGGCCCGGGTGCTGAAGGTCAGCCGCGAGCGGGTGCGCAAGGCGTTGCATCGCCTGGTCCATGAAGGCTGGCTCGAAGCCGTGCCCAATCGCGGCACCTTCGTGCCGGCGCTCACGATCGAGGAGGTGCGCGAGATCTACGACGTGCGCACGATGCTCGAGACTGCGATTGTCCAGCGCCTCTGCGCCGAGCATGGTGCGCCGGCTGCCCAGCGGCTCAAGGCGCATGTCAGCGAGGAACGCCAGGCCGTCAGAACCGACGACCGCGGCCGGCTGTTCGGCCTGTCAGGCGAGTTCCACATCCTGCTGGCCGAACTCTGCGGCAACGAGCAGCTCTCGCGCCTGCTGCGCGGGTTGCTGACGCGCTCGACCATGCATTTCTCGCTGTCGGCGCCCGAGCGCTTCCACAACTGCGCCGGGCCGCACGACCACGCCGACATCGTGAAGGCAATCCTGGCGCGCGACGCAAAAAAGGCGGCCAAGCTGATGCTCGACCACCTTTTGGGTCTCGTCGAATGGCAATCGGCGTGGCAGGCGCCGCCGGATCCCGTGGCGCTGGAAGATGCCTTCCGCGGGATCTCGGCGAAGCGCCAGGCCTAATGCAGCAAGCCTAGCCCAGCTTGCCCATCGCCACGGCGGTGTCGGACATGCGGTTGGAGAAGCCCCACTCGTTGTCGTACCAGCTCATGACGCGCACCAGCGTGCCGTCCATGACCTTGGTCTGGTCCATGTGGAAGGTCGACGAGTGCGGATCGTGGTTGAAGTCGATCGACACGTTCGGCGCATCGGTCCAGCCAAGGATGCCTTTGAGCTGGTTGGCGGCGGCGAGCTTCACGGCCTTGTTGATCTCGGCCACGTCGGT
>CAMAYC010000194.1 GCA_945862125.1 Reyranella massiliensis 521
GCGATCACGGCGTAGCGGGCGGCATCGCAGGTCTCGGCGATCCGCCGCGCATCGCCAGCGGCGGCGGTCTCGACCAGGTCGACCGTCCAGCCCAGCCCGCGCACGTGGCGCGCCACGGCATCGACCAACCCGCGGCGGCGGCGGCCGGCGGTTGGATTCAGAATGAGCAGGACGGCGCGATTCGAGGCGAATGTCATCTAACTGTCACAACCGATTCACGGCCACGCAACGGCCTCCATACACAATCTGCTGCGTGTCGTGCAATCGCGCCCGACAGATTTAGTGCCGGTCGAGTTTTATCCACATGACCGTGATAGAGCGTCATCAACCTGCCCGCCATCGCGCCATCTTCCTGTCCGACATCCATCTCGGGACACGCGGATGCCAGGCAACGCTGTTGCTCGATTTCCTCAAGAAGAACGAGAGCGAGCATCTGTTCCTGGTCGGCGACATCGTCGACGGCTGGCGCCTGAAGCGCTGGTGGTATTGGCCGCGCAGCCACAACGACGTCGTCCAGAAGATCATGCGCAAGGCGCGCAAGGGCACCAACGTCGTCTATGTCCCCGGCAACCACGACGAGGCGGCGCGGCAATACTGCCAGCTCACCTTCGGCGACGTGCGGGTCGAGGATGAGGTGATCTACGAGACGCCCGAGGGCCGCAAGCTGCTGATCATCCATGGCGATCAGTTCGACGGCATCGTCCGCTACGCGCGCTGGCTCGCCATCACCGGCGACTGGGCCTATTCCGGGGCGCTCCGCCTCAACACCTGGTTCAACTGGGGACGGCGCCGGCTCGGCCTGCCCTACTGGTCGCTGTCGGCGTTCCTGAAGCACAAGGTCAAGAACGCCGTTCAGTTCATCGACAATTTCGAGCATGCGGTCGCCAACGAGGCCCGCCGGCGCGGCGTCGACGGCGTGGTCTGCGGCCACATCCATCATGCCGAGATCCGCGACATCGACGGAATCCTCTATTGCAACGACGGAGACTGGGTCGAGAGCTGTACCGCCCTGGTCGAGGATTTCGAGGGTCGTCTGCGCATCGTGCGCTGGGCTGAGGAGCATGCGCGCGAGACGTCTCGCCTGCCGGTCCGGCTCGAGCCGGTCCGGCTGGCCGCGGAGTAGTCCGGTTGCGCATCGCCATCGTCTCCGATGCCTGGCGGCCCCAGATCAACGGCGTCGTCCGTACCGTCGAGACGGTCTCGCAGATCCTGGGCGCCCAAGGCCATGACGTGGAGGTCTTCGGGCCCGATCGCTTCCATACCCTGCCCTGTCCGACCTATCCCGAGATCCGACTCTCGCTGTTCCCCTCGGGCCGCCTGGCCCACATGCTGAAACTGTTCGCGCCGGACGCGATCCATGTGGTGACCGAAGGGCCGCTCGGCTGGGCCGCGCGCGCCTTCTGCCGCAAACGCGGCATTCCCTTCACCTCGGCCTATCACACGCGCTTCCCGGAATACGTCCACGCCCGCATCCGCCTGCCGATCTCCTGGAGCTACGCCTTCGTCCGGCGCTTCCATGCGCCGTCGTCAGGCGTTCTGGTAGTGGCGCAGACGATCCGCGACGAGTTGGCCGCGCAGGGCTTCAAGAACATCGTGCCGTGGTCGCGCGGCGTCGATATCACCGCCTTCAAGCCGCGCCTCCGTGATGCGCACAGGAACGAGCGGCCGGTCTGGCTCTATGCCGGCCGCGTCGCCATCGAGAAGAACATAAAGGCCTTCCTCGATCTCGACCTGCCCGGCACGAAGTGGGTGGTGGGCGGCGGGCCGCAGCTCGCCGAGCTCAAGCGCCGCTATGGCGGCATCCAGGACATTCAGTTCTTCGGTTCCGTCGGCACCGAAGAGCTGTCGATGCGCTATGCCCAGGCCGACTGCTTCGTCTTCCCCAGCCGCACCGACACGTTCGGACTGGTCATGGTCGAGGCGCTGGCTTCAGGCGTGCCGGTGGCCGGCTATCCCGTGCCCGGCCCGCTCGATGTTGTTACGGTGCCGGGAGTGGGCGCCGTGAGTGAGGACCTGCGCGCCGCCTGCCTCGCGGCCGTGGCCGGCGATCCGGCGGCCTGCCGACGCCACGCCGAGACCTTCACCTGGGCGAAATGCGCCGAGCAGTTCCTGGCCAACCTGCGCCAGATTCCACGCAGTGTCTGGCAGCCGCTCAAGGGTCGCGTCATGCCCGACGCGGCCGCGTCCTGACAAGGCGCCGCCGACGCTCACGGCAGGTGCATGAGGGCGCGGCCCGCCCGGAGCACGGTGCCCTCGCCGATGTCGTCGCAGAGCCTAAAACCCTTCGGCGCAAACACGATGATCGTCGAGCCATGTTCGAACCAGCCGAGTTCCTCGCCCTTGCGGAAAGTCGCGGCGCAGTCGATCTCTGCGGCGCCCCGGTAGTTCATGTTCATGGTCACGTCGAGGAAATGCAGCCGGATGCTGGCGACGAGAATCGCCGCCACCGGCACCAGGGTCACGAGATGACCGGACCCGCCGAGCCGCGTGCGGATCACGGCACGCTCGTTCTTGCAGAACAGTTCGGCGACTCGCTTGAGCGCAATCGGATTGACGTTCCAGGTATCGCCGGAAATGTATGTCACGTGTTCCACCGTGCCGTCGGCGGGCGCATGGAACCGATGGTACATGCTCGACGTCAGCCGGATCGTCACATAGCGGCCGTCCCGGTAGGCATCGACCAGCGCCGGGTCGTGCAGCAGGTCGTGCAGCGCGTAGGGAAATCCCTTCGCCTGGAGCAGTTCGGTGCCGGCGATCATTCCATGGGCACCGACAATGCCGTCGCACGGGCTCACCAGCAGCTGCGGGTCGGGATCGAAATGCCGGGCCCCGGGCTTCAGCGCCCGCGTGAAGCAGGCATGAAGACTGTTGAAGGCCTGCTCCTTCGCATCGCCGAGGTCGAGGTCGGCAAACAGGCGCCAGATCGCGATCGACGCCCGCGCGACAAGGGGATTCTCGATCCGGCTGAACCAACCGAGAAACCGCGTCGCGAGCCGGCGCGGAATGCGGTTCGTCAGCAGGAAGTTGATGTCCTCGTGCTGCAACACTTTCGCGAGTTCGGAACGAATTGTCATTGCCTTCAAGGGAGCTAGGGAGAATCGATGGGAATCGAGTGGAACATTTCCTCGGCAGTCGTCCTCATTCTCGGCGCCCTGCTGCTCGGGGTGCTGATCCAGAAGCTCAGGGCCCGGCTTGCTCTTTCACGCGCCAAGCACCGGTCTCTTGGCGGGCATTCGCGCCTGTCACGCCGCATCGCCGGCCTGGTTCCCAACTACGCCTTCGACGAAGCGCGGTTCTTTCGCGCCGACGACGCCACGACGGAGATCGCCGGCCGGCGACGGGCCGAATTCGAGCGTCTCTCGCGCCTCTTCCGGACAAAATATCAGCGAACCCTGGAGCAGACGAAGGAAGCGGGCCGGCACATCTCCGACCTGCAGTTCACCGAATCCTACCGCGTGCCCTTCCAGTTCAGTCCCCTGGCGAGGGCGCAGTTCCCGATGGGCTCTTTTCTCGCCCGGTCGGGCGGCGTCATGGTCACCGACCTCGACGGCAATGCCTGCTACGACCTCGCGGGCTCCTATGGCGTCAACCTGCTGGGCTACGACTTCTACAAGGCCTGCCTCGATCGCAGCGCCCGGCGGGTCGATGCCCTCGGGCCCGTGCTGGGTTCCTACCCGTCGCTGGTCAATGACAATGTCGCGCGGCTGGCGCGCATCTCCGGCAAGGATGAGGTCTCGTTCCACATGTCGGGAACCGAGGCCGTCATGCAGGCCGTCCGGCTGGCGCGCTACCACACGCGACGTTCCCACCTCGTGCGGCTTTGCGGCGCCTATCATGGCTGGTGGGGCGACGTGCAGCCCGGCGTGGGGAATCCCGTTCCCGCGCACGACACCTACACCCTGGCGGACATGTCCGAGGCCACGCTCGAGGTGCTGCGCCGGCGCAGCGACATCGCCTGCGTCCTGGTCAATCCATCGCAGGCGCTCTATCCCAACCAGGCGGCCCCCGCCGATTCGACCCTGATCCACAGCCGGCCGAACGCCAGTGTCGACCGTGATGCCTACACCGCATGGCTGAAGGAACTTCGCGCGGTCTGCAGCGACCGCGGCATCGTGCTGATCTTCGACGAGGTCTTCGTCGGCTTCCGCCTCGCGCTGGGCGGCGCCCAGGAATATTTCGGCGTCGAGGCCGATCTCGTGACCTATGGCAAGACGGTGGGCGGCGGTCTGCCCGTCGGCGTCGTGTGCGGCCCGCACAAGTACATGAAGCGCTTTCGCGACGATCGCCCGGCCGACGTCTGCTTCGCGCGCGGCACGTTCAACTCGCACCCCTACGTGATGGCGGCCATGAACGAATTCCTGCGCCATCTCGAGACGCCGGACATGCAGGCGATCTACCGTGACCTCGATGCCACCTGGGACCGGCGCACGGCATCGCTCAACAGCCGGCTGGCCGAGCGTGGCCTGCCGCTTCAGGTGGCGCACCTGTCGTCGATCTGGACGGTCTGCTACACGCAGCCGTCGCGCTACAACTGGATGTTCCAGTACTACCTGAGAGCCGAGGGCCTCGCCCTGAGCTGGATCGGCACCGGCCGCCTGATCTTCAGCCTGAACTATACGGAGGCCGATTTCGACGCCGTGGCCGAGCGCTTCATTGCCGCCGCCGAAGCTATGCGCCGCGGCGGCTGGTGGGAGGTCGGCGCCCTCGGCACCGACAAGGCCATCAAGCGGCGGATCCTGCGCGAGATGCTTGCCCACTACATCGCCTCTTGGAAGGCCGGTAGCCGGAAGCCAGACAGCGTTGTCGGCCGTCCCCTAGACGCCCGACTTTGAAGCTTCGACGGGAATTGGTTCGACAGCCTCCTCGTCGATGACCTCGGAGATCGTCTCCGAGATCGATTCTGAGATCTCGTCCCCTCGCCGCTTGCCTGCCATCAACTGAAGCGGCGCGCGGTGATAAAGCTTGATGTCATGGAACGGGTCAGTGGCGATCTTGGTCGCCCACACCAGGCCGGTCTGGATGTCCTGCAGGATGAAGAGCTGAAATACCCGGAAGGCGATGCCGGCAAGGCCGACAACCAGCCAAAGCTCGCCGACATGGCGGACGAATTCGGCCATATCAGCGTGCGGCGCGAAGATGCCGAGCAGCGTCGGATCGAGCACCAGCAGGAGCGGCGAGGCGGCCCAGATCGCCAGCAGCACCAGCTTGCGCTTGATGTTGTAGCCGACCTTGATCTCTTCCTTGTACTCGTCGGTGGCCTGGTTGACCTGGTCGTAGCCCCGCGGCTCGAAGAACAGATGGCCTGCCTGGCGGGTGGTCATGGCGACCAGCCAGCCGATCAGGGCGGCCATCGCCGGGTCGGAAAAGGCCAACACGTAGGCGACGAGGAAGCTCGTCGCGCTGACGAAGTGGAGCGACTGATTGACGAGGCTGTGGTGATAGTAGCGATGATCGTCCCAGCGCTGCACTTTCAGCGCCGTCAAGAAGCCACTCATTGGTGCTTTCCTTGTTTTTGGGAGAGGGGGCAGCACACCGTCTGACTTTGTAACGCCGGCTCGTTACAATTGAGCGACGGCCCACCTTTCAGGAAAAATCCGACGGAGGTCGCATGGCAGCCCTCGACCACATCATCGTTCCCGCAAGGGACAAGCAAGCCTCGGCCAGGTTCCTGGCCGACATCCTGGGTGTCGAGCCCGAAGCGCCCTGGGGGCATTTCGTGCCGGTGCGCACCAGCAATGGCGTGGCGCTCGACTTCGTCGACTCCAAGGACGTCCGGACCCAGCACTATGCCTTCCTGGTAGACGACACGGAATTCGATGCCGGATTCGCGAAGATCAAGGACCGCGGCATCCCCTACTACGCCCGCCCCGACAAGAGCGGCCCCGGCGAAATCAACCGCTACTGGGGCGGCCGCGGCGTCTACTTCGAGGATCCCGACGGCCACCTGCTCGAGCTGATCACCAAGCCCTACGGCGATCTCGCCGACCTGCTCTAGATCATCAGGCGTCCGATCGCCCAGCCGGCGGCGGCGACCACACCGGCGACGACTGCCAGCGGAATCGCGAGCGCAACGAGGGGATGGATGTTGTTCAGCCGGCGGAAGAAATTGCACAGGAACCCGACGGCAACCTGCGCCGGCGTCTTCGGACTCTTGGAATATTCCATCGCCGCCTTCACGACGTAGAACACGGTCGTGTTGGCCGCGAGCGCGGCGCGACCCGACAGGGCGGCGTTGCGCGGCGTCACAAGGTAGTTGCACTTGAGCAGGATGCGCTGCCGGTCGGCGGGATTGTATTGCCCTTCGACCCAATGCAGTTCGCGATGAAAGTCCAGCAGGCCGAAATCATAGGTGGCGAAGGCTTTCTCGACATGGCTGTCGTGGAACACGACCTTGTAGGTCGCGTCAGACTGCAGGTAGATCAAGGCGCGCACCACCACGCTGCCCGACAGGAAGCGCAGGTTGCCGTCGTAGTGTCGGTCGAAGAGACCCTGATCGCCGCCGCGGTCCTTGTTGTAGTGGGACACGTAGAGTTCATCGGTGTGCTTCATCGGCTCGACGACGCTGCCCGCCGGGACTTGCGCTTCGATCAGGGAGCGGATGAGCTTGCCGTCGCGCAACAGGTCGATCTGTTCGCGCACGAAGTCGGGCAAGGTGCGGATGTAGACATGCTTGGATGGCCGCAGCAGCAGGTCCTCACGATAGTGATCCTCGACCCATCGCACGAGGCCGTCGATCACCGACCGGTCGGCCCGCTCGTCGAA
>CAMAYC010000195.1 GCA_945862125.1 Reyranella massiliensis 521
GTCGTCGATCACCCGAAGCTCCGGGGCGCCGCCCATGCGCTGGCCGAGGTCTACGACCTCCAGCACACGCACGCCGCGACCTGCCTGATGCCCGACCCCGAGACCGGCGAGCCGATCGGCACGAGCCACATGATCCCGCGCTCGCGCGAGGATCTCCGGCGGCGCCACAAGGCGCTGCGCCAGGTCGCCGAATATTCGGTCGGCCTGATGGGCCGCACGCCCGATTACATGAACGTTACCTACGCGGGCTTTGCCGGCCGGCCCGACGAATGGGGCGCGAACGGCAACGAGGCGGGCGCGGAGCGGCTGGTCGCCTACCAGAAGTTCCTGCGCCGCGGCGACATCTCGCTCACCCACACCATCGTCCAGCCGACCGTCGACAAGGCGATGGGCGATGCGCCGCGCGCCGACAACGTCCACGCGCTGCGCAAGGTCGCCGACACCGAACACGGCATCGTGGTGCGCGGCGCCCGCGTGCTGGCCACCCTGGCGCCTTTCGCCGACGAGATCGCCGTCTATCCAGCCTCGCCGCTGCCCGAAGGCGCCGACGCCTATGCCCTGTCCTTCTGCGTGCCGATGAGCGCCCCGGGACTGAAGTTCCTCTGTCGCGACAGCCTGTCGACACAAGATAACCGCTTCGATCATCCGCTGTCGGGCCGCTTCGACGAACAGGACGCCTTCGTCATTTTCGACGATGTAGAAATCCCGCGGGACCGCATCTTCATCGACGCCAACCGTCTCGCCTACAACACGGTGATGACCACGAGCTGGCCGGCCAATATCCAGCAACAGACGATGATCCGCGCGTCGACCAAGCTCGATTTCGCCTGGGGGTTGGCCTTGCGCATGGCAGCCGCGATCAATGCGGCCGACCCCGAGACCATGCGCATCATTGGCGAAATCTGGGCCTATGCCGAGTTCACGCGGGCGGCCGTGGCGACGGCCGAAGCCGAAGCCCGCGAGTGGCCCGGCGGCCTGTGGACGCCGGCGATGGCGCCGCTGCATGCGCTGCGCGCGATGCTGCCGGTGTGGATGCCGCGCGTGAACGAGATCCTGCGCCTGATTGGCTCGCACAATCTCCTGGCTGCGCCAATGTCGGCCCAGCTCGCCGATCCCGAGCTCAGGCCCTTGATCGACCGCTACTTGCCCGGTGCCAAGGGCATGGCGGCGGAGGAGCGCGTGCGCATCTTCCGCCTGGCCTGGGACTTTGCCGGCAGCGCGCTCGCCAGCCGCAACGAGCAGTACGAGCGTTTCTACCTTGCTTCGTCGCCGCGCAACCTGGCGCGCCATCTCACCTTCACCGACCGCAGCCGCGCCGACCGTCTGGTCGACCGGTTCCTGAAGGAGCCATATTAGTTAGAGAGAGTGTCGGAGGGGCCGATGAGCGACATCGACGTCAAGCCCGAGACCATTGCCAAGCCCAAGACCAAGCAGCCGCCGCTGCACAAGGTCATCCTGCTGAACGACGACTACACGCCGCGCGAGTTCGTCGTCGTGGTGCTCCGGGCGGTGTTCCACACCACCGACGACCAGGCCTACGGCATCATGCTCACGGCCCACCAGCGCGGCGCCTGCGTCGTCGCCGTCTTCACCCGCGAGATCGCCGAGACCAAGGCCTCCGAAGCCACCGACCTCGGCCGCCGCGCCGGCCACCCGCTCACGTTTACGACGGAGCCGGAGGAGTAGGGGCCTCATACTCTTCGTCATACGCGGGGGATCGGGTTCATGACCTCTCCGTCGCTGTAAGACAGCGCCACCTCTCCCGAGACGCAGGGCAATCGCATATGACGCAAAGATCCCTCACTTCGTTCGGGATGACATCGGCTTGTGCATCGACGTACCGCGCAAAGCCCAGCAATAGTGTCATCCCGAACGAAGTGAGGGATCTTTTGCTTCCCCTCACAAGGCGACGATTGCCCTGCCCGCAGACGGGGGAGGAGAATCAGCCCGCGACCAATCCCGCCGCCTCGATGCCCGCAATGCACGCTGCCTCATCCTCGTCGCCCGTGCCGCCGCTGGCGCCGGCGGCGCCCAGGATGTTGCCGTCCTTGTCCTTGATCAGCACCGCACCCGTCTGCGGCAGGAACTTGCCTTGCGCCGTCGCCGACAGCGCGCCGAAGAACTGCGGGTTCTCCTTGGCGCGCCCCAGCAGCACGCGGCTCGACGCGCCCATGCCGACGGCGGCCCAGGCCTTGCCGATGGCGATGTCGTTGCGGAACATGCTGGCGTCGTCCTCGCGCTGGAGGGATTTCACATGGCCGGAAGCGTCCAGCACCGCGACCGCCAGAGGCTTGATCTTGAGCCGGCGGGCATCGGCCAGGGCCGCTTCGACGATCTTGTTGGCCTGGGCCAGGGTGAGGGACGCCATGACATTCTCCTTAAGTCTTTGAAAACATGGTTAAAGTCGTTCTTGTTGGCGCTGCTGTCCAGAAGTTCTCTTTTCCCCGGACTTTGCCGAAAAGGCGTGTAAATCAATGGGTTGACGGGACGCGCCCCGATCCGTATTTTCCGCCCGCTTTTGGAATTCTCCCCGGCCTCGCCGGGGTTTTTTGTCGAGTAAGGACCATGAAGATCCGTCATTCCCTCAAGTCGGTGAAGGCCCGTCACAAGGACTGCCGCATCGTGCGCCGCAAGGGCCGCGTTTACGTCATCAACAAGACCAATCCGCGCTTCAAGGCCCGCCAAGGCTAAGAACGGAATAGCGTCTCTGTGATCAAGGCGGCGGAGCCATCGGCTTCCGCCGCTTTTTTATTTGGCGTATGAGCGAAGCATGCAGATGCCGCCGCTCGATCCCGCCATTCTCGCCCGCCGGTCCGAGATCGTCGCCGCGCTTCGCGCCATTGTTCCCGGCGAGGGCGTGATCGACGACCTGGAGGGCATGCGGCCCTACGAGTGCGATGCGCTCTCGGCCTACCGCCAGATGCCGCTGGTCGTGGTTCTGCCCGAGACGGTGGCCCAGGTCTCGACGATCCTGCGCTACTGCCAGGACAACAAGGTCAAGGTCGTGCCGCGCGGCGCCGGCACCTCGCTCTCGGGCGGTTCCATGCCGGTGGGCGACGCCATCCTGCTGGGCCTTGGCAAGTTCAACCGCGTGCTGGAGATCGACTACGCCAACCGCTGCGCCCGCGTGCAGCCCGGCGTCACCAACCTCGGCGTCACCAAGGCGGTCGAGCATGAGGGCTTCTATTACGCGCCCGATCCCAGCTCACAGATCGCCTGCTCGATCGGCGGCAATGTCGCGGAGAATTCCGGTGGCGTGCACTGCCTGAAGTACGGCCTCACCACCAACAACCTTTTGGGCATCGAGCTGGTACTGATGACCGGCGAGGTCGTGCGCCTCGGCGGCAAGCATCTCGACTCCGAGGGCTACGATCTCCTGGGCGTCATGACCGGCTCCGAAGGCCTGCTGGGCGTCGTCACCGAGGTGACGGTGCGGCTGCTGCGCAAACCAGTCACCGCGCGGGCCGTACTCCTTGGTTTCCCGACCGAAGCGGGCGCCGCCGATTGCGTCGCTGCCGTCATCGCGTCGGGCATCATCCCCGGCGGCATGGAGATGATGGACAGGGAAGCGGTGAAGTGCGCCGAGGCCTATGTCGGCGCGGGCTATCCGCTCGATGCCGAGGGCCTGCTGATCGTCGAACTCGACGGCCCGGCGGTCGAGGTCGATCACCTGGTCGCGCGCGTGGCCGAGATCGCCAAGGGCCGCGGCGCCACCACGGTGCGCGTCAGCAACGACGAGCAGGAGCGGGTACTGTTCTGGGCCGGCCGCAAGGCTGCGTTCCCCGCCGTGGGCCAGATCACGCCCGACTATATGTGTCTCGACGGCTCGGTGCCGCGTGGCCGGCTGGTCGAGGTGCTGGCCGAGATGCGCGAGATGTCGAAGAAACATCGCCTGCGCGTGGTCAACGTCTTCCATGCCGGCGACGGCAACCTCCATCCGCTGATCCTGTTCGACGCCAACGACGCCGACGAACTGCACCGCGCAGAGGAGTTCGGCGCCGACATCCTGAGGCTCTGCGTCCGTGTCGGCGGTGTCCTGACCGGCGAGCATGGCGTCGGCATCGAGAAGCGCGACTTGATGGGCGTGCAATTCACCGAGATCGACTTGGACCAGCAGATGCGGGTGAAGTGCGCCTTCGATCCCGACCATCTGCTCAATCCCGGCAAGGTCTTCCCCCAGCTCCGCCGCTGCGCCGAGCTGGGTCGTGTTGTGGTCCATCACAACAAGCTGCCCTTTCCCGATATTCCGCGGTTCTGAGCATGGCGGGCACAATCAAGCCGCGGTCGCCGGAGGAACTGCGACAGGCGGTGGAATGGGCGCTGAACGACGGCAAGACGCTCGATGTGCGCGGCAGCGGCAGCAAGATCGCGCTCGGCAGGCCGATGGCATGCGACCAGGTGCTCGACCTTTCCGGCATCAGCGGCATCGTCGACTACGCACCCGAGGAGCTGGTGGTGACCTTGCGCGCCGGCACGCCGATGCGCGACGTCGAGGCGCTGCTGGCGCAACGCAACCAGATGCTGGCCTTCGAACCGCCGGATCTCGGACCATTGCTCGGCCAGGAAGCCGGGCAGGGGACATTGGTCGGCGCCGTGATGGGCAATCTCGCGGGCCCGCGGCGGCTTTCCGCCGGCGCCGCGCGGGATCACCTGCTGGGCTTCAGCGGCGTCAACGGACGCGGGGAGATCTTCAAATCCGGCGGCAAGGTGATGAAGAACGTCACCGGCTACGATCTCTCCAAGCTGCTCGCGGGCTCCTGGGGGACGCTTGCCGTGCTGGATCAGGTGTCGGTTAAGGTCCTGCCGGCCCCAGACCAGACGCGCACGCTGATTCTCCTGGGTTTGGCCGACGAGGCGGCGGTGAAATCCATGTGCGCTGCGCTGGGCAGCCCGCACGAAGTCTCCGGGGCCGCCCACCTGCCGGGCAGGACGGCGCTTCGCATCGAAGGCGTGGCGCCCTCCGTCGAGGCACGCCTGAAGGCGCTGCGCGAGCTGCTGGCTGAGACGGGCGCCCGGATGGAAGAGCTGGGCACGCTCGAAAGCCGCGTCTTCTGGCGCGAGGTGCGCGACGTGGCACCGCTCAAGGCGGCACCCGACGCCGTCGTCTGGAAGATTTCCAGCCCGCCGACCGAAGGGCCGGCCATTGTCGCGCGCATCAAGGCGCAGCGCCCGGCGGCCGAGGCATTCTATGACTGGTCCGGCGGTCTCGTCTGGTTGGCTCTTCCAGCCAGCGCCGACGCCGATCATGCGATCGTGCGCGGCGCCATCGGCGCCAAGGGCGGTCACGCCACGCTCATTCGTGCGCCAGAGGCCGTGCGCGCGGCGGTACAGGTGTTCCAGCCGCAGCCGGCAGCCTTGGCGGCGCTCGCCTCGCGCGTAAAAGAGAGCTTCGATCCGAAGCGCCTCTTCAATCCGGGACGGATGGGATAGGTATGTTGCTCATACTAATCAAGTTGGTTAGTATGGGTATAGATGGTCGATGAAGGTCGATTTCGTAACGAGAGCACGCTCCGCCTGTTCTAAGGCGAGCGGGTACGGCGCTATCCACCGGATTTGGCGCAGCGGACGCAGAACAAGCTCAAGATCGTCTATTCGGCTAGCCGATTGGAAGACTTGGCCGTGCCGCCGGGCAATAGGTTGGAGGCGTTGAGAGGCGATCGAAGAGGCCAGTGGAGTATTCGTGTCAACGAACAATGGCGCATCTGCTTCTTCTGGGACGGAACAAAAGCGACGGCAATCGAAGTCGTGGACTATCATTGAGAGGGCCGAGTTATGAAACGCACGATCAAGCCAGTACACCCCGGCCGCATCCTTCGTGACGAGTTCATGGAACCGGCTGGCGTTTCGCAATACCGTCTGGCGCAGGCCACCGGGCTGTCGCAAGTGCAGGTCGGCAACATCATTCGCGGCAGGCGGGGTATCACCGCTGAGACCGCACTGCGTCTGGAGCGCGCCCTTGGCATGAGCGCGCAAACCTGGATGAACCTGCAGACTCTCTACGAACTTGAAAAAGCGACGCTCGAGGCGGGGCAGCGGATCAAGCAGACCACGGAGCGGCTCAAGCTGCGCGACGCAGCCTGATCGGGCTTTCATGCAAACCCACTTCACCCTGGCCCAGCTTGCCGATCCCGAGACTGCGCGCAGCAACGATATCCTCCGCAAGTGCGTGCATTGCGGTTTCTGCACGGCGACCTGCCCGACCTTCGTGCTGCTGGGCGACGAGCGCGATTCTCCGCGCGGGCGCATCTACCTCATCAAGTCGATGATCGAGGATGCTCGCGCGCCGACAGCGCAGGAAGTGCGCCATGTCGATCGCTGCCTCTCGTGCCTCTCCTGCATGACGACCTGCCCGTCGGGCGTGAACTACATGCACCTGGTCGATCACGGCCGGCACCACATCGAGACGACTTTCACGCGTGCGCCGGCCGACCGCTTCATGCGCGGGCTGCTGGCCTGGCTAATGCCGCGGCCCGCGGCCTTCCGCTGGGCCATGGTGCTGGGCCGTTTGGCCAAGCCGCTGGCACCGCTGCTGCCGGCGACCAGCCCCGATCCCGGCGGCGCCACCTTCCTGCGCCGGCTGCGCGCCATGCTCGACGCCGTGCCGGACAAGGTGCCGACGCCGTCGCCGGTCGACCGGCCGCAGGTCTTTCCGGCGCTGGGCCTGCAGCGCAA
>CAMAYC010000196.1 GCA_945862125.1 Reyranella massiliensis 521
CAGCCGCAGGATCCGCAGATGCAGATCAACGTCATGCCGTGGCTGACGGTGGCGTGGGGCCTGTTGGCGGCGACGCTGCTGGCAACGAGACGTCGGCAGTACACGCTGCTCTTCCTCGCCATCCTGTCGCTGGCGCCGCTGATCTGGAACGTAGGGCAGCTCGCGCGCTGGCGCGGCGGCGATCAGGCGTCGCTGGCCGCACTCGCGGCGATCGAGAAGCGCTTCCCGCCCGACTCGACGGTCTTTCTCTACTGGGGATTCGAGCCGATCACGGTCTGGCAATATGCGCTCTGGAGCCGGACCTGGGACTGGGACGGGGCCTTCACACCGGCGCCGGCGCCGTCGGCCCAGCCGAAATTCAAGTGGATCGCGATTGCCGCCGGCGCCATCCGCCATCCCGACTGGACGGCCGAACAGCACGCCCAATCGATCAAGCGCGACATCGACCAGGCGCTCGATCGCGGCTACCAGGTGGTGGTGTCCGACGTCTGGGGCTGGAGCCCCGACGAACTGGCAGGCCAACTCGGTGGACTGGCGGCGGCCAACAGGGCGGCGGCCATCGCCAAGATGCTGCACGACAACTTCGAAGCGCGTCAGGTTTTCAGCGAACCCACCGCCGGCGCCTACTACGTCTTGCAGCGCCGCTGACGGCTAGGGCTTCTTCCGGCAGCGGTCGGGAAGGGGCGGGGCGTTCTTGGCGGCGCGCAGGGCGGCCAGTGACGGCGCGAGCAGCGCGTTCGCCAGGACCTGCTGGCCGGCATAGTTGGGATGAACGGAATCGGCGTAAAGCTGCAGCTTCTCGCCCTTGTCGAAGGCGCGCGTGAGGTCGATGAACTTGTCGCGATGCGGGCTCGCCGCGACCTTCTCCTGCAGCAGTGCGTAGAGCTGCGTCATCCGTTTCTGCAACAGGATATCGTCGATGCGAACGCCGATGTTGCTGGCGGTGACAGAGCGGGCTGGCTGGATGGCAACGAGGCAGGGTTGGGCGCGTGCCTCGCAGGCGCCCAGCACCTCGTTCATGTTCTCCGTGTAGATGTCGGTGATCGCGTCGGCCTGTTTGGCGAACACGGCATCGTCTTCATCGAGGCGCCGCCGGAACTCGGCGACATGGGTATTGAAGGCATTTTGGAGAATGGTGTGCGCGATCGCGCTGTGCCGGGCGAACCACCAGATGAAACCGTCGTTGAAGAGCTGGCTGTAACGCAGGCCGAGCTGGAACGGGTCGCCAGGCCGCACGGCTGAATTCGCCGGAATGGTGACCTCGTTGTAGCCATTGACGAACAGCACCAGGCTGGCGCGCCGCGGCGCGACGGCGAGATGATAGGCGAGCTTCTCCTGCACCGAGACGAAGCCGCCCATGCCGCCGTTGAAGACGTAGACGTCCTGGCGCCGCAGCCTGTTGCGCAGCAGGCCTTCCAGCCTGGCATGCCAGGTGTCGGAAGATTCATCGGCCGAGAACCCCTGGGCGACCGAACCGCCCAGGACATGGACCAGCGTGGCATCGGGTTCCGCACAGGTAATGCGGTCGATTTCGGCGGCGTTGTAGCGCGAATGCCTGTGGGCGTAGAGGAAGTCGGTCAGCGTCGTCGACGAGCGCGGTGGCGGCGTCGCAGCGTCGTAGTAGAAGCCGAACGGACCTTCATGGTAGCCGAGCGCCACCGGCCCGCCGGGGACATAAGGCAGTTTCTCGTTCGGCATCAGGTAGTGGTAGTCGCCTGAGATGAACACAGGCTGGTAGGGGCGCCGATACTGCAGGGTATCGAGGTCGAAAAAGCTGCGGGCCGCGATCTCCGCCGCGACTGCCGAGGCGATGAGAACGCCCACAGTCGCAACGATCACCCGGCTCCAGCTGCGGCCCGGTTTGCCTTGTCCAGTCATGGGTCTTTTTCACATGTTTTGCACGGCTGCGACAATCGCCCCGGATTGACCGTGCGGTCGAGCGCCCCTATACGGTCCGCGGGCCACGCTCCCCCACCGGAGTGCAGCTCTTCTGTAAGGGAGAGGTAAATGACGAAGCCGAACATGCGTCCCGCGCGTCCCGATTTTTCGTCCGGACCCTGCGCCAAGCGTCCCGGTTGGACGCCCGAAGTCCTCAAAGATGCCGCCACGGGGCGGTCCCACCGATCCAAGCTCGGCAAGAAGAAGATTGTCGAGGCCGTCGATCGCACGCGCGCGATCCTGGGCATTCCCGCCGACTATCGCATCGCCATCGTGCCTGCCTCGGACACTGGCGCCGTCGAGATGGCGCTGTGGTCGCTGCTGGGCGCCCGCCCGGTCGACATGCTGACCTGGGAAAGCTTCGGCGAGGGCTGGGTCACCGACGTGGTGAAGCAGCTCAAGCTCAAGGATGCGCGCACGCTGAAGGCACCCTACGGCCATATCGCCGATCTCAAGCAGGTCGACTGGAAGCACGATGTCGTCTTCACCTGGAACGGTACGACCTCGGGCGTAAAAGTGCCGAACGGCGACTGGATCGCATCCGACCGCGAAGGCCTTGCGATCTGCGATGCGACCTCGGCCGTCTTCGCCATGGACCTGCCGTGGCAGAAGCTAGATGTCGTCACCTGGTCCTGGCAGAAGGTGATGGGCGGCGAGGGCGCGCACGGCATGCTGGTGTTGAGCCCGCGCGCCATCCAGCGGCTCGAGAGCTACTCACCGCCGTGGCCGATGCCGAAAATCTTCCGCCTCACGTCGGGTGGGAAATTCTCCGAGGCGATCTTCAAGGGCGATACGATCAACACACCGTCGATGCTCTGCGTCGAAGATGCGATCGACGGCCTGCGCTGGGGCGAGGGCGTCGGCGGCCTGAAAGGGCTGATGGCCCGCTCGGAAGCCAATCTCGGCGTGCTCGAGAAGTTCGTCGCGTCGCGGCCGTGGGCGGCCTTCCTGGCGGCCGACAAGGCGATCCGCTCCAACACCTCGGTCTGCCTGGTGATAACCGCCCCCTGGTTCACCTCGCTTGCCGCGGAGAAGCAGGCGGCTGCGGCCAAGAAGATGGCCGACCTCCTGGAAACCGAGAAGGCCGGCTACGACGTCGGCTCTTATCGTGACGCCCCGCCGGGACTGCGCATCTGGTGCGGCGCCACGGTAGACGCGAGCGACCTCGAGGCGCTGCTGCCCTGGCTCGACTGGGCTTACGGCGAGATCGAGCGCGAATTCGGCAAAGCGGCGGCCTGAGGAGTTAGAAACATGGCGAAACCCAAAGTCCTCATCTCCGATGAGCTGTCTCCGCGCGCCGTCGAGATCTTCTCGGAGCGCGGCTGCGATGTCGATTTCAAGCCCGGCCTGAAGCCAGCCGAACTGCGGGCGATCATCGCCAACTACGAGGGGTTGGCCATCCGCTCCGCCACCAAGGTGACCGCCGAGGTGCTGGCCGAGGCCAAGAAGCTCCGCGTCGTGGGCCGCGCCGGCATCGGTGTCGACAATGTCGACATCAAGGCCGCCACCGCACACGGCGTCGTCGTCATGAACACGCCGTTCGGCAACGCCATCACCACTGCCGAGCATGCCATTGCGCTGATGTTCGCGGTCGCCCGCCAGGTACCGGATGCCAACACCAGCACCCAGGCCGGCAAGTGGGAGAAGAACCGGTTCATGGGCGTCGAGCTCAGCTTCAAGACGCTGGGCCTGATCGGCTGCGGCAACATCGGCTCGATCGTGGCCGAACGGGCGCTCGGATTGAAGATGCGCGTGCTGGCTTACGACCCGTTCCTGAGTGATGAGCGTGCGGCCCAACTGGGAGTCGAGAAGGGCACGCTCGACCAGGTACTGGCGCGTGCCGATTTCATCACCGTGCACACGCCGCTCACCGAGCAGACGAAGAACATCCTGTCCCGCGCCAACCTGATGAAGACCCGCAAGGGCGTGCGCATCATCAACTGCGCCCGCGGCGGCCTGGTCGACGAGCTGGCGGTGCGCGATCTCCTGGTCTCCGGTCATATTGCCGGTGCGGGTTTCGACGTCTTCACGGTGGAGCCGGCCAAGGAAAGCGTCCTGTTCGGTGCGCCCAACCTCGTCTGCACGCCGCATCTCGGCGCCTCGACCCTGGAAGCGCAGGAGAACGTGGCGCTGCAGGTAGCCGAGCAGATGGCCGACTATCTGCTGACCGGCGCGGTGACGAACTCGCTCAACATGCCCAACGTCTCGGCCGAGGATGCGCCGCGGCTGGCGCCGTACCTTGACCTCGCGCAGAAGCTCGGCTCCTTCGCCGGCCAGCTCACCGACACCGACATCAAGGCGGTATCGATCGAGTACGAGGGCGACGTGGCGGCACTCAACGTCAAGCCGCTGACCCAGGTGGCGCTGATGGGCGTGCTGCGCCCGCAGCTCGATTCGGTGAACATGGTGAATGCCCCGGTCATCGCCCGAGAGCGCGGCATCGAAGTGGCCGAGGTCAAGCACGAGCGTACCAGCGACTATCATTCGATGATCCGGCTCTCGGTGACGACCGAGAAATACATCCGATCCGTGACCGGCACGCTGTTCGGCGGCAAGCATCCGCGCATCGTCGAGATCAAGGGCATCGAAATCGACGCCGCCTTCGCGCCGCACATGCTCTACATCACCAACGACGACAAGCCGGGCTTCATCGGCCGGTTGGGTACCATCCTGGGCGAGAACAAGGTCAACATCGCGACCTTCCATCTCGGCCGCGACAAGCCGGGCGGCTCGGCCATCGCCCTTGTCCAGGTCGACCAGCCGATTTCTGCGGCCCTGATCGACCAGATCGGCGCCGTCGAAGGTGTCGTGCAGGCCAAGGTGCTAGGCTTCTAGCGGCTCGTTCACCACGTCATCCTGAGGCCAGCGGAGAAGGCGTGGTTGTCGGTTCCCGTGCCGACGTCGCCGTCGTAGCGGAAATAGATCGAGGTGTTCTCCGCAATCGCGGTGCCGGCGGCGAAGCCGAGGGCAGCCGAGTCGCGCTGTGGCGCTGCGCCGAACACGGTGAAGGCAGCGCCTGGCGCGCCGGCAAAGGAGGCCGTCACCGGGCGCGAGACGTCGGCATATTCGTGAGCCCAGCCGAGGCGGAGCTGCAGCGCCAGCCTGTCGCGCCAACCGGCATCGATGCTGCCCGCGAGTTCCATGCCGATCGTGCTGCGCACCGAGTTGGTTGTCTGCTGGGCGACGTTGAGGCTGAGGGAACCCGCGCCCGTCTCGCTGAAGGCGGCCTGGCTGTTGTTCACGCCCTGCAGGCGGGCGAACGGTGTCAGTGAGGCGGCAGCCTGTTCGTAGATGCCGATCCTGTAGCCGGCCTCGATCTGGCCGACGAACTGATTGGCGCTGGTCTGACCCGTCGCCGTCCGCGGCTGCAGGCCGGGGATGGCGATCATGCGGGTCATCTGGTTGTCGTTGAAGCCGTAGCCCGCCTGGCCGTCGAGGTAAAACGCGCCTTGCGTGAACGACGCGTAGAGGCTTGCCTGGTAGCTGGTGCTGGTGCCACGGCCGCTAAAGCCGCTCAGCCACTGGTTGCCGCTGGAGAAGCCGATGCCGAGGCCGACGAGGAACCGCGGATCGAGGCGGTAGTCGATGCCGGTGGCCACGCCGCCGGCGTTGTAGGTGACGGTCGATGCATTGCCGTTGCCGGCGACGCTGCCGGTGGCGCCGAGCGCGCTGCCCCACAGGCTCCACGGGCTCGGAGTCTGGACCTGCTCCGGGTCATCGCAGGCGAACGCGCAGGCTTCGGCCAAGGCGACGCGACCGCCGCCGCCAGGGAGACGGGCTGCAGCCATCTGCTGGCCGACCGTGTTCATGAACAGCAGGCTGCTGCCGACATTGGCGGTGCTGAAGCCCGCGTAGTTCTGGCCGCTGATGGCATCCATCGCCGCCTGGCCCTGGCTCAGGCTGAGCGTGGCCATGGTGCCGATCACGGTGGCGAAGTCACCCGTCGACCCTGCAACGCTGCGGTCGAGCACGCCGCCAACGGCGCGCTGGTTCGCACTCTGCGCGCCGGCCGCGAAGCCGCCGGGCTTCAGCGTCAGGTAGACGTTGTTGGTGTCGTAGCCGAGCGACGCCTGAAGGAAAGGATAGTTGCTGGTGACGCCGGCATAGGTGCCCGTAACGCCACCAGTGGCATTGAGGATGGTGTAGGTCGTGCTCGGCGCATAGACGCCGGGATCCGCCAGCGCCTGGACCGTGCCGCCGTTGATGGTGGCCGTGCCTGGTGCGCCGGTGACGTTGGTGCGATCGGCCTGGCCCGCGGCATTGGCCTCGACCTGGTACGTGCTGCCGGCGTTCTGGGTGAAGGAGCCGACGATGTTCAGCGTGCCGATCGAGTTGCCCGGTGCCATGACGCCGCCGTTGGACACCGTGCCGGTGATGGTGCCGACGCCACCGAGGTTGCCGCCTGCGCCCACCGTTACGTTGCTGGTGATACTGCCGTTGATGGCGAGCCGGCCGCCCGAGACCGTGGTCGGGCCGGTGTAGGTGTTGGCGCCGGTCAGGTTCAGCAGGCCGGCACCGCTCTTGGTGATGCCGCCGGTACCGGTGATGGTCGTGCTGAGCGTTGTGTTGGTGGCATCGTCGGCGATCAGATTGCTGCCGCCCAGCGAGATCGTGCCGCCGCTGCCCGCCAGCGAGCCCACCGTCAGGTTGAAGCCATTAAGGTCGAAGATGCCGCCGCTCACCGTGAGCGCACCCATCGTCGGCAGCGCCGTGGAGCTGCC
>CAMAYC010000197.1 GCA_945862125.1 Reyranella massiliensis 521
GATCGCGCCGGCATAGAGGTCGCCGAGGCCCGCACGAACGCGCGTGTCGGTCTCGGCCGGATCCCAGCCGCGGCGCTCGCCCTGGTAGCGCAGCTCTTCTACCGCCGTCCGGCCGAGCTTGCGCAGATGGGCCGGGTCCTGCCACGCCGCCGCCGCGTCCTGGTTCAGTGCGGCAATCCGGTCGGCGACGCTTTGATCGTCCACCTCCACCGTGGCGCGAAGAGCCAATCGATCGAGAGCGCCATTGGTCCAGCCCAGGCGCGTATCGATCATCCGTTCCAAAAGGCTGCGCTGGCGCGGGCCGATGGCCTGGGCCAGCGTGCGTTCCTTCAGCTCCTGAAGGATGGGCGGCACCTCGCCGATGGCGTCCAAGGCGGCCTCGCCTTTCAGAGCGGCGAGGCCGGTCTCGGGGTGGTGCACCAGGTCGCGCACGCCGGAGGCGAACTCGGTGTCGAGCTGGCGCGCGAACATCTCGTCGACGCGGATCGAGTGCTCGTCGCCATCGTCGAAGAGGGGTGGCCAAGGCTCCGCCTCCGGCTGCGCCACGGGCACAGTCGGGTAGATCGTCGTTCCCATGTGTGGTGTTTCCTTTCGGACAAAAGAAAGCCGGCGGACCTGGGGTCCGCCGGCTGGTGGTTTCATCTTCCTCGCCCTTCGATGGGGGAGGCGTCGCCGCCCTATTCCCGGAATCCGGGCACGAAAAAGCCCGCCCTACCCCTTCGACAAAAGGCGCTGGGCGGGCCGGTGGGAAAGGTGCCCGATGTTGGATACGCCCTGGAGCATTGAGCGAAGATCTATTCGACTCCGACGATCACCTTGTCGGGTTCGCTGTGGTGGTTCGTCCAGATCCTGATCGCCGTCTCCAGTCGTGGGACAGACGTCTCGAGAACCGTACGGCCATCCACGGATACCAAAGAGACCTTGCGTGTAGGAGTCTCGAGCTCTCCCTGAAAGACAGGAGGACGCCCCGGATCGACTTCGTGCATGTTGCCCAAAGTGGACTCCGTCTCGCCGTCGGCGTCCATCAGACACCCGGCCAGAATGCAGGTATCCGTCGATATCAGGCGCACGGCCATGTTCGTGGAGTCTATCGGCCACTGAGGAACTTCTATCTTCGCATCGAGATCCGACACGACGATCTGGCAATTGAGCGCCGCGTACTTCGCCGTCTTCATCACCTATCCTCTTTCTCTCTTCTCCGCTGTTGCGTGACCTGACCCCCTTGCCGGGCGCTACAGCTTAGGCACTGCGGATGTGGCCGCTGCGTCGGCGGCGTCGTTCAATGGCGGGCGCCATTGGAAGCTTGCCTCGACGGCTTCAAGCCGCCTCGAAATTCTTCGGTTCGGTGTCGAACCTGGGGTTAATCACGTCGCCTCGCGGTGAGGCTCTCCGACTTCGAATCTCAAATTGCCATCGTGATCGGCTCCCACTGTGTTGCCGTCCCAGCCGTGCAGGGACCACTGCGTGTCGTCGTCGCCGGCCGGCGGCCAGATTTCGAGCTTGCCCGTCAGATCGAAGACCAGGTTCAGCCGGCGTCCATCCTCCACGGCCTCGACCGATACGAGACGTTGGCCACCAAGGTTCCGCAAACAATCCTCCTTCAGGGAATACGGGACGATCTCGTCGTCGCTGTGCAGCCAGTCGTCCTCCACCGCAACCTTCCAGTCGCCCTGGACGAACAGGTGCCAGTCGCCGTGGATATACGCTCCGCGCATGCGGAGCATGCGCTGGACTCGCTTCGACGTCGCCGACGACCGGCCGAGCGGTTCCCTCACGCACAGATGCGGCCGACCGAACTCCATCGTCAGATATCGTCCCTCGCCACGATGGACGTTCCACACAAGGCTTCCAACCAAAGGCGCAAACACAACTTCAAGTTGCTTTTTCATGTCTTCCTCTCACCTACTTGCTAAACATGTCGATGGCGATCTGCAATACTTCCTGATAGCTGAGACCCTGCCCTGAGATGGCACGGTGAAGCTGCTGTGCCTGGTCATCCGTCAGCTTCAATTTCACCGCGATGTCTCTCGCCTGCTTGTTCTGGCGCTGGTTGTCACCGGCTAATTGCAGCTCGGGAGGCTTGTCCTTGGTATCCAAGCGGTCGGCGGACGGACCTCTTAGGCCTCGTTGACCTTCACGTTCGGCGATGGCTGCGATGTCGGCGCCATTGGGCGAGCGGCCCTCGATCGCTTCGAAGCCGCCGAGCCGACTCCGTATGTTGGCGCGAACGACATGTGCATCGGGACCGTCGGTATCCAAGCCGTTCGCCTCTAGGGCACGGTCGGCATCGAGGCGGGCGCGGCTGTAACGGATGGTGGCCGGGTCCGGGGTGCCCTCGGCGGTGGCCTTTTGCGCGTCGGCGAAGCGGGCGTAGTCCGCGTCGCCGAGCGACAGGCGGTGGCGGTCGAGGTCGAGGGTAGCAAAGGCTTCGGGCTCGTAGACCATCTGCCGGTCGAGGCGTTCGAACAGGTCGCTGCCGGTCTTCAGCCGGCCGTCGATCGCCAGGGTCTCGAGGCCCTGCCACTGGTCCGGCGCCAGCCAGTCGCGGACCTCGGGCGGGGTGGCGAGGAACGATGCCTCGGGGTTCTTCTGGAACCAGTCGAAGGCGGCGAGGCCGGCCTCGGCCTGCTGCTTGTGCCACTGCCGTTCGGCGAGGCGGTGGGCGTGGTCGGCCACCTGGGCGATGCCGGCGCGGACGCTGTCGGGCGCATCCTCGGGCGTGAGTTGGGCAGCTGGTCTCGTCCTGCTCCCGGAGTCCG
This sequence comes from Reyranella massiliensis 521, assembly GCA_945862125.1. GTDB lineage: Bacteria > Pseudomonadota > Alphaproteobacteria > Reyranellales > Reyranellaceae > Reyranella > Reyranella massiliensis_A. The sequence continues at coordinate 2,760 of CAMAYC010000197.1, forward strand.
GGCATGAAAAAGCCCGCCGCGGCGGTTGCCGGGCGGGCGGGGATCTGCGGACAGGGTCCGCCAAGATGGCTCTTTTCCTAGTCTATTCCTGCTGAACCTGTCAATTGTTCCGGAAAAATACTTTTACAGGAGCGGTTCGAGGGCCTCGCGGGTCGTCTTGCCCTCGACGACGGGCACGACCTCGAATTCGGCCACCTCCTGCCAGTCGGCGATCCAGCGCTGGAAGGTGGTGATGTCGTCGGTCTCCATGAGCTGGAAGCAGCGGCCGAGGTCGGCGGTGACGTAGCTCGCGACGAATTTCAGCCCGTCCGGCAGCGCGCGTCCCTTGTCGCGCAGCTTGGTGTAGACGGCCTTGCCGTCCTGATTCCTGAACTTCTCGACCACCATGAACAACATGTCGGACTCCTCGTGGCTCTTCTTTGCTCATCGGAGCGTGCAACGCCGGAGCTTGTGACAATGTTCGACGCTCCGAACTTCATCGGGATGATGAGCGAGCAGGATGCTCGCGGTCCAGAAGATCATGAGTCTCTTGAACCGCGAGCATCCGGCTCGCCCATGTGAGCGTCGAATGAATTCACACCCTGTCGAGTGGTGCACTCCCATGAGTATTCACGTCTGACGATTGGTATTAGTCTACGCCAGCTACGTCACGGGAGAACAAGATGAAGATCGCCATTGCCGGCGCCGCCGGCCGCATGGGCCAGATGCTGATCCGCCAGGTCGCCGGCACGCCGGGCTGCACGCTGGCGGGCGCGCTCGAAGGCCCGACCAGCAACGCGCTCGGCCGCGACGCGGGCGAGGTCGCGGGCGTGGGGCCGAAAGGCGTGAAGATCGTGTCGGATGGCGCGGCCGCCATCGGCGCCGCCCAGGTGGTGATCGACTTCACCGTGCCCGCCGCCACCGTGGCGCATGCCGGGATCGCGGCCGACAAGGGCGTGGCGATGGTGATCGGCACCACCGGCCTCGATCCGGCACAGACGGCGCTGATCCACGCGGCGGCCAAGAAGGTGCCGATCATGTGGGCGGCCAACATGGCGCTGGGCGTCAACATCCTGCTGGCGCTGGTCGAGAAGACGGCGTCGATGCTGGATCCCAGCTACGATATCGAGGTGCTGGAGATGCACCATCGCCACAAGATCGACGCGCCCTCAGGGACCGCCTTGGCGCTGGGCCGCGCCGCCGCCGCGGGCCGCAAGGTCAAGCTGGAGGATGTCTGGCGCAAGAGCCGCGACGGCCACACCGGCGCCCGGCCGGCGGGCGAGATCGGCTTCGCCACCTTGCGCGGCGGCGAGGAGGTGGGCGTGCACACGGTGATGTTCGCCGCCGCCGGCGAGCGGCTGGAACTGGAACACCGCTCGTTCAGCCGCGAGACCTATGCGCTGGGCGCCGTGACGGCCGCCAAGTGGCTGGAAGGCAAGAAGCCCGGCCTCTACGGCATGAAGGACGTGCTGGGGCTCTGACTTCCCCCAAAACCAACCCCGACGGCTCCGGCCCTGTGTCGGCGGACGTGTCACCGCCTTTGTCCTCGGGCCGAGGGCCGCTGCTGCGCTGGTTCATCTCGTCCAGTGCCTTTGGCGTGCCGCAGGCAGCCGGGCCCATCGCGTTCTCGCTGGTCGCGTTGAGCCTCACCGGCGAAGCCACCGACGGCGCCGCCATGATGCTCGCCATGACACTGGCCCAGGTGGCCGGCGCGATACCGATTGCCCGGCTCGGCGGGAGCCTGCCCATCGCCACGGTCCTGAGGGTGCTGGTGGTGATCCGGACGCTGGCCCTGGTGTCGATTGCCCTGCTCGCGGCCTACGAAGCGTCCTTCACCTGGCTCATCGTGCTGGCGGCCGTGGCGGGATCGGTCAACGGCGCGGCCCACGGATACCTGCGCGCTGTGCTCAACCATCTGGCGCCGGCGTCGCGGTTGCCACGAACCCTCGGGATCGCGGCCACGCTGAACGAGTTGACCTTCGTGCTGGCTCCCGTGGCGGCATCGGGTCTGGGCACCGTCTCACCGGTCTTTGCCGTCCTGGTCCTCGCCGTCGTGGGCGCTTTGCCGGCCTTGTTGATTCCCAGCACCGGCTCGACCCACGTCGCTGCCGTGCACGGTCTACCGGCTTCGCTTCTTCGCCCGTCGATCCTGCTGTGGCTGATGTGTGCCGCGGGTGGAGGCGCCGCCGTTGCCGCCATCGAGATCGGCGCCGTCGCGCTCGCCTTGAACTTCGGCTACGAGCCGGCGCTCGCCATCCTGTTCACGGTGCCGCTGTGCCTCGCCTCGGTCTCCGGCGGGATATGGGTCAGCGTGCGGAACCGGATGGCCACGCGGAAGACCGTGCTGGCCCAGCTCTTCATCATGACGCTGGGGTCGGCTCTCGCGGCGCTCGATCTGTCGGTCGCGACAACCGTCATCGCAACCGTTCTCATCGGCTCAGTTCTGGCGCCCCTGTCGACGTACTACTCGCTCAGGCTCGACACGCTGGCCCCGCCACAGCGACGCGCGGAGGCGTTCGCCCTGCTCCGCACCGCCAACGCCATGGGCGTCATCTTTACAAGTGCCGCCCTGACCGTCGTCTCCCTGTCCATGGCGTTGATGGTGGTCACCGGCCTGATGATCGTCGTGACCGCGGTCGTCGGGGTTGCCTCGGTGAGACGCCCGGCCTCTCCGGCATGAAGGACGTCATTGCTCTTCCGGACCGCGGGCCTCCGGCCCGTATGAGTGTGCGCTACTCGTCCCAGTCGTGCTTGAACTGCGGCGCGCGCATGTCGGCGAGGGCGGCCTTGAGCTGCTCGGCCAGGGCCAGGCGGGCGTCGGGCGAGAGAAAGCGGCCGATCACCAGGCGATTGCCCTTGGAAATCACGACCAGCCGTTCCTCGGTGACGTCGAGCCGGAGCCAGTAGGCATCGAGCCGGTGCTCCTCGCGCTCGCCGTCGGGCGCCACGCGGTCGACCAGCAGCTCGCTGTCGGTCAGCACCAGCGTCTCGCTGCGCCGGGCGTCGAGGTAGCTGCGCTTGAACAGCCACCACAGCAGCCAGATGTCGAGACCCATGAAGCCCAGCACCGGCCAGGCGCCGAGCAGGAGCATCGGCAGGCCGATCGCCAGGTTGGCCGCGATGGCGCCGCGGATCACCCACTTGAAGTTCTCCGGCGAGAGGCTGCGGTGGGGGCTGAGCGAGGTGGCGAAATGGACCATCCCCGGCCCTGGGGTCATGGGCGTTTCGGTCATGCTATGAAGCTATATGGCCCTGATGAAGACCGCCGTCATCCCCGAGTTCTTTGCCCGACTCAAGAAGGCGATGCCGGAGCCCGAGACCGAGCTGGAATACGAGAACGTCTACCACCTGCTGGTGGCGGTGGTGCTTTCCGCCCAGGCGACCGATATCGGCGTCAACCGCGCGACGGGGCCGCTGTTCAGGATCGTCAAGACGCCAGCCCAGATGGTCGCATTGGGCGAGAAGAAACTGATCGACCATATCAAGACCATCGGCCTGTTCCGCACCAAGGCCAGGAACGTGATCGCCCTCAGCCACCTGCTTCTCGAGCGCCATGGCGGCGAGGTACCGCACACGCACGAGGAGCTGCAGGCGCTGCCCGGCGTCGGCCGCAAGACCGCCAACGTGGTGATGAACGTGGCCTTCGGCGAGGCGACCATCGCCGTCGACACCCACATCTTTCGCGTCGGCAACCGCACCGGGCTGGCGCCCGGCAAGAACCCGCTGCAGGTCGAGCTGAAGCTCCTGAAGCGCGTGCCCGAAGAATACCGGCTGCACGCGCACCACTGGCTGATCCTGCACGGCCGCTACACCTGCAAGGCGCGCACGCCGATGTGCCCGAGCTGCGTCGTGGCCGATCTCTGTACGTTCAAAGG
>CAMAYC010000198.1 GCA_945862125.1 Reyranella massiliensis 521
TTCGCCGCCAGCGCCGCCACGATCTCGGCCGGCCCCAGCGCGGTGAAACGCATGCCGCCGGCGCCGGCCGGCAGCCGGTCGGGCCAGCGCTCGCCCGATTTCGGGCCGCTGGCGACGGCGCCGTTCTTTGCCGTGAGCGGGCTCACGGGATAGCCGATGTCCATTTCGCCCAGCTGATTGGCGATCTTGTGCTGGATCGCGGGAAAGCCCGCGGCGAACTTCACGATCGTATTGCGCAGGCCCTGCGCCACGGGATTGCGCAGGGTCGCGGCCTCGGTGAGGCGGCCGGCATTCTTCAGCACCTGCTCGCCGACGGCGCTGCGCTCTGGCGAATAACTGTCGAGCAGCGACGGCTTGGCCGCGCCCTCGATCACCAGCGCCAGCTTCCAGGCGAGGTTGAAGGCGTCCTGCATGCCGGTGTTCATGCCCTGGCCGCCGGCCGGGGAATGGATGTGGGCGGCATCGCCCGCCAGGAACACGCGGCCCTTGGCATAGTCCTTCACCTTGCGCTCGTTGATGCGGAACGCCGCCAGCCAGAACGGATCCCTCATCACGATCGACGGCGAGCCGCGATGCGCCATCAACGCGTTGATTTCGGCCAGCGTCGGATCGGGATGTTTCTCGTTGCCCGTGGCCGGCCCGAGATCGCCGATCACGCGCCAGCGCTCGCCGGTGATTGGAAAGAACGCCAGGATGCCGTCCCTGTGCCAGAAGATGTGCAGCCGGTCCTTCGGATCGAGGCCGGTGACGTAGCCGTCGGCCAGCGCCCAGTGGCTCTCCAGGGTCGAACCCTCGAAGGCGAAGCCCAGCCCGTGCCGGACCGTCGAATGTGCGCCGTCGCAGCCGGCCAGCCAGTCGGCCTGCACCGTCTCGCCCGAACCGTCGGCCTTCCTGAGCGTCGCCTCGATCGAGGTGCCCTTGTCGGTGAAGCCCACCAATTCGACCGTGCGCTCGACCTTTACACCCGCCGCCGCCAGCCGCTCCTCCAGCACGCGCTCGGTCTCGCTTTGCGCGATCATCAGCGCGTAGGGAAAGCGGCTGTCGAGCGAATCGAGCGAGACCCGGGCCATGATCTCCTTGCCGGTCGAGATCTGGGCGCCGTGCGCGATCATGCCGGCCGGGATGAAGTCCTGGGCATACCCCGCATCGTCGAACAGTTCGAGCGAGCGGCTCCACAGCACCAGCGCCTTCGATTTGTCGGTGCGCTCCGCGTTCTTGTCGACGATGCGCACGGAAATGCCGTGGCGCACCAGCTCATTGGCGAGCGTCAGCCCGACCGGACCGGCGCCGGCGATGAGAACCTTTGGATTGTTCGGCATGCTCAGGCTCCCCCGATGACCTTCGTCAGGCGTGGGAGCCTAGGATGGCTCAGGCCGCCGTGAAAGGCCCGATCCTGGCGGCCGCGAAGGCCGGCCGTGCCTGGATCGCGGCCCACCACGCCGCGACCCGGGGATGCTTCGCCGCCGTCATCTCGTTGGGCGCGATCTCCTCGTCGAGGCGCTTCACGAAGGGCACCGCGCCGATGTCGGCCAGGGAATAGCGATCGCCCGCCAGCCACGCGCTCCTGCCCAGCGCTTCTTCAATGCGGTCGAGCAGCCCCACCTTGAGCTTGTCGCGCGCTTCCTGGCGCTCCTCCTCGGTGTAGGGCTTGCGCGCGGTGCGCAGCCACGCCTCGCGCCGTTCCTTGCTGGGCACGTTCTTGAGCTTTTCGGCGAGCTCCGCGTCGGACCACTGCGTGGCGGTCTTCGCCATCGAATGCGCCCAGTTGAAGATGATGAGATTTCCGATCAGCCCGTCGACATGGCGGATCCAGTTGCGCATCGTGGCGCGCTCGAACGGATCGGCCGGACTGAGCGGTGGCTCGGGATGGGTCTCGTCGAGATATTCGCAGATCGTGCCGCTCTCGTAGAGCGAGCGGCCGTCTTCCAGGACCAGCAGCGGAATGACGCCGTTGGGATTGAGCTTCAGGAAGGCGGGCGAATGGTGCTCCATCTTCGTGAGGTCGATCAGCTTGCTCTCGAAGGCGAGGCCCTTCTCGGCGAGGCAGAGCCTGACTCGGCGCGAAGCCGACGATCTCCAGCCATGGTACAGCACATACATCGGGAAACTCCGGCTTCTATCCCGGCTGGTTGCTGATCCATTTGCGCGCCGGACCGACCTGGCGGAAGACGCGCATCGGCCGCTCGGCCGCGGCCAGCATGCCGAGCACGCGGTCGATCGTTTCCACATGCTCCTTCGGCACGACCACCGCCAGCGGGCCTATCGGGCCGTCTGCGTGCGAGGCACGCATGCGCGCGCCCAGCGCCAGCATGTCTTCGGCCCCCATACGCGTGCCGCCGCGCCCGCCATCGAACAGCTTGCGGTAGGCGTCGGCGCCGGCGCGGCTCATGTCGTCGAGAAAGGCGTCGAACTCGACGCGCGTGACATCGCCTTCCGCAACGGCGGTGACCAGTCTCTTGTCGGGATCTATGATCCAGTGAAGCGGCATGACGGTGCGACAATAGCGGTCGGGCTGCAATTATACCAGCGCACGCGCCTCCCGATCCAATCTGTCCGCTATCAGGCCGATATTGGCGGTCGTAAATAAGCCGCCGTTGAGGCCCACGGGGACGGTACGGAGCCTCACCCGACATCATCGATGGAGACGGATCATGCGCCTGCGCTGCTTACCCCTGCTCGCCCTGTTTCTGCTGCCCGCCGCCGCCCAGGCCGCCGATCCCGCCGCCGCGACGGCCTGTTCTGCCAAGCTCACGCCCGATGGCCAGATGTTCTACGGCAAGGTTGCGCCGAAGATGACGCCCGCGACCGATGTCCGCGAAGAGCTGGAAGGAGTCGGCCGCCCGCTGGTGATGGCCGGATCCATGTCGCGCGCCGCGGCGCGCGCCGCGGCTGAAGCCGCCGGCGAATGCCTGAAACTGCTGAAGTGACATGAAAGGTCCTGACCCCATGCGTACTCCCATTCTTCTGACGACGTTCGTGCTGGCGGCTTTCGCTGCCCCCGCGGCGATGGCCGAGGTCTATTGCGGCGATGCCGGCGCGACGGTGAACTGCGTCGTCCGGCCGGTCGCCGAGCCCTGGCGCCCCGGTGTTGGTGGCCCCGGCGTCGGCTCCTCGGTCGGTGTCGGCGCTCCCGGTGTCGGCGTTGCTCCCGGCGCGGGCGTGGGTGTGGGCCGCGGAGCGGCCGGTGTCGGTGTGGCGCCCGGAGTCGGTGTCGGTGCCGAGGGCGTCGGGCGCGGTGGCGAGATGAACCGCGGCGGTCCCGTCGACCGCGCCGGTCGCCGCTAGCCCATCGATGTAAACGGCCCCGGGATAAAGGTCCCCGGGACGGGAGACTTCCGCGCTTCTGTGGGCGACAGTCTGCGCGCGCATGAGCGAGACCAGCAAAACCGACTTGTCGTTCCGGCACGTCCTCGGCACGAGCCCGATGGATTTCTGGCGCCTGTGGTACGTTGGCCTGGTCGTTTCCACAGTGCGCTGGCTGGAGACGGTTGCCATGGGCATCGTCGTCTATCAGCAGACCGGCTCCGCCCTGGTCGTGGCCATGATCACCATGCTGCGCCTGGTCCCGATGGGCCTGTTCGGCGCCTTCCTCGGGGCCTTCGCCGAACGGTTCGACCGCCGCCTGACCCTGGCCGGCATCGTCGGCCTCATGACCGTTACCTCGGCCCTGCTCTCCGTCGTCGCTTTCGGGGGAGCGCTGGAAGTCTGGCACCTCGCTGTCGCCAGCTTCATCAACGGCTGCGGCTGGGCCACCGACAATCCGCTCCGGCGCGTGATGATGGGCGAAGTCATGGGCCGCGATCGCATGGCCATCGCCATGGCGCTCGATGTCGGCGCCGGCAATGTGAGCCGCATGGTCGGCCCCGCTGTCGGCGGCCTGCTGCTGGCGGGCGTCGGCATCGAAGGCGCCTTCCTGCTGAGCGTAGTGCTGTACGCCTCGGCCGTCGCCGCCACCTTGCTGGTGCAGAGCCACATCCCGTCTTCGCCCGGTGCGGGCGCCGTGCTCGCGCGCACCTGGGAGGGCGTGGCGCTCATCTTTTCCGACCGCCGCCTCGGCGCGATCATGGCGGTGACCGTCATCTACAATGTCTTCGCCTGGCCCTTCACCAGCATGATCCCGGTGATCGGCACCGACCGCCTGCTGCTCGGCCCCGAAGGCGTCGGCCTCCTCACCAGCATCGACGGCGTCGGCGCCTTCGCCGGCTGCCTCCTGCTGGCGCTGTGGTTGACGCCGGGCTGGCATGCCCGCGCCTATGTCGGCGGCACGGCCGCCTACCTGGTCGGGCTGATCGGCTTTGCGGCGGCGCCCACGCCGCTGCTGGCGGGCGTGGCGCTGCTGGTGACCGGCCTCGCCGGCGCCACTTTCGCCACCCTGCAGGCCACGCTCGTCTATCTCGCGGCGCCGATCGAAATGCGGTCGCGCATCCTGGGTGTGCTCTCGGTCTGCATCGGCACCGGGCCGATCGGTTTCGTCTGGCTGGGTTGGCTCGCCGATCTCATCGGAGCGCCCGAGGCCACGGCGATCACCGGCGTGATGGGCCTGCTGGCGCTCGCCGCGACCTGGCCGCTTTGGCGGAGGATTTGAGAAGGATTCTTCGTCAGATCGTGATGGCCACCTTGAGTACGCCGTCGCGCTGATGGGAGAAAAGTTCGTAGGCCTCCTCGATCCGGTCGAGCGTGAAGCGATGCGTGACCATGGGCGCAAGATCGACCCGGCCCGAGGCCACCACGTCCATCAAACGGCGCATGCGTTCCTTGCCGCCGGGGCAGAGCGTGGTGACGATCCTGGTGTCGCCGAGGCCCGCGGCGAAGGCGTCGAGCGGGATGCGCAGGTCGGACGAATAGACGCCGAGGCTCGACAGCGTGCCGCCGGGCCGCAGCACGCGCAGCGCGCTCTCGAAGGTGGCCTGCGTGCCCAGCGCCTCGATGGCGACATCGACGCCGCGGCCGTCGGTCAGTGCCATGATCGCCTTGACTGGGTCTCCATGCTTGAAATCAACCGTGTGGTCGATGCCGAGCTTGCGCGCCATGGCGAAGCGTTCGGCAATGGCATCGACGCCGATGATCGTGGTGGCGCCCATCAGGCGCGCGCCCGCCGCGGCACAGAGGCCGATCGGTCCCAGGGCGAACACCGCCACCGTGTCGCCGATGCGGATGCCGCCGCTTTCGGCGCCGGAGAAGCCGGTCGACATGATGTCCGGGCACATCAGGACCTGCTCGTCGCTCAGGCCGTCCGGCACCGGCGAGAGATTGGCCATGGCGTCGGGCACCAGCACGAATTCGGCCTGGCAGCCGTCGATCGTGTTGCCGAACTTCCAGCCGCCCATTGCCTTGAAGCCGTGCCGCGTGCCGGCGCCGTCCTGCGAAGGCTGGCCGCACAGGCAGGCGTAGCTGTGGCCGCTCGGTGTGATGGCGCCGGCGATGACCCGCTGGCCTTCCTGATAGCCCGACACGGCGGAACCCAACTTTTCAATGATGCCGACCGGCTCGTGCCCGATGGTCAATCCCCTGGCGACCGGATACTCGCCCTTGAGGATGTGAACGTCGGTGCCGCAGATCGTGGTCGTGGTGATGCGCACCAGCGCGTCGAGCGGGCCGACGTCGGGTACGGGCTTGGAGTCGAGAACGATACGACCCGGTTCGACAAAGACGGCGGCTTTCATTCTGGGCATGGATCGACTCGCTCTCTTGTGAAGGGCTGATGAATGCTCTCCCTCGGAGTCACTGGCTCGGGGGGAGCGGAGGAGTGACCCCGAGGGGAGCGACCGGAAGAGGGTACGGCTCTTCCGATGGAAAGAAGCTTCGTGCTTTCAGAGGGCCCGAAGTCCGCCGAACAGCCAGAGGACGACCACGATCAGCAGCACCAAGCCCAGCACACCGCCCAGCCCACGCCCGCCGTAACGACTGTGCCCGTAGTAGCCGCCGCCGCCGAGCAGCAGGACCAGGAGGACGATGATCAGGATCGTGCTCATTTGAACAGAACCGTGAATCTCGTGCCGTCGTTCTTCTCGCCGCGATCCACTCGCAGTTCGCCGCCGATCTGGCCGGCGAGCGAAAGCACCAGGTTCATGCCGAGACCCGTGCAGGCCGTCGGGTCGAATCCCTCCGGCAGGGTCGAGCCGGCGTTGCTGACTGACAGGGCATAACCCTCGCCGGATTGTGCGAGCTTCACCGTGATCAGCCCCTTGCCGTGCTTGATGGCATTCGTGACCAGCTCATTGACGATAAGGCCGAGAGGAGTGCTGGTCTCGGTTGGCAGCCGGAGCTCGATGCTCTCGGCGACAATGCGCTGGTCCGGCCGCTCCTCCGTTATCGACATCGCCGAGTGGTCGCGGCAAAGTTCTTCGAGATATGCCTTGAATTCCACGGCCGGCACGGCATCCATCGAATGAAGGCTCTTCCGGGAATCGAGTGGGTGATTTTGGGGGATCATAGGGCGGGCAGCATGCAGGTGAGGACCTTGAGACGGAGATATTCTTCGTTACGCAATCCGTAGGCTCGTCGCTGCAGGACGCGGATCTTGTTGTTGAGTCCCTCGACG
>CAMAYC010000199.1 GCA_945862125.1 Reyranella massiliensis 521
CTCGTCGATGCGGAGATGCCGGCCCTCGCGGTCGAAGAACATGCCGCGATTGAAGGCGAGCGGATCGGCCTTCACGTCGGCTTCGACCTGCTTCAGCTTGGTCGCGGCCACGGCATCAGGCAACGGTCCGCCTTCATGTCCCAGCCCGACGAAGAAGGCGACGCCGTCCCAGGGCGTGCGGGCACTGTCCAGCAGGGTTCGCATCCCCGGCCACGGCATCTCGTCGCCGATCAGGTGGGCGTAGCTCGACTTCACGGGAACGACGGTGGCGTTTCCGATGCGGACCAGAACGATGAAGATCGTGAACGCGCCGGTGTCCGCGAACTGGGCGGACAGCCACTGCTCGAAGTCGGTCTTCATGTCGGCCCTAGAACTCGACGACCGGCGTGGGCGGCATGTAGCGCTCGTACACCTGCAGGAATGCCGTGCCGCGCTCGGCTTCGTACCAGGCCTCGAAGGCCCGGAAGGCGGCGATGGGATCCGCTACGACGGGTGGCTCCGGAGCCTCGCCATCCGCTTCGGCGTCTGCGGGAAGGGGATGGGCCTCGGCATGCAAGGCCTCGGCGATCGGTCGCAACCAGTCGAGCAACGGACGGGCGCCCTCCCCCAATTCGGCTAGGCCGCCGTCGATCCAGCCGATCTCGCGAAACAGCACTTCGAGTTGGCGTTCGACGGCAAGTTCGCGATCGGGTTCGAGGGCTGCGACCCGGGCCATATCGGACAGCGCGCTCAGCCGGCGCCAGGCAAAGGCACGGGCGCGCTCGGCCGCCTGGATCTGGGCATCGACGCTCGCGCGCACCGAGCGCTCAGCCGCTTCGGCGGCGGTGCATTCGGCCTGCAAACGGGCGATCAGGGTCTCGGCGGCGCTCGGCATGGGCCAAGTTGACCCGACCGGCGGGCTGCCGGCAAGCGCCTCGGATGAGGCGCCTGCCGGGAACCGTTACTTGACGTAGGTGAGTTCGACCGCGCCCACGCCGGCGGCGACGTTCAGGCCGACATTGCCCTCGACGCTGACCGGCTGGAGGGTGACCTGGCCGCTGCCGCCGCCCACCAGGACGTTGGCGCCGACGCCGACACCGACCGTGGCCGAGGCCGTGGCACCGGCATAGCCGCCCTGCAGGGCGCCCGGCGCGATGCTGCCCGGTGCGAACACCAGCCAGATCATCTGGGCTTCCTTGGTGAAGCCGATGTCGACGCCATACTTCTTGATGGTGCCGGTGTAGCGCTCGGCGATGCCGTCAGTGCGCGTGAACAGGCAGTTCATGTCCTTGGACGAACCGAAGATGAAGCCGACGCCGCCCGCGACGCTGCAGGACAGCGAGCCGACATTGGCGCCGGACTTGCCGGCAGCCGCCGGTGTGCCCGGGGTGGCGGGAGACTGGGCCTGAGCCGCGGTCGCGGCGCCCACGAGCAACAGTGCGGCACTTGCCGTTGTCAGAACTGATCGAAGCATTGTTATTCCTCTCGGTTGCCCGGCATGGCCGGGGAGATCGGCGCAGGGAGTGGGAACCACAAACCCGCCCAAGTGCCTAGTAACGATCTTCAGGTCGGCATGTTCCGACTCGACATCGAACGACCATGACCGCTCAGGCACGCAGGGCGTTGATACAGGTCAACCAGAACGAGATTGTGGCAGGAAGCCGGGAGTAATCGGCTTTTTGGACACTGAATCGTGCCGAGTCTCGTCATTTCGCTTGTTCACCAGGCGTGAACCATCGGCGGCGCCTGGGACCGGGCGCGGACGGGACACCGATACGCTCGAACATAATGACAACGGGCGGGCGAAAGCCCGGAAAGCCACCACCAGCAGGCCTTCCGGCTTCTCCCCGCGGACACCAAAGCGTTACGCTTTTGTCCAACTTGTCTCAGGACACACGAACTCCATGGAGGCTTTTGCGTCTCTCTCAGGGGAGTCTTGTTCGTTGGCGCAGGACGTTGCCTGCAGTGCTGTCATCGCAGCGGGCGGCCGGATCGAATGGGCGGGCGTACCGGGGAGCTTTTGCGTCCCTTCGTTATGTGCCGCGCCGTGTGGCCGTTATGGCGCGGCGGCCTCTATGGTTGTGAATGGACAGGTCAGGACCTGCCCTAGCATGGAAAAACCCGGCTTCGGGGGCCGGGCGTGCTGGTCTCATGCTACAGGAAATACCCTATCGTTTCTTGCTGAACTTGTCAAACTCGCTTCAGGATTTTTTGTGTGCTGGCAGTGCTGGCACTTGGATGTGAACGAGCGGACACCCCAGGAGATGGGCCATAGGGCCCACCATGTGCTATCGGCCTTCCGTCAGGGGACCGCTGTCGGCTCGTGCTTGAAGATCCAGCCGGCGGCGCCGACCGTGGTCGAGCAGGCGTCGCGCCAGCGGCCGAGTTCCTGCGTGCCGCCCCCGCCGACAGCCTTCTCCACGGTCTTGGACGTCACTGTGGTGCCGCTCTGGGAGTAGGATTCGACCTTGAAGCTGGGCGGCGAGATGCCCCACGACCGGTCCACGATCATCTCGCGGAAGGTCGCGGTGTGATGAGCTTCGTCGAGGCGGCAGGAGAAGCTGTAGACGGATTTCTTGCCGCCCAGGAACCACTTGGCCTTGATCGCTTCCTTCTCTCCGCGGAGCACGCTGTCGCCCTCCCGGTGCACGCTTATGCCCTGGCCCACGGCTTCGGTGGCAAGACTGGCAAGCAGACGGACTTTGTCGATCGGGCTCGGCATCGATCTCTCCCCGTAATCAGGTCCCGTGACGCTGCCGGCAGGCCAGAATGGCCTCCGCTGCGGTACGGTCGAACTGGTAGACGGCGACGTAGTCGCGAACGGCGGCGTTGCGCTGCTCGACGACCAGGAAATTCCCGCGCGCGGCGGCGACGACAGCAAGGAAGCGTGCCGCCTCGCGCGTTGCGACCAGCACGAAGCTTCCCAACGTCCGGTCGGGCACGACATAGGTAATCTCGTCCTCGTAGGCGAGCAGCGGCGTGAAGCGGCCGGTGGAGCGGTCGTTGCGCACTTCCTCAACTCCCGCATAGGCGCGCACGGGCAGACGGGGGAGCGCATCGCGTGGCTCGGGCGTCTCAAGGCGCACGAAGGCGCCGATTGCGCCGACGCCGATATCGAGCCGGTGTGAATCGCCCTCTTCGCGGCGGTAGCAGACGGTTGTGCCGCTGGCGTCACGGCCGATCAGGACGCCGTGGCCGCCCGGGTAGCTCCCGGTCTGCGCGATGCGTCCTATCGGGTCGGCACCAATCTGGGCCAGCGCCGGTTGCTGCAGCACCAGCTGAGCGAGCACCACAATGGCGCAGAGGATGGGGACATTACGAAGCGGCGGCATGGCGGACGCCATCAAGCGCCCGAATCGCTCCCTCTTTCTTGATCTGGATCATGGTTGCCTCGATCTTTCGGGTCGATCGTGGGAGACATGAAAGGTTTCTGCACTTCGTGCGGCCGGGAACTGAAGGAAGGTCAGCGCTTCTGCGTAGGTTGCGGTAAGCCCGTTGTCTCACCAGCGGTCGCCGCAGCATCGCTCGCCCCCACACCGGTTTCACCCGCGCCGGTTTCATCCGCACAGCCCCGTGCCGCTGTGCGGGCCGCGCCCGCTCCGCCTCCGCGGCCCGTTCGTCCGGCGTCCCCGGTCGCTCCGCCGACCCCACCTCCCATCGTGCAGCCGCCACAGGCGGCGCCCGCCGAACCAGAACCGGTTGCCTCTGCAGAGGAATTGCTGGCCGCCATTCCGGAAGGGCCCCCCAAGCGCCGCCGCCATGGCTTCCTGCGCATCCTGTCAATGGTATTGGGCGGGTTAGTTCTTCTGTTCATATTCCTGGTCGCGCTGGCGATGGTATTCAGCGACGAGACGGTCTCGAGCGGCTGGCAGCTCAAGAGTGGGGAGGGACAGACGCTTTTTGCCGTCGCGGCCCCGACCCAAAGCACGCTCAACCTCAAGATGGCGGCGGTTGCCTGCGAGTTCGTCGAGGGCGCCAAGGTCTTCCATCTCCAGCTCTATCCCAGCGGCCAAGGTCCGCTCCTGCCGGCCGGCGCCAACGCCGGCCAGCTCAAGGACCAGCCGCGCGTGCGCCTTGAGATCGACGGCGCGGTCATCCAGGCCAGCATCTACTTCGCGGGGGAGTTCGCGGTTGTTGCCAACAAAGTGTCGGGCGCACGACCAGTGCTGACTCCGGCAGTCGGTACGGCGCTGGAAAAGGGCCAGCAGCTCACGATTCGCCTCGACCTGATCAAGGACCAGAAGGCCGAAGGACCCTTCGACGCCTACGCCATCTTCAACCTGGCTGACGGGCGGCAATCCATCGCGGCCGTGCGTCGACGCTGCGGCCAGTGAACGAGAGATTCGAATGATACTTGGATATGCGCCTCGCGACCTTCTTGCCCGTTTCGGGCTTTTTCTTGCCTGCCTGCCGTCGGGTTCGGCCGTTCTGACCGAAGTCTACGGCGTGATGTCGCTACGCGACTGTTTCTGGTTCCTCGCCGTGCCGGGATACCTGGTCCTCGTCGCCACCTGGTGGTTCTGTCGCAACTCGCGCGAGGAATGGCTGCGCGAACTTGCCGATGCCGTGGCCATCGGCGCGGTCGGCGGCTTCCTTGCCACAGTCGCCTACGACATCGTGCGCATTCCTTTCGTCATGTCGGGCATCCGCGTCTACGTGCCCAACAGCACCTACGGGCTCTGGATCCTGAACGCCGAATACTCGACCCGGCTCACCGAGACCGTCGGCTGGTTCTACCATTTCGCCAACGGCACCGCCTTCGGCATCATGTACGCGCTGTTCATGCGCGGCCGGCACTGGTTCTTCGCCATCGTCTGGGCCTGCCTGCTCGAGACCATCGCGATCTTCTCGCCCTACGCCATCGTCTACCAGCTTGCCGGCAAGCCCTGGATCATCGCCATCGCCTATTTCGGACACGTGGCCTACGGGCTGCCGCTCGGCTTCATGGTGCAGCGCTGGGCCGCCAGTGCATCGTACCTGCGCAATCTGTCGCCGATTGGCAGGATCGCCTCGGTCGCCATGCTGCTGGCGTGGACGGTGGGTTCGCTCACCTATCCCAAACAGATCGCCGACGACGGCCGCAGGGCCAACGCCTTCGTGGTCGAGAGCGGTGGCCTGGCGCCGGACTGGCTCCGCCTGCGCAAGCCCGGGCCGATCTTCCTGAAGAACGGCTGCAGCGGCCCCAGCACCGTGGTGCTGAACGGTGCCGAACTGCCGCCGCTCGCACCCTGCGAGGAGCGCGAGGTCGCGATCGGCGCCGAGGGCATCGCCCAGCTCTACGCGAAATCGCCGAGCTTCCGCAGCCACTCGAGCTTCGTGCTGGTCGATCAAGTGGCCGAGGCCAAGCTGCGCAAGCCATGAGCCGCAAGCCCGTCCCGGCAGCAAGGCCCACGCCGAAAAGCTTCGGCCAGCTCCTCGGCGCCGTGCTGCACTGGATCGGTTCGAATTTCTGGCGGTCGATCACCTCGGCGATCTTCGCCGGCATCGTGGGCTACGTGGCCAACGTGCTGCTGATGCTCCTCTACTACGACGGCTATGTGAAGACCGGCAGCGGCCCGGCGACCGGCCAGGGCAATCTGATCAACGGTTCGCTGATCTGGGCATTCGGCTCCACCACCTTCTTCGCGTTGTGGGGCTACCGGCGCGCCGTCGGCGGCAAGCGCTTCTGGAGCGAGCTGCGCGGCCTGCCGAACGTGGCGCAGGAACTGCTCAAGGCCGACGGCCCGCGCGCCTACGTGCACCTGTTGTGGGGAGCCGCCTTAGCGCTCGTCACCATGCAGCTCGTTTCGCCCTGGCTCGGCGGCATCATGGCGATCGGCGTTCTCGGCATGTTGCCCTCGTTCCTGACCCGCGTGCTGGTGGGCTTCGGCCAGAGCGTCTGGTCGTGGGTCGCCTCGAAGTTCGCGCCCAAATCGGCCGAGCCGCCGGGCGCGGTCAGCATGGTGGTGGGACTGATCGGCAGCATGATCGCCCTCGCCGCCGGCTTCTTTCTTCCCGGCGGCTTCATGTCGCTGATGATGTCGGTGGTCTTCGGTGCGGGCGCCTACATGCTGTCGCGGCGCGACCGGCCGCCCGGTGGCACGGCGGCCCTACTGCTGGTTTGCGCCGGCAGCGCGCTGCTGGTGGTGCTCGATCTGTTCATGCCCGGCCTCGCGCTTGCGCACGACGGCGGCCTGCCGGAAAACCAGGGCAGCATCGTGATCTGGTGGAATTCCGACGGTTCCAGGTGGCTGCTGCTGCATGCCACCGCGGGCGGCGCGGCGGCGGGAATCGGCGCGCCGACCGGCCTCGCGATCGGCGACATGTGGGCGCGCCAGCCGCTCGATCAGAGCATCATTGACGACATCCTGCGCCAGCCCAACGTCATGGTAGATCCCAACTGGTCGAAGTTCGGCAAGTCGGATCGCGGACCGTGGACGGGACCCGAGGCGCCGCCGGCCGAGCAGCCGCCCGAGGATGAGCCTCCCGCGGAAGAACCTCGCCAAGAGGAACCATCACCGGAAGAACCCCTACCGGAAGAGCCACCCGCCGACGAGCCCGCACCTGCGGGGCCGCA
>CAMAYC010000200.1 GCA_945862125.1 Reyranella massiliensis 521
GCCTGCAGGAACCGCTGCTCGCCGATCCACTTCTTCTCCTCGACGATGATGCGATGCATCACCGCGATCTGGCCGGCCGGGCCGCCGAACGAGAGCGCGGCGACGCGGGCCCAGACCTTCATCGCTTCGGAGAAGGGAACGCCGTGATCGGGAGTGCTCACGACTTTTTCGCCGTCGGCGGCCAGTCGTGGCCTTCGTCCGTGGCGTCGCGGC
Source organism: Reyranella massiliensis 521 (assembly GCA_945862125.1). GTDB lineage: Bacteria > Pseudomonadota > Alphaproteobacteria > Reyranellales > Reyranellaceae > Reyranella > Reyranella massiliensis_A. The sequence goes on from CAMAYC010000200.1 coordinate 214, forward strand.
ACCAGCGGTAGAAGGCGTCGTAGATGCCCATGCCCGCCTCGAGTTGCGCCAGGTCGTCGGCGTACATGCGCGACAGGCCAAGCGAGGCCGCGAGCAGGCCAGCCGACTCGGGGGCGATCTCGGGATGGCCGGTGTCGGCGCCGCGCACGATGGCGGCGAGGCGCTTCAACGGCGCAGTTTCCAAGCCGAACTCCTCGACCATCAGATCGAAGGTGCAGCGCGGGCCGCGATGGCTCCAGTGGACATCGGGATGGTCGACGTCGAACGGCGTGGCGGCGAAGCGCTCGGCGACATCCATCACGTCCGAGGGCGCCACGAACAGAAACACCGCGGCAGGATCGACGAAGCGGCGGATCAGCCACGGGCAGGCGATGCGATCGACCTTTGGTCGGCTGCGTGTGACCCACACGGTGCGGCCTTTGGCATCGCGCCGCGGCAGCTTGGCGGCGGGCACTGTCGGCAGTTTGGCCTCCTGCCAGGCCATCACGCCGCCGTCGAGACTGTCGGCCGGCACGCCTTCATGACGCAGCCACGCGGCGACGCCCTGGCTGAGCTTGAGCCCCTTCTTGCAGATCACCACGGCCGGACGACCGGCGGCCACGAAGTCGGGACCCCAGGCCGGTACGTCGACCCAGGCGCGGCGCACCGCTCCGGGGATCAGCCGTGGGTTGGCAGTGAAGTCCTCCTCAGTGCAGACATCGATCAGCACCGGCGAATCCGGACGGCCGATGAGACGGAGAAGTTTGTCGGCGGAAATGGAGTTGGGCGAAGGCATGGCGTGGCGTCCCTTGTGAATGAAACAGGACGCGATGCTTCGGCTGTCGCCTCATGGGGAGATCGCGATCCCCATTGGAAGTCCTTCTAAAGCGACTGCAAATAGTGTCAAGCCCGCCGGCACTCCGACTATCTGTTTGCATTGCTACCGCGACAAGTGGAGATTAGGTTCTGCGGCGGTTCTGGGGTCAAATGGGGTCACGATGATTTGGGGTCGTCTACTTATCCTGGCAGTTCTGGCGGTGGCCGGCGCGGTGGCCTGCAACTCGGCGCCCAAGGTGCCGGTGTCCACGGCTGCCTTGCAGAAGGCCTATTGGGGCCTGCCGTCGGCGGGCCCTGCCGCCGACGTCACCAGCCAGGTCACCTGCCCCAACGGTTACCCGTGCGATGTATTCGCGAATGCCGCGAACTACGGCCAGGGCAAGCTGAACTACGACAACCGGCTGACGGTCATCTGGACCTGCCAGCCGCAGCGCTTCGTGCTGTCCGAGGTCGTGAACAGCGGCCTCAAGGTCCGCATGGACTGCGTCGGCGGCCCGCCGCTGGTGCCGCGCACCATCAGCATCCTCGAAGCCACCTGGGGTGCGCCCAACGGCCAGACGGTCGACGTCACCCAGCAGGTGCGCGACATCTGCGGCGACAGCTCGTGGCGCTGCCAGGTGCCGGCGATGGCCTATATCTTCGGACAGCCCGACCGCATCGCCCTCACCAAGACGCTCCGGATCCGCTTCACCTGCAACGGCCAGACGACGCCGGGCCAGCAGGCGACCGAGAACAGCGTGGCCGACCTGCGCTGCGAGCGGGCCAAGGACCTCCAGTAACGAACCTCGACCAGGACCGGTCGCTCAGCCGGCGGGCGCCCCGGGCGGCGGCGGAGTCCGCCGGCATTCGCCTCTCAGGATGCCGCCGTAGGTGCCTTCGATCACAACCGCGAGCGTCCCGTCATTGCGGTTGTAGGTGAGGGTGAACGCCGGGAAGCGGGAGCGGATCGACTGGAAGTTGATGGTCGTCCCGGTGCCGTCGACCAGTTGGCCGTTGTCGAACACCGCCGCCGTGCTGCGCAGGTCGTCGAACACCATCTGGAAGTTGCGCACCACGCCGCCCTGATCGGTGAACTTGCAGGCGAGCCAACGCGGCTCGGCCAGGGCCGGCGACACGACGGCGGCGAGCGCCGCGCCCAAACCCGTCGCCCACGCCAGCTTCATTGCCGGGCGCATGCCGCCGCCTACCTTGGCGCCATGCGAATAGCGCCATCGAGGCGGATGGTCTCGCCATTCAGCATGTGGTTCTCGACGATCGACATGGCGAGCTGGGCATATTCCTTGGGATCGCCCAGGCGCGACGGGAACGGCACCTGGGCGCCCAGGCTCTTCTGCGCCTCGGCCGACAGGCCCATCATCATCGGCGTCAGGAACAGGCCGGGCGCGATGGTGCAGACGCGGATGCCGACACCGGCGAGATCGCGCGCGATCGGAAGGGTCATGCCGACCACGCCGCCCTTCGACGCCGAATAGGCCGCCTGGCCGATCTGGCCGTCGAACGCCGCCACCGAGGCGGTGTTGATGATGACGCCGCGCTCGCCATCGTCCATCGGTTCGGCCTGGCTCATGGCGAAGCTGGCGAGACGGATGACGTTGAAGGTGCCGATCAGGTTGACCTGGATCACCTGGGCGAACATGGCGAGATCGTGCGGGCCGTTCTTGGAGATGGTGCGGGCAGCGCGGCCGATGCCGGCACAGTTCACCGCGACCCGGGGCGCGCCCAGCTTTTCGACCACGGTCTTGACCGAGGCCTCGGTGTTGGCGGCATCGGCGACGTTGGTCTTGACGTAGAGGCCGCCGATTTCCTTGGCCTTCTTTTCGCCCAGCTCGTCCTGCAGGTCGAAGATCGCGACCTTGGCGCCCGCCGCCGCCAGCGCCGACGCCGTGGCGCCTCCGAGACCCGATGCGCCGCCCGTGACGATGACAGCCTGACCCTTGACGTTCATTTGCGTCCTCCTTGAACGGGCATTTTTAGCACGGCCACCCCACTTGCCAACCCGGCCCGCCCTCCCAACTTGTTGCGCCATGAGCAATTCCCGTCAGCTCGTCCCGGACGAGACCAAGGTGCGCGCGGGCTTCTGGCAGAAGGCCCGCAAGACCCTGGGCCGCGTGCCCTTCACCGAGGATGCGGTGGCCGCGTTCTACTGCGCCACCGACAGCGCCACGCCGCTGCCGATCCGCGCCACCCTGTTCGGGGCGCTCGCCTACTTCGTGATGCCGTTCGACATCATCCCGGACATCTTCCTGGGATTGGGCTTCACCGATGATGCCGCGATCCTGGTCACCGCCTTCACCGCCGCCCGCATACACATCACCGAGGCGCATCGCGAACAGGCGCGTGCCTGGCTCCTCAAGGAGCAGGCGGCCCAGGCGACTTAGGGGCTGGCTTGGACGCCTCGGCGCGCCGACGCTCGCGGCCGAGCTGGTGCTCGCGGTGGGCGATATAGAGCGCCGAGGCGATGACGATGGCGGCGCCGACATAGGTCCAGACCACCGGCATCTCGCCCCACATCAGCCAGCCCACGAACACCGCGAACGGCAGGCGGAGGTATTCGAACGGCGCCACCGCCGACATCTCGCCGGCCTTGAAGGCCTGCACCCAGAAATACTGACCGACGGTGGCGGCAAGCGCGATGCCGATCGCCAGCGTCCAGCCCCACAGATCGGGCCAGCGCCACACCCAGATCGCCGGCAGCGCCAGCAGCAGGGTCGAGAAGATGGCGAACTGCGTGAGGATCATCAGCGGCGTCTCGGAGCCCGACAGCCGCTTCACCAGAAGGATCGAGATCGCCACCGTGGCGGCGTTGGCGAGCGCAATCAGCGCGCCGAGCTGCAGGCTGCCCTCGCCCGGCCGCACCATCACCAGCACGCCCGCGAAGCCCACGATGGTCGCGGTCCAGCGTCGCCAGCGGACTTTCTCCTTGGCGAGCACGACGGCGACCAGGACCGAGAACAGCGGCTGCGAGAAGGCGATGGCCGTCGCATCGGCCAGCGGCAGCATCGACACGGCATAGAAGCCCAGCACCATCGAAACGGTGCCCATGAAAGTGCGCCAGAAATGGCCGGCGAGGCGCTTGGAGTGCCAGGGGACCACGCGGCCGGTCAGGATCATGGGCAGCAGCAGCACGAGGCCGATGACGGCGCGGAAGAAGGCCGTCTGCACGCTGTCGATCTGCTCCGAGAGCAGCCGGATCATGACGCCGGTAGAAGTGAAGATGAAGCCGCCGCTGACCAGCCACAGGGCGCCCTGCACGTTGGGCGGCAGGCGTCGCCACCAGGCCAGCACTAGGCTTTCCGCCCTTCCGGTCTTGCAGGGCTTTCAGATCTTGCGGTCATGGCCGGCCCAGTACGGCGCACGCAGGTCCTTCTTCAGCACCTTGCCGACGGGGCTGCGCGGCAGGGCGGCGATGAAGTCGACCGACTTGGGTGCCTTCACACCACCGAGCTTTTCCTTGGCGAGATGGATCAGTTCCTCGGCCGCCACGGTGGCGCCGGGCTTGAGCTCGACCACCGCCTTCACCGCCTCGCCCCATTTATCGTCGGGCACGCCGATGACGGCGCAATCCTGCACCGCGGGATGGCTCCACAGCACCTGCTCGACCTCGCTCGGGAAGACATTGAAGCCGCCCGAGATGATCATGTCCTTCTTGCGATCGACGATGTAGACGAAGCCGTCTTCGTCGATGACGCCGATGTCGCCGGTATGATGCCAGCCGAAGGTCGAGGCTTCCTCGGTCGCCTTGGCGTTATTGTAGTAGCCTGACATGACGAGGCCGCCACGCACCACGATCTCGCCGCGTTGGCCGCGCGGCAGGATCCGGCCCTCCTCGTCCATGACTTCCAGCCGGACCAGCGGCGAGATCTTGCCGCAGCTCGCGAGGCGATGGCGGTTGTTGCCCTTCAACGCTTCGACGTGATCCTCGGGCGAAAAGAACGTGCAGATCATGCAGGCCTCAGCCTGGCCGTAGGTCTGGGTCAGCACCGGGCCGAAGACCTCGATCGCTTCCACCAGCTTGTCGACCGACATCGGCGCCGAGGCATAGACCAGATTCTTCAGCGAGCTGTAGTCGTATTTCTTCACGTCGGGATGGGCGAGCAGCATGTAGATCAGGGTCGGCGGCATGTAGATGTGCGTGACCTTGTGCTTCTCGATCGCGGCCAGGATGCCGCCGGGATCGGCCGTGCCCATGAAGATGTTGGTGCCGCCGAACGGCAGCATGGGAAAGGAGCAGACGCCGGCCGCGTGCGTCATCGGCGCCACCATGAGATGGACCGGCGGCGCCTCGAGCGGCATGCAGGCCCAGAAGATCGAGTTCATGGTCTCGATGTTGCGGTTGGTGATCTGCACGCCCTTGGGCCGACCAGTCGTGCCGCCCGAACTCGCGAGAAACGCAACGCCATCGGGATCGTCGGGAAGGTCGGGCGCCTCGGGCTTCTGCACGCCGAGCCAGGTCTCGAACGACGGCTGATCGAGGCAGACGAAGTCCTTGATCTTGGGGCAGGCCTCCTTGATGCGCGGCAGCGAGGCCTCGAAACTCGAATGGTAGAAGAGGAAAGCCACATCCGTGTTGTTCAGGATGTAGAGATTTTCCTCGAGCGCATTGCGCGCATTGACCGGCGCCCAGGTGACGCCGGCGCGCACGATACCCAGCAGGCAGGCATAGGCGGCAGCGTGATTGGGACTGTAGACGGCAGCCTTCGCACCGCGCCCGAGTTCTGCCGCCAGCAGGCCGTTGGCGACGCGATGGGTCTGGCCGCGCACCTCGGCATATGTCCAGCCCCTGAGGCCGTCATGCAGGCAATGGCGCTCGGGAAAGCGATCGGCGCCGCGGTCGAAATAGTCGATGAGGCGCATGTCAGCGCCCCGCCGGAGGCACAGCGTCGCCGGCACCCAGCGCGCGCTGCATCAGCACGCTGTCGAGCCAGCGGCCGAACTTGAAGCCGATGCTTTTCAGGGTGCCGGTCATCTCGAAACCGCACGAGGCGTGGAGGCGGATCGACGGTGTCTGCGCCGAGTCGCCGATCACCGCCACCATCTGGCGCTTGCCCAGCGCCGCGCATTGGTCGATCAGCGCCGGCAGCAGCGCCTTGCCGACACCCTGGCCCACCGCGTCCTTGTCGATGTAGATCGAATCCTCGACCGAGAATTTGTAGGCGGGCCTTGGCCGCCAGTTGCCGGCATAGGCGTAGCCCATCACCCGGCCGTCGCGTTCGGCCACCAGATGCGGCAGGCCGAGATCGAGAACGGCGGCGCGCCGCTTCTTCATTTCATCGAGGTCCGGCGGATCGACCTCGAAGGAGGCCGTGCCATGCAGCACATGATGTCCGTAGATTTCGGCGCAACGCGCCACATCGGCCTCGGTCGAGGCCCGCACGATCAAACCACTCACGTTTGCCTGTCCCCGCGTCGTTTCACGCGGGGAGTATAGCGCTTCAGTTTCCGCCGCGCCGCATCTGGCTGGGGTCGGGGCCGTCGAACTTGAAGAGCGAGTCGGCGAGCTG
>CAMAYC010000201.1 GCA_945862125.1 Reyranella massiliensis 521
TCCAGGGTGAGAAGAAGCGACGCGGCCGAAGCGCTGACCCGCGCCAGACCCAGCAGAAGAAGGCCAGGGCCCAGCACGCCGCCGCACATCACGGCAGCGCCGAGCCAGGGAAGTTCACGACGCGTGAGCTGCGCCTCGGCCAACGAACCGATCCCCCGGAGCACGACATGCACCACAAGCAAACCGACACCCGCCCCGCAATAGAGGATGCCGGCGAGCACCCAGGGATCGGACGTTTCGAGGAGGAATTTCGCCACGGGTGCCGCGAGGCCAAAAAGAACGGCCGAACCGATGGCGAGGAACACGGCTGACAGGTTCATTGCTCAGACCGGCAACAATCGTCGCCCCCGCCCTCCTGGATTGGCGGACAGGGAACAGTCCCGTAGGAACAGAAGACGCAGCAGTCGCCGGGCTTAGGCTTGAGCAGTGTCTTGCAGCCGACGCACTCGTAGAAGAATTGGCAGGCGTTCGTCGGCATTTTCTCGCCCTTCGTGGCGCCGCACGACGGGCAGATCAGGGTCGACTCGAGGAGGATCGCCATTCCGGCAATACGCCTGAATCCGGGCGCCGGGTCTAGCCATGGACGCGGAAATAGCGACCGAACCGGCCTCCATGCCATAAAGCGCCGTGAGCCCCTTGATCATCCCGATCCTTCTGGTGGCGGTATCCCTAGTCTATGCGACGGTGGGACAAGCCGGCGGAACGGCATTTCTTGCAATCATGGCGGTCCTGGGCGTACCGGCAGCCGAACTTCGCCCGACCGCCTTGATCCTCAACATCGTGGCCGCGGGCTATGCGACCTGGCGGCTGCACGCCGGCGGCGCCATCGACTGGCGTCTGCTCACCGCCGCCGGCGCCGCATCTCTGCCGGCGTCCTTCCTCGGCGGGCTGGTCGTCCTCGACAGCGCGATCTACTACACGCTCACCGGCGGCATCATGCTCTTCGCCGCCGCCATGCTGGTGACGAAGTGGTATGTCCGGGAAGCTATATCGCCAGGCACCGTGCGTGCAGCAATCGTGGGCGGCCTCGCTGGCTTTGCGTCTGGCATTACCGGCGTCGGCGGCGGTGTGTTTCTGGCGCCTGCCCTGATTGGCCTCGGCTGGGCAACCGCGCGGCAGGCAGCCGCTTTGTCCGCGCCCTTCATCCTTGGAAATTCGATCACCGGGCTCGTCGGCGTCTTGGCGGCCGGGCAACGTCCAACGGCGGATGTCGGACTCTATGCCTTTGCCGCCTTGGCGGGCGCCATCGCCGGGACCATGATCGGCCAACGCTTCATGTCCGAGAGAACGACCCGCTATGTCCTGGCCGCGATCCTGGTGATCGCCGGCGCAAGGCTCCTGGTCCACTAAGGAGAAGATCGATGTTTAAGATGTTGGCCGCCGCCACCACGGCAACGCTGATCCTGGCGGGCACCGTCCACGCTCAATCGCAACCCTATGCCGCGCTGAAAGATCGACCGATCAAGGCCCTGTCCGCCGAGGAAACTGCCAACCTGCGCGCCGGACGCGGCATGGGCATGGCGCTGCCGGCGGAACTCAATCGCTATCCCGGTCCGATGCACGTTCTGGAGAACGACGGCGCGCTCGGATTGAGTGCGGAACAAAGGGAGGCGCTGCGCCAGCAGGTCGAAGCGATGCGCGCCGAGGCCATTGCCCTTGGTGAACAGGTCATCGCCCGGGAAGCAGCGCTGGATGCGCTCTTCAAGTCGGGCACTGCCAATGCCGAAGCAATCGATCAAGCCACGGCGGTACTCGCCGCACTTTACGGCCAGCTGCGGGCCGTTCATCTGCGCACGCATCTCGCGACCCGTGCGACGCTAACAGAAGCACAGTTAGCGGCATACGAGACCCTGCGCGGTTACAACTCGAAAGGCTCCGGCCCGGTCCACAAGCACTAGCGAAGATCGCACGATGACGACTCGTCGTGATCGTCATCCGAGCCCACACAGGCATCTAGGGTGATCGAGTCGTCTCAAAGCGACGAGTCACCGGAGCGCAACGGCTGCAGCAGCATGCGGTCCAGACGCAACTCTCTCGGGTCGCGGAACTGGGGGATGCCGATGGTTATGCCCTCGTGCCCGTCCACCGGCTGAGTGCGATAGGTTCCGAACAGGCGATCCCACCATGGCAGGTTGAAGCCGAAATTACTGTCGGTCTCCTCACGCCGGATCGAGTGGTGCACGCGATGCATGTCGGGTGTCACCAACAGCCATCTCAACACGCGGTCGAAACCCGGAGGCAGGCGGATGTTGGCGTGATTGAACATCGAGGTCGCGTTGAGGAGGATCTCGAAGGCCAGCACGGAAACCGCAGGCGCGCCCAACGCGGCGATGGCAGCCAGCTTGAGGACCATCGATGCCAGAATCTCGATCGTATGGAAGCGGGCGCCCGTCGTGACGTCGAGGTCGAGATCGGCATGATGCATCCGGTGCAGCCGCCACAGGACCGGAACGGCGTGGAACATGATGTGCTGCAGGTAGATCGCAAGATCGAGGACGAGGATGGCGAGGACCACGGCCAGCCAGTGCGGCAGGTCGATATTGTTCAGCAGGCCCCAGTCGCGTTGCTCGACCAGAAGCGCGAAGGCGACGGCCGTGGTCGGCAGCAGGAGGCGCACCAGTGCGGTGTTCAGGGCCACGATGCCGAGGTTGGCCGGCCAGCGTGTCCAGCGCGAAAGCAGCCGCTGCCGTCGCGGTGCCATTGCCTCCCAAGCGGCCACGACGATGAAGACGCCGAGGAAGAAGGCCACGCGGATGACGGGTTCGTTCGACATGTTGCGGCTCAGTCGGCGTGCGCCACGGCAACGGTCCGGCGTCGCCGGTAGCCCAGCCAGAGCAGTGCCAGCGCCGCCACAGCGAGCCACGGCAGCAGCAGCAGATTGAGCATCTGCCAACCGAACGCCTGCAGGAGCGCGGCGGCGCCGAGCGAGCAGGCCAGCCCCGTGGCGAAGATGCTCATGTCGTTGGTTGCCTGGGCACGGCCTTTCTCGGCAGCACCGTAGGTCGTCGTTAGCAGGGTCGTGCCGCCGATGTAGAGGAAGTTCCAGCCGACGCCCAACATGACAAGCGCGCCGGCAAACGATTCGAAGGCCGTCCCCGTCAGCGTCATGAGGACATGCCCGGCAAGCAGCGCGACACCGGCCAGCATGACGTGTAGCACGCCGAAGCGCGCGATCAGCGAGCCGGTGAAGAAGGAGGGCAGGAACATGCCCAACACGTGGAGCTGGATGACCGTCGTCGCCGCGGCGAGTCCGTGATCGTGATGGAGCATCGCGATCGGCGTCGCCGTCATGGCGAGGATCATGACGCCGTATCCCGTCGCCGCGCCGAACAGCGCCACGAGATAGGCAGGTTGCGAGACGATCACGCGCCACGGCCGGGCCGCTGCGGCGACACCGGTCTCGGCCTTCGGCATCGGGATGCGCACGCCGAGCAGCAGACCGGCGGCGACCAGCGAGACGATCGCGAGCAGGAGGAAGGAGCCGACGTATTCGGGGGTGAGCAGCGGGCCGCCCAGCCGGCCGAGCAGTGGACCGGCCAGCGCCGCCACGATGCCGCCGGCCAGCACCAGCGAGATCGCGCGCGAGCGGAAAGTCTCGTCGGCGACTTCGCTGGCGGCGAAGCGATAGAACTGAGCGAACGCCTGATAGGTACCGACGAGGAAGGTGCCCAGGGCGAGCACCGCCAAGGAGCCCACCCACAGGCCGATGGCTGCGCAGGCGCCACCCGTCGCGCCCAACAGGGCGCCGGCGACGAAGCCGCGACGACGTCCGACCCGCGCCATCCAGAGCGATGCCGGAAACGTCGCGACCGCCGTGCCGAGGAACATCGCCGCGATGGGCGCGGTCGCCAGTTGCGGCGACGGCGCAATCAGGCCGCCGGCCAGGCCGCCGACGGTCATCACCAGCACGGACGTCGTCTGGAATAGCGCCTGCGCGGTGGCGAGCAACAGCACCTGTCGGTGCATCGAGCCAAGCCAGGGGGGTCCGGCCATGGGGAGTTTCCTCTTACTTTTCAGACATCTACTGGCTTGACGGGATTCATTCAATCAGTCAAGTTATTGATTGAATGATAAATCCAAAGACCGAGATCTTCGAGCAGTTCGCCGAGCTAGCCCGCGTGCTGGGCCAGGGAAACCGGCTGGAATTGCTGGAACATGCCGCGCAGGGCGAGCGCTCGGTCGAGCGTCTGGCCCAGCTCACCGGTCTCTCTCTCGCCAACGCCTCGCAGCACCTGCAGGTGCTGCGGCGCGCCGGCTTCGTGCGCTCGCGCCGCGACGGCAAGCGGATCCTCTACCAACTGGGCGACGGTCCGGTGATCGAACTGCTGGGGGCGTTGCGGCGCTATGCCGAACACAGCCGCGCCGAAGTGCGCGGCATTGTCTCGGACTACTTCAACAGGCTCGACTCACTGGAGCCGGTATCGCGCGAAGCGCTTGTGAAGCGGCTCGACGACGGCAGTGCGATGTTGCTCGACGTGCGTCCGGAAGACGAATTCGCGCTGGGCCATCTGCCGGGCGCGCTCAACATTCCCTTCGCCGATCTCGAACGACGTCTCGCCGAACTGCCGACGGACACGCAGATTGTCGCCTACTGTCGCGGCCCCTACTGCGTGCTGTCGTTCGAGGCCGTCGCCGCGTTGCGCGCCAAGGGCTACGACATCAAGCGACTGGAAGATGGGTTTCCGGAATGGAAGGCGGCGGGACTTCCAACCGGGCCTACAATCGAAAGGCAACAGCTCACTTCTCGACGCTGATAGTGCAACAGCTCGTGAAGTACCTGATCGGGGAGCCACAGAAGCGTAGGGATGACCGCGACGCTTTCAAGCGTGCCCGGGGCATGCCAAGCCAATAGGCAAAAGGCATGGGCCGTCCATGATCCGCGCAGACCCTCCACGGTCGGGCGTCGATTGTGCGACGATCAGCAAGTCTGAAGGTGTTACGCATTTCACCCTACATCACTAGGTTTATAGTTTCTTTCCGTGCTGTTCACCGGTAGTCTCGCGCCATGAACCGCAAGACCGCCGCGCAATGCCTGTCGGAGCTGGGCAACCTGACCCGGCTGGACATTTACCGGCTGCTGGTCCGGGCGGGCCTGGACGGCATGAATATCGGCGACATCCAAAGCCGCCTGGGCGTACCGGCATCGACCCTGGCCTTCCATCTCGGCGGCCTGGTCAGAGTCGGCCTGGTCGCGCAGGAGAAGCTCGGCCGCGAGGTCATTTGCCGCGCGAAGCACCGGCAGCTTACCGCCGTGATGGAATTTCTCCGCGAGGAATGCTGCAAGGGCTTCGAGGACGACCTGCCCGCGACGGCGCTGCGCCGGGCGAGTTGACCAGGCTCCATCCGGGCTGGTTCGTGCTCGCCGCCGGCATGGCCGGCGTCTTCATGACGACGCCGGGGCAAACGGTCGGCGTGTCGGTCTTCATCGACCATATCGTCGCCGACCTCGGCCTGCCGCGCGAACGGGTGTTGCTGCTCTACAGCATGGGCACGCTGCTCGGCATCCTCCCGGCGCCGTACATCGGACGTCTGGTGGATCGCTACGGCCCGCGCAATGCGATCGGGTTCGTTGTCGTGGCTCTGGGTGCAGCCTGCGCCGTCGTGGCGTGGGCGCACGGCTCGTGGAGCCTGGGCGTCGCGTTCACGCTGCTGCGCGGCACGGCGATTGGCGGCTTGAGCCTGGTCAGCGGGCACATGATCAATCTGTGGTTCGACCGGTTTCGTGGCCGGGCCAACGCGATCTCGATGATGGGGCTCGCCGTCGGCGGCCTTGTCATTCCCGGCGTGGCCGAGCAGGTGACCCAGGCCTATGGCTGGCGAACCTCCTACCTCGCGCTCGGCGTGGCAGTGGTTGCGATCATGTTGCCGCTCGGCCTGCTCCTGTTCCGCAACCGGCCGCAGACCTATGGCCTGCTGCCGGACTTTGGCCGGGCCGCGTCGGCGAAGGAGACTCTGAAGATCACGGGTTCGTCGCTGGCCGAGGCGCGCCGGACGTTGATGTTCTGGTACCTGCTGGCGATCGGCATTCTCGCCAATGCGGTCGGCACCGCGCTGCTGCTCGATCATGTCCGGGTGCTACAGGAGGCCGGCCTGACGCGCGCGAGCGCCATCGCCCTGCTGGGCGTAGTCACGGTCTCGCAGGTCGTCTGCGTCCTCGGTGGCGGCGTGCTGGTTGACCGCTACGGCACCCAACGGGTCGGCATGCTGGGTTTGGCCCTGCTGGCGCTGACCGTCGGCTGCGTGATGGCGGTACCTGATTTCCTTGCCGGCGCCGCCTACGCCACCGCACTCGGAGCCGGGCTCGGCGTCCTGCACGTCGTCCAGGGCGCGGGCCTTGCCGAGCATTTCGGCACGCGTCACCTCGGCAACCTGAGGGGCGTTGCTTCCGTGGTCGGGATTTTCGGCGCCGCGGC
>CAMAYC010000202.1 GCA_945862125.1 Reyranella massiliensis 521
CTGGTCGATGCCTCGCGCGTGAAATCACCCTATTTCAGGTTGCTGGCGCGCGATCCCGACGTGCTGGAAGCCCGCACCCGGACCGACAAGGACATCTTCTACAATCCCGAGGCCGGCCTGCCGCGGGCGGAGCGCGAACTGGCCGCCGCTGCCACTTCACGGCTGAACGGCTGCATCTATTGCGCCTCGGTACATGCCCGCTTCGCCGCGACCTATTCCAAGCGCACCGACGACGTCCAGCGCCTGCTCGACGAGGGCGTCGGCGCCAAGCTCGACGAGCGTTGGGAAGCTATCGTGGCGGCCTCGGTGGCGCTGACGACGCTGCCGATTACCTTCGGTCCGCCGCATATCGAACGCCTGCGCCAAGTCGGGCTCGATGATGCGGCGATCGCCGACCTGATCGGCGCTGCCTCGTTCTTCAACTGGGCCAACCGGTTGATGCTGTCGCTGGGCGAGCCCGCCACCCAGGACTAAATCGTGCTCTACCAGTCCTCGTAGAGTCCGTAGGCTTCCGGATCGTTGGCCCAGTCAGCGTCCAGCATGTTGTTGAAACTCGTTGGGCTGTACGGATTATCGGAGTCGTTGGCGTCGATTGCTTCCTTGATCATCTTCGCACGGGCTGACTTTATGTAGGCACTGTAGGCGCTCTGGTTGCCGATATAGAGACAGCCGCAGACGGCTTGATCGGGATATACCCAGACGTTCTTGCCCTTGTAGGTCTTCTGCGTGAGTTGCTGTGCCGGCAGGGCCTTGAACGCCGCAATCTGCCCCGGTGTCTTCAGCGTGATCGTCCTGAAGCCGGACGACGACAGGAGGGATTCCTTGCTGACGGTGGCCGGCGGCGCGGGCATGCAGGCGGCGACGGCGAGGCTCAGCCCCAGAACGGCCAGTGTGGACCCAAACAGCTTCATCGCAATTCTCCCACGTCTCTCACCCTGGGCCTCAGGCGGCGGCCTTCAATCCCATCCTGGCATCTTCCTTTATCATGTCCGCCCCCTTTTCGGCGATCATGATGGTGGGGGCGTTGGTATTGCCCGAGGTCACGGTCGGCATGATCGAGGCATCGATGACCCGCAGGCCGGCAATGCCGTGCACCCGCAGCCGGTCGTCGACCACGGCCATCGGGTCGTGGCCCATCTTGCAGGTGCCGATGACGTGGTAGGTCGTCTGGCCGGTGCGGCGAGCGAAGTCGAGCCATTCGTCGTAGGTCTGTACCTTGTCGCCGGGATTGTTCTCGAAGGCGACATACCGGGCGATCTTGGGATTCTGCATGATCTTGCGGGCGATCTGCATGCCCGCCACCGTGGCGTCGCGGTCGGTCTGGGCCGACAGGAAGTTCGGCCGGATCGCAGGCTCGGTGCCCGGCGTCGACGACTTGATGTGGATCGAGCCGCGAGAGTCGGGCCGGCACTGGCCGATCACCACCGTCATGCCCGGATCCTTCTCCAACATGCGCTTCTGGGCCGAATCGTAGCTGGCGTGCGCCATGTGAAACTGCATGTCGGGCGATTCGAGGCCGGGCCGCGTGCGCACGAAGCCATAGACGACGCCGGCGGTGAGGCTGAGCGCCCCCTTTCCCGTGGCGTAGTATTTCAGGACTTCCTTCACCAGGCTGAGGCCGCGCGTCTGCTCGTTCAGCGTCTTCATGTCCTTGACGCGCCAGTTCATGCGCGGCGCAAAGTGGTCGCCGTAATTCTCGCCGACTCCCTTCAACTCGTGCTTTACCTCGATGCCGTGCCGGCGCAGCAGCTCGGGCTGGCCGATGCCGGAATGTTCCAGCACGCCCGGCGACTGGACCGAGCCGCACGACACGATGACCTCGCGGTTGACCCGCGCCTCGCGCTTCTGGCCGTGCACCGAATAAGCGACGCCGACGCAGCGCTTGCCTTCCAGGATCACGTTGGCCACCAGCGCGTCGGTTTCGATTTTCAGATTGGGCCTGTTGCGCGCCGGATCGAGGAAGGCGCGCGCCGTCGACCAGCGTTTGCCGTCCTTCATCGTCACCTGGTAGTAGCCGAAGCCTTCCTGGTTGCCGTTGTTGTAGTCCTTGTTTTTCGGGAACCCGCTCGCCTCGGCGGCATCGATGAAGGCATCGCAGAGTTCGTGCGTCTCGCGCATCTCGGCGACGTTCAACAGGCCGCCTTTGCCGCGGCTGTCGTCGCCATCCCGCTCAAAATGCTCGGACTTCTTGAAGTAGGGCAGCACCTGCTCGTAGGACCAGCCGCGATTGCCGAGTTGGCCCCAGGTGTCGTAGTCGAGCGGCTGGCCGCGCACATAGAGCATGCCGTTGATCGAGCTCGAACCGCCGAGCGTGCGGCCACGTGGGCAGGGAATGCGGCGGTTGGCCATACCTTCCTCCGCCTCCATCTCGAAGTTCCAGTTGAACTTCTGGTGGTTTAGCAGCTTGGTGAAGCCGGCCGGGATGTCGATCCACATCGACCTGTCGCGCGGCCCTGCTTCAAGCAGAAGAACCTTCGTTGTCGAATCCTCACTTAGCCGGTTGGCCAGAACGCAGCCAGCCGATCCGCCACCGACAATGATGTAATCCCACTCAGCCATTTCGTCCTCCGCCCTCTCCAACGCAGCGGAAGCATCTTACCGCAGATGGCAGGAAACGTGATGCCCCGGCGCGATTTCGCGCAGCGGAGGAGATTCGATCCGGCAGCGGGCAACGGCATAGGGGCAGCGGGTGTGGAAGTGGCAGCCGGGCGGAGGCTTCACCGGGCTCGGCACATCGCCCTGCAGGACCAGCTTCTTCCGCTTGATGGCGGGGTCGGGGACCGGCACTGCCGATAGCAGGGCCTCGGTGTAGGGATGCTGGGCGCGGGTGAAGATCGAGCGGGTGTCGGCGTACTCGACGATGCGGCCGAGGTACATCACCGCGATCTGGTGGCTGATGTGCTCGACCACGGCGAGATTGTGCGAAATGAACAGGTATGAAAGCTGCCGCTCGCGCTGCAGGTCTTTGAGGAGGTTGATCACCTGTGCCTGGATCGAGACGTCGAGCGCCGACACCGGCTCGTCGCCCACGATCAGCTTGGGGCCCAACGCCAGCGCGCGAGCGATTCCGATGCGCTGACGCTGGCCGCCCGAGAATTGGTGCGGGTAGTTGCTCATCTGAGCCGGCCTGAGGCCGACGCGCGCAAACAGGGCGGCAACCTGCTCTGCCCGCTCCTTCTTGGACGACACGCCATGAACCAGCAACGGCTCGCCCACGATATCGCCCGCGTACATGCGCGGATTGAGCGAGGAAAAAGGGTCCTGGAAGATGATCTGCATCTGCCGCCGGTAGGGCCGCAGATCTGCCTTGGACAGGCCGGTGATCTCGGTGCCGCCGACCTCGATCGAACCCGATGTCGGCTCGGTCAGGCGAAGCACGGTGCGGCCGGCGGTGGTCTTGCCGCAGCCGCTCTCGCCCACCAGGCCCAGCGTCTCGCCGACGCCGATGGTGAAGCTGATGCCGTCGACGGCATAGACGTTCCCGACATGACGCCGCAGCAGGCCCTTGCGGATCGGGAAATGCTTCTTGAGGTCCTTGACCGCGAGGACGGGAACGTTGGACTCAGCCATTGCTGTGCCAGCAGGCCGCCCAGTGGCCTGTCCGCTTCTGTTCATAGGCCGGCCGCTCGCGCCGGCAGAGATCGTCGGCCTTCCCGCAGCGCGGCGCGAAGGCGCAACCCTGCGGCAGGTCGAACAATGGCGGCACGATGCCGGGGATTTCCTGCAGGCGCTCGGTCCGGCGTTCGGTTTCGCCGCGCATCAGGTCGAGCCGCGGGATCGACGCCAGCAGCCCCACCGTGTAGGGGTGCAGCGGCTGGGCGAACAACTCGCCGACCTCGGCTTCCTCGACCTTGCGGCCAGCATACATGACGATCACCCGCTTGGCGGTCTCGGCGATCACGCCGAGATCGTGGGTTATCAGGATCACCGCCGCGCCGAACTCGCGCTGCAGCTCGACGATCAGCTGCAGGATCTGCGCCTGGATGGTGACGTCGAGCGCTGTGGTGGGTTCGTCGGCAATCAGCAGCTTGGGATTGCACGCCAGCGCCATGGCGATCATGGCGCGCTGCCGCATGCCGCCCGAAAGCTGGTGCGGGTATTCCTTGGAGCGCTGTGCCGGTTCGGGAATGCGCACCAGATCCAGCATCTCGATCGCGCGCTTCAGCGCCGCCCTGCGATCGAGATTGCGGTGCAGGATCAGCGCCTCGGCGATCTGCTTGCCGATGGTCATCACCGGATTGAGCGACGTCATCGGCTCCTGGAAGATCATCGAAATCTCGTTGCCGCGCACGCTGCGCATCTCTTCTTCGCTGATCTTGAGAAGATCGCGTCCACCCAACTTGACCGATCCCGACACGATACGACCGGGCGGATCAGGGATCAGGCGCATCAGCGACAGCGCCGTCATGCTCTTGCCGCAGCCCGATTCACCGACGATCCCCAGGGTCTCGCCGGCGGCGACCTGGAAGTCGACACCGTCGACCGCCTTCACGATCCCCTGCCGTGTGTAGAACCACGTGCCGAGGTCTTCGACCTCGAGAAGAGCGCTCATGTGCGCTCTCTGGGATCGAGAATGTCGCGCAGCGCATCGCCCAGCAGGTTGGTGCCGAAGACGGTGAGGCTGATGGCGACGCCGGGGAAGATCACCAGCCACGGCGCGGTACGCACGTACTCGGCGGCCGACTCCGACAACATGCGCCCCCACGACGGATAAGGCTCGGGAATGCCGAGGCCGAGGAAGGAAAGCGAGGCTTCGGTCAGGATCGCAGAACCGAGCTGCGCCGTGCCGAGAACGATGAGTGGCGCCAGCGTATTGGGCAGAACGTGGCGCACGGCAATACGCCCTTCGCCCATGCCGACGGCGCGCGCCGCCTCGACGAAGGGCTGTTCTCGCAGTGACAGTGTACTGGAGCGCACGACGCGGGCCACGGTCGGCACCAGCGGGATGGCGATGGCGATAATGGTATTCTCCAGCGACGGCCCGAGCGAGGCAGCCATCACCAGCGCCATCACCAGAAGCGGCAGCGACTGCATGACGTCCATGACGCGCTGGGTGGCGAGATCGATCCAGCCGCCGAGATAACCCGACATCAGCCCGATCGTGACACCGAGGATCCCGCCCAGCAGGGTGGCGCCGAGCCCGACGGTGAGCGAGATGCGCGCACCGAAGACAATGCGGCTGAACATATCGCGGCCCATGAAGTCGGCACCGAGAAAGTACGCCGCGCCGGGCACTGCCAGCGAGGCGCGCGCGTTGGTCGATGTCGGGTCGTACGGCGCAATGAAATTGGCGAAGACAGCCGTCAGGACGAAGATCACGACGATCAGCGCGCCGACGGCGCCCAGAGGGTAGCGGCGGGTGAAGAAGAGAATGCGGCTCCACCAGCCGGTGACGTTGGCCCCGGCGCGGGAGAGTGCTGCCTCATGGTCGATGACCGTCATATCCGCCTCAGTCCGCGTACTTGATGCGGGGGTCGAGGGCCATGTAGGCCATGTCGACCAGGAAATTGACGACGATCACCACGAAGGCAATCAGCATCACCAGGTTCTGCACGATCGGATAGTCGCGCCACAGGATCGCCTCGACCAGGAAGCGTGCGACGCCGGGAATGTTGAACACGGTCTCGGTGACGATCAGCCCGCCGACCAGGAACGCCGCCTCGATGCCGATGATGGTGACCACCGGCAGGAGCGCGTTGCGCAGCGCATGATCGTAGTTTACCGAGGTCTGCGACGCGCCCTTCGACCGGGCGGTGCGGATATAGTCCTGGCGCAGCACCTCGAGCATCGAGGATCGCGTCAGCCGCATGATCAACGCCGAACTTCGGAAGCCCACCGCGGCGGCCGGAATGCTCAGCAGCAGGAACTCGTCGATTATACTTCGCGGTTCGTTGGTGTAGATCGGGATCACCCCGAACCACTGGACCGATGCCATCAGGATCAGTAGGCCAAGCCAAAAAGATGGCAACGACAGGCCGCTGAGACTGAGCACGCGCAGGAAATAGTCGAGCCCGGTATTCTGGCGTACCGCGCTGATGACGCCCAGCGGGACACCCAGGATCACCGAGAAGAACAGCGCCAGGCCCGCGAGCTTGGCGCTGATCGGGATGCGCGGAGCGATCTCCTCGATCGCCGGCCGCTCCGACACGTAGGCAAAGCCCAGATCGCCCTGCGCCAGTCCGCCGATCCAGTGGATGTACTGGTCGAAGATCGGCCGGTCGATGCCCAGTTCACGGGCGATCTTGGCCTTCTCCTTGGGATCGGCGATGCCGGCCGAATCCACCAGGATGTC
>CAMAYC010000203.1 GCA_945862125.1 Reyranella massiliensis 521
ACCACCCTGCGCCGGATCGCCAACGGCGATGCCCATCCAAGGAGTTTGCGCGAAGCCGACGTCACGCGCCTGAAGCGCCTCGGCTTGGTCGAGGAATCCCGGACGGGTCTTGCGCTGTCGCTGACGGGCCAGCAACGCCTCGGCGGTGCGCGGGGGTCGCCGCCGGCGAACCAGCGGCACGTCGGTTAGGACCAGGTCGCCTTCAGGTCGCTCTAGTGCGCCATCAGGACGGGAACGGTCATGCCGGCCAGCATCGAGCGGCTCGCGCCGCCCAGGACGAATTCGCGGACCCGCGAATGGCCGTACACGCCCATCACGATCAGATCGACGCCGTAGTCGGCGGCACGCGACAGCATCACCTTGCCGACGTCGTCGTCGGGAGACGTCTCCCGCTGGACCTCGACCTTCACGCCATGGCGGCTGAGCCACAGGGCGACATCGGCACCGGGTTCCGAGCCGTGGCCGGACGACGACTGCGTGGCATCCACCGTCAGAACGACGACCTCCCCGGCCGCTTTCAGGAACGGCAGGGCGCTGGTCGCCGCGCGGGTCGACTCGCGGCTGGCATTCCAGCACAGCATGATCTTCCGGCCCGGTGGCGTCGCAACGCCGCCATGGGGAACGACGAGGACCGGGCGGCCTGACGCCAGCGCGGTGGTCTCCGCAAGGTCGGACGGCGTCGACGTCGGCCGGGCGGGCGCGGGCGGCTGCTGCCCGACCACGACCAGGTCCGCGTAGCGCGCCGCGATCACCAGCGCGCTGTCGGGGTAGCCCTCGGCCAGGCGCCACTCGGCGGCGATGTCCTGGCCCTTGACCGCCTTGTCGAAGGCGGCGCGGGCTGTGTCCTGCTGGCCCGAGATCTCGCTTTCGTAGGCACGATAAAGGTCGTCCATCGGAAAGGTGCCGTCGCCGAAGGCGGGCGCCACGAAGGGCGGCCGCGCATGTTGCGCGATGAGGTGGGCGCCGAACCGCGCGCTCAACAGGGCGGCAAGATTGAGGCGATGCGCGACCGCTTCGTCTGCATCGCAATCGACGAGAATTGTCTTGAAGGTCATCCGGCGCTCTCCTGGGTTCCCCATCACTCTAGACCCATGCACTCTAGACCCATGCGGGGCAAAATACCGGAAGGGTCCGCGGCCGATCCTGTTTGCCTGGCGGTAGCGCCGAGCAGTGACTCTTGACCCAGGCCCCGATCCGGGCAGGCTGGCCAAAAGAGGAAACGCGCCAGCCAAATGAACGCTGGAATAAATGCTGCGAACCGGGCGAATGCCCTGCACGTCCTGATCGCCGCTTCGGTGATGATGAGCCTCGCCATGGGCATGCGTCAGTGCCTAGGGCTCTTCCTGCCGCCGATGACGCAGGCGCTCGCCATGTCGGCCTCGGATTTCACCTTCGCGATCGCGGTCCAGAACATCGTCTGGGGCCTGGCGCAGGCGCCGCTCGGCGCGATTGCCGATCGCTGGGGCCTGCGTCCGGTCATGCTGCTGGGGGCGCTCGCCTATGTCGCCGCGATGGCGGTCATGACGGCCGCCACCGGCACGTCGACCTTCCTGCTGGCGCAGGCGTTGATCGGCATCGGCATCGCCTGCACCGGCTCGTCGCTGGCGATGACGGCGGCGGCGCGGGCCGCCTCGCCCGAGCGGCGCAGCGTGATCCTGGGCATCGTCGGCGCCTTCTCCTCGGTCGGCACCTTCGTGATCGCGCCCGCCCTGCAGGCGCTGCTGGGCGTCTGGGACTGGCGCTGGGGCGCGGCGCTGTTCGTGATCCTGGCGCTGGCGATCGTGCCGGCGGCGGCGATCACTGGCCGGGTCGACCGCCTGCCGCAGCCGTCGCTGCAGCGGGCCTCGGCCGCCGCGGCAATCGCCGAGGCGCTTCGCAACCGCCGCTTCGTCGTGCTCTGCGCCACGCATTTTGTCTGTGGCCTGCAGCTCATCTTCATCAACACGCACCTGCCGAATTATCTCGCGCTCTGCGGCCAGGACCCGATGCTGGGCGCCACGGCGCTCAGCATCATCGGCGGCATCAACATCGCGGGCTGCCTGCTGGCCGGCTGGCTCGGCCAGCGCTACCTCAAGAACGTCCTGCTGGGCCTCACCTATCTCGCCCGCTCCGGCGTGCTGATGGTCTATTTCCTGTTTCCGCCGACGCCCGTCACCACCATCCTCTTCGCCGCGGCCATGGGCATGATGTGGCTGGGCGTCATTCCGCTGGTGTCGGGCTACGTCGCCGACCTCTTCGGCACGCGCAACATGGCGACCTTGCTGGGCGTCTCGTTCGTCATCCACCAGATGGGCTCGGTCGTGGGCGCCTGGGGCGGCGGCCTGATGTTCGACCTGTTTGGCAACTACGACCTGGCCTGGCGGTTCGGCGTGTCGCTCGGCATCGTGGCGGGCCTGGTGCAGATCCTGTTCGGCGGTCCCTCGCGGCCGGGCTTCGCCCGGCCGGGTGAGCGTCAGGACATTGAGCAGCAATGTCCGGGAGTGTCGAAGGCTATTGGTTGAGGGCCGGGCTCCGCCCGGCCGGATGAGCGGCAGGTCGCGGCCTGTCACCAAGCCGCCTTGCGCATGGGACATGCACAGCCACGAAGGACGAAGAATGGAAATGGCACCCCCGGCCGCAGCGCCAGCAAGCTCGCAAGCCGCCGAGTCCACGCGATGGCAACAGGCCGCGATGGCGTTGCTCGTCATTCGCTGCATGCAGGGCTTCGTCTTCTGGGGCGGTGGTTCGCGCCGCTTCATCTACGACCCGGAGAAACTCGATCCGGGCGCGCACACCTGGATGGCGATGAAGTTTCAGAGTGCGATGCCGGGCGCGCTGCTCGGCACCGACCGGCTGATTGCTTTCATGCTGGAGCACTTCTGGCTTCTCTACCCGGCCCTCATTGTCTTCAGCGCCGCCGAGCTGGTCGCCGGCATGGCCTTGCTGGCAGGGTTGTTCACGCGACTGGCGGCGGCGGCCAGCATGGGCTTCGCGGTCGCGCTGTTGCTCATGTTCGGCTGGCAGGGCGGTACCTGCCTCGACGAATGGACCATGGCGTCGTGCAACCTTGCGATGGGCGCAGGTCTCCTGCTGGCCGGCGGCGGCGCCTGGTCCGTCGACGGTGCGTTGCTGAAGCGAAATCCCGGTTGGGCAAACCGCCCCTGGTTCCGCTGGTTGGGAGGCGTGCTGCCGCTGCCGTTGAGCGAGCAGCGCTTTCGCAACTTCGCCCTGGTCGTCGTTGCCTCGACCATGGCCTTCAACGTCGGAACCTACAGTTACTATCGCGGCTCGGTCGTAACCCCGTTCCACGGCGGTCGGGTGAGCCCCACGACGCATCACTTCACGCTCCGCGATGCCGAACGCCTGCCGGATGGCGCCGTGCGATTCGAAATCTACCTCGATGGCGGCACGGCCGACATTCCCGCCCACATCATGACGGCCGAAATCGTGGCGACGGATGGGCGCGTTCTCTCGTCCTGGGACAGCCTGGCTTTGTCGCGCGTGCCGTCCGCGTTCATCCGCAACAGGTTCGCTTACAACAGGTTCGTCACCGGGCCATACGGGCTTGTGGCGGGGATGGGCGCGCAAGCCGTCATCACCCTGCCTCCGGCGACGCCGGTCGATCCCGCGGTGATGCAAGGCGGAAAACTCCGTCTGACCAGCGTCGATGGTGTTGTCTTCAGCGCCAATCTGGCCGCGCGTGGCGTCGGCCGGTAGATTGATCGCGTGCACCGCCGGGTGCGCCATCCTCCATGGAGTGACGTGATGCGTGGTTTCGGTTCATCGTTGGCGATTGCCCTGTGTCTGATTCTGGCCGCCGGGATCGCGGCGCGGCAGGCACATGCCCAGGAGATCCGGGTCGACGTGCCCGTGGTCCTGAAGGAAGCCAAGGTGGTCTTCAATCTGGATCACAGGGCATTCGAGGGCGATCAGCCGACCGGTCTGCAGTTTCTCGGGATCATGGTGCCGGGCCTCAAGGCGGCGAGCACGACAGCCCGGTTTGTTGCAATCTTCCACGGCGCTGCCGGCTACATGCTTCTCGATGACGCCGCCTATGATCGCGTGCGCAACTGGCGGGGCGGCAATCCGTACAAGCAGCAGATCGCCGCGCTGATCGCCCAGGGCGTCCAGATCGAGGAATGCGCCGAGACCATGCGGCAGCATCGCTGGTCCAACGCCGACCTGTTGCCCGGGGTAAAGGTGAACACGGGCGCCAATTTCAGGATCGTTCAGCTCGTGCAGGACGGCTTTGTTCAGCTGCAGCCCTGAGAGTGTCCAGGTCTGTGCCGATGGCGCTTGTGGGGGCGGGGCCCAGCCGTTAGGCCTCTTTCATGTGCCCTTCCAATGACGGCAGCAGCCCGGTCGTCGAGGCCAAGCCCGCGGGCGACGCCCCGGACCTCACCTTGCGGGCCCTGCGCCAGCGTATCCGCCAGCAGGAGATTCTCGCCGAACTGGGCGTGACCGCCCTGCAGGGCGCCGATTTCGACAAGCTCCTGGCCGATACCGCCCGCCTCACCGCCGAGGCGCTCCGGGCCGAGTTCTGCAAGGTGCTGGAACATATCCCCTCCGAGAACCGCCTGCTGGTCCGGGCCGGCGTCGGCTGGGACGAAGGCATCGTCGGCAAGGCCAGCATCGGCGCCGACCTCGCCTCGCCGGCGGGCTTTGCGCTCCATACCGGCAAGCCGGTGATCTCCAACCATCTCGAGAACGAGGAGCGCTTCCGCACGCCCGAGATGCTGGTGCAGCACGGCATCCACCGGGCGATGAACGTCATCCTGCAGGGCGACGGCCGGCCGTTCGGGGTGCTCGAGGTCGACAGCCGCTCGGAGGACGAGTTCGTCGAGCACGACCTCGCCTTCCTGCAGGGTGCGGCAAACATCCTCGGCATGGCCATCGAGCGCCAGCGCCACGCGCGCAATCTCGAAGCCGCGCTGGAGCGCCACCAGGTGCTGCTGAAGGAGATGGGCCACCGGGTGAAGAACAGCCTGATGATCGTCACCAGCATGCTGCAGCTCCAGGCGCGCGACATTGGCGATCCCGTGCTCACGCTCCATCTGGAAGAGGCGGCGCACCGCGTATCGGCCGTGGGCAGGGCCCACGATCAGCTTTTCCAGGGCGCCGATATCGAGCGGCTGGATCTCGGCAAGTACGTCGAGGGAATCTGCAGGGACCTCGACGAAAGCGTGGGCCACTGCGTCGTCCAGACCGAGGCCCAGTACGAGATCGATGTTTCCGCCGATCGCGCCATCTCGGCGGCGCTGGTCGTGAACGAGCTGATCGCCAACGCGGCCAAGCATGCCTACCGGGGCACGCAGGGTGGAAAGATCCGGGTCGGCATTGCCGGCGTGGGCGAGGACAGGCTCTCGATTTCCGTGCGCGACGAAGGCACGGGCCTGCCCCAGGGCTTCGACCTTGCCCGGCCGAAGGGACTGGGCATGCGGATCGTCACCTCGTTCGTGAAGCAGCTGAACGGCACGATCGAGATCCGCCCCCACAAGCCGGGCACCGAGTTCGTCGTCATCCTGCCGCGCTGACCGACCAAGACCGCGTCTGGGGCCGCGCCCGGCGTCAGACCGCCTTCAGAGGACGGGGAACGCGCGCGCGCCGCAACGCTTCGTCCAGCCTGTCCTTCTCCTTCTTCCAGCGCGCGTCTTCCCCTGAGGCCTTGCGGTCGAGCCTGGCCTGCGCCTGGCCGATCTCCCGCAACGTGCGCGCGTGGCCGGCCTGGGCTTCCTCCAGCGCCGCCTGGGCCGCGGCGAGGACGCGGTCTCGGCGCTCTGCCTCCTTGTGAAGCGCCGCCTCTTCCTGCCGGGACCGCTGCGCGCGCCGCTGCTGCTCGCGTGCGTAGGCCAGCGCCGCCGCACGATCGGCCTTTTCGTTTGCCGGCTTCGCCGGCCTGGTTCGTTGCCGTGAGGGCTTCGACGGCGATGCCTTTGGCTTTCGATTGGCCTTTCGATGGGGCAGGCTGAGCGAGGCTTCCGCATGTTCGGAGTAGGCCTGGTCCGTGCCGACCGGCCGGCGGAGGACGATGCCGGGCCTGGCCATTGTCGCGGCCACCGTCGACCGCTCGTCTGTCTGTCGCGCAAAGCCGTGCGTGAAGAGATTGAACTCGGCGCCCCACAGGTCCAGCGCGGCCTTCATGGACGGCGCGGCCACGGCGAGATCGAAGAAGCCCGAGGTCGTCGTGAAGGTCTTGAGCTTGCCAGCCATCGATAAAGGACCCGCCGACTTCTCAACGGTTGACCGTCTTGCAGGGTTCCCGGCGATGGCGCATCAAAGCTGTTCCC